>CAZWEY010000115.1:0-7562 GCA_964632055.1 uncultured Sphingomonadaceae bacterium
CATAGCCTACGCCACGGCTCCGGCCCACGGCGTCGATCTCGTCGATAAAGACGATGCAGGGCGCGTTCTTCTTGGCCTGCTCGAACATGTCGCGCACGCGGCTGGCGCCCACACCCACGAACATCTCGACGAAATCCGAGCCGGAAATGGTGAAGAAGGGCACGCCCGCCTCGCCAGCGATGGCGCGGGCCAGAAGCGTCTTGCCCGTGCCGGGGGAGCCCACCAGCAACGCGCCCTTGGGGATCTGGCCACCCAGCTTGGAAAAGCGGCTGGGATCGCGCAGGAATTCGACGATTTCCTCCAGCTCCTCGCGCGCTTCGTCGATGCCCGCGACATCGTCAAAGGTGACGCGACCCTGCCGCTCGGTCAGCATCTTGGCCTTGGACTTGCCGAAGCCCATCGCGCCGCCCGCGCCGCCGCCCTTCTGCATATGGCGCAGCGCAAAGAAGGCGACGCCCATGATAAGCAGAAACGGCAAGGACTGGACGAGGATATAGAGCAGCACATTGGGCTGTTCGGCCGCAGCGCCGGAATAGCGCACGCCATTATCCTGCATCAGCTGGGTGAGGCCCGGATCATTGGCGATGGGCACAGTGCTGAAGGTCTGGTCGTTCTTCATCGTGCCGGTGATGCGTTCGGGCGCAATCTGAACCTCGCGCACGCTGCCTTCGGCGACCTTCTCGCGAAATTCGGAATAGGCGATGGCATTGCCCATGGCACCCTGGCCTGCGCCAAACAGCGAGGCGACCATGAACAGTGCGGCAAGGATGCCGCCCCATACCATCAGGCTCTTGAGCCAGGGGTTGCCTTCAGGCGGCCGTTCCTCGTTCATGCGCTGCAGATTCCTTTCTTCTGCAGATGTAGGCAGGCAACGGTGAATGGCAAGATAATGCGAACGAAAAGAACGATGCAGGCTCAGGCCATAAATTTCGCGCCATCCCCCCTTTCATCGCGCGCGCTGCTATGGCTAAAGGAGCCATCACAAGAGGGCATTGCACGTGGCAGACATTACCATTGCGGCCAGCTACGAGCTGAAGCCGGACCGTTATCCCGACAAATCAGGCCACGACCTGCTGCGCGACATCATCAAGGGCATCTTCAAGTCCTGGCCGGTGAAGCCGAAGGACATTGACGGCATCCTTGTTTCTCCCACCGGCCAGGCCGGCGGCGGCGCGATCGACTGCTACATCCACGAGAAGCTGATTTCGGAAATGGGCATCCAGCCCAGCTTTGCAGAAACGCTGGCCTTGGGCGGCGCGACCTTCGCGACCATGGTCAACCGCGCGGCCCGCGCCATCGAGGAAGGCCGGGCATCGGCCGTGCTGTGCATCTCTTCGGGCAAGTTCGCCAAGATCAGCGAAGGCGGCGGCGAAGCGGCCAAGATGATCAGCGAGCCGGACATGGAAGCCCCTTACGGCACCTTCATCCCCGCGCTTTACGGCATGATCATTTCCGAGTTCATGGCGAAGCGCGGCATCACCAGGCACGACATGGCCGCCGTCGCGGTTGCCCAGCGCAAATGGGCGCTGAAGAACCCCGACGCCAAGATGTTCGGCAAGGGTGAACTGAGCGTGGAGGACGTGCTTAATTCGCGCCCCATCGCTTATCCGTTCAACTTCTACGACTGCTCCATCCCCTGCGAAGGCGGCGGCGCGGTGCTGGTGACGCGCGGCGACCTCGGCCGCAAATGGGCCAAGCAGCCCGCCTATCTTCTCGGCTATGGCGAAGCGCATCCGCGCGGCACGATGAGTTCGCCCGGAAGCCTGATCGAGACCGGCGCCATTCCAGCCGGCAAGCAGGCCTTCGCGCAGGCCGGAATGAGCCCGTCCGATATCCAGGTCGCCCAGCTTTACGACGCCTTCAGCGCCACCCCGCTGCTGCTGCTCGAAAATCTCGGCTTTACCGATCCCGGCGGTTCGGGCGAATTCGTCCGCAGCGGCGGGTTCGACGCCGACGGCCGGATGCCGACCAATACCTATGGCGGCCTCCTGTCCTTCGGCCATACCGGCGATTCCTCCGGCATGTCGGTGCTGGTCGAAGGCGTGCGACAGGTCATGGGAGAAGCCGGCGCACGGCAAGTCGCAAAGGCCGACCGCGGCCTTATCCATTGCTACGGCGGCATGATGTTCGACCATGCCACTCTTATTCTGGGACGCGAACCATGAGCGACAAGCTGGCCCCCGGCATCAACGAGACCAACCGCCTTTACTGGGAAGGCACCGCCGTGGGCGAATTGCGCCTGAGAAGCTGCAACAGCTGCAAGGCGAAGTTCCGCTTCAACCATGGCTGGTGCCCGGAATGCGGATCGGACGATCTTGGCCATGTCGTCTCGACCGGCAAGGGCACGGTGACGAATTTCTCCGTCATTCATGTTCCGCCATACGAGGCCTATGCGGCAGAAGTGCCCTATGCCCTCGCCCTCATAGACCTTGAGGAAGGCGTGCGGATGATGGCCAATGTGGTCGATTGCGACCCGGCCTCGGTGTCAGTCGGAATGAAGGTCTCGGTGACATATGAGGATCGGGGAGGCGTGAAGCTGCCCCAGTTCAAACCCGTCTAGGGGCAAGGGAGAGGATACAATGGCAACGACCATAGAACAGCTCATCATCTTCCATGACATCGCGCAGGTGAAATATCGCTACCTGCGCGCGCTCGACACGCATGACTGGGAACTGATGCGCTCCTGCTTCACCGAAAATGCGCGGGCGTGGTACAGCGGCGGCAAATACGCAACTGAGGGCCGCGACGCCATCGTCGATCTGCTGCAAGGCATGATCCCGCCGGGCAGCTTCATCGGCAGCCATATCGTGATGCACCCCGAATATGAGATCGTCGACGCCACCACGGTGAAGGCGATCTGGCGCTTGCAGGACATTGTCCACTTCCTCGACGACCGCACAAGCTACGAGAATTTCGACATCAAGGGCGGCGAGGAAATGGTCGGCGCAGGCTATTACTATGACCGCTACGAGAAGGTGGGCGAAGACTGGCTGATTGCGTCCACCGGCTACGAACGCATCTTCGAATATTGCGAACCGCGCGAGGGGCGGCCCGGCTTCAAGCTGCTGGTCGATCCGCATCTGGGGGTGCATCAGGGCAGCGAAGACTGAGGCTTGCACAGGGGCCATCCGTTCTATAGCGGTTGATAAGAAACTGGAGAAGGACAGGCCCCATGAATATCGGCAAGCTCAGCATCCACTGCGTTCAGGACTGCCTCAGCGCGGCGCAAAGCGTGGAGCTGGCCCGCAAGGCCGAAGGTCTGGGCTATGGCGCGCTATGGATTGCCGAGACTTTCGGGCGCGAACCTTTCGCTCATGCGGCCCACTTGCTGGCCAACACCGAAAAGCTCACCATCGGCACCGGGATCGCCAATATCTATGCGCGCGATCCCAAGGCGATGCTGGCGGGGCAGACCGCGCTGAACGAACAGTCTGATGGCCGCTTCCTGCTGGGCATCGGCGTGTCACACTCGCTGCTCGTCGCCGACATGCGCGGCCACACCTATGGCAAGCCCATCGCCACGATGCGCGCCTATCTAGACGCGATGAAGGCGGGCGAGGCGGATTACCAGGCGCCCAGGCCTGCGCAGCGCCAGACGACGATCCTTGCTGCCCTGCGCCCCAAAATGCTGGAACTGGCCGCCACGCATGCCGATGGCGCGATCCCTGTCTGGGTGCCGCCGGAACACACCGCCCGCGCGCGTGAAATCATGGGGCCGGACGCGCTGCTGGCGCCGGTGCAATATGTCATGCTGGAGAAAGACCCGGCAAAGGCGCGGGCCGCCGCGCGGGTCCATTGCAAGCTTTCCATGAGCCTGCCCAATTACCGCGAGAATCTGCTGTGGCTCGGCTTCGCGCCGGAGGATTTCGAGGGCGACCTGTCCGATCGCCTCGTCGACGCCATCGTTGCCTGGGGTGATGAAGACGCGATACGCACACGCATCAAGGCCCACTGGGACGCGGGCGCCAACCATGTCTGCCTCGGCCCGCTGAGCGCGACGCCGGAGGTGATGATGGACGTCAATCTTGACCTCGTTGACGTGTTCGCGCCGGGGAGCTGGTAAAAGACAGGTTCCACCAAGCGAGAACGGCTTGCGGCCCAAAGCGTTTCGAAGCAGACTTCGCCCGAAACCATAATAGCGCAGACCGGATATGCGCGAGGGAGAAGGCGATGATCAAGCAGACCGCGCTGCTCAAGAAGAAGCAGGGCCTGTCCTACGAGGAGTTTGTCCAACGCTATGAGCAGGGCCATGCTCCGCTGATCAACCAGCTTGTACCGTTTCACAGCGATTATAAGCGCAACTATATCAACCCCGGCAGCTTCGTGGAGCTGGAGCATATCGCTGAGCCACCGCCACCACCTGATTTCGATGTCATCACCCAGATGTGGTTCGAAGATCAGGCGAAGCTGGACAGCCTGCTGGGAGCGCTGGCCAACAGTGACGCGGGCGCCCGGATCGGTCGCGACGCTGAGGATCTGTTCGATCACAGCCGCATGGCGCTGTTCACCAGCGAGGCTCATGAAACGTCCCAGCATCTGATGCAGCCGCGCCCCGCCGGTTTCGTCGGCCCGCCCGCCGTCAAGCAAGTCGATCTGTTATGCGCCAAGCCCGGCATGAGCCGCGAGGATTTCATCGCCTATTACGAAAACGTCCACGCGCCGATGGCCATGCGGCTGCTGACCAAGAACGGCAAGCCGCTGTTCGCGCGCTACATCCGCAACTTCACGGTGCCCCGCAGCCAGGTCGGGCTGGCCTATGCCGAGGGCCCGCAAGCCGAAGTCGATTTCGACGTGATGAGCGAGTTCTGGTACTGGACCCAGGACGATTTCGACGAGCTTGCCCGCTACTGCTCAAGGCCGGAAGTCGGCGCCGAAATCGCCGAATGCGAGGCGCAGTTCCTTGATCGCAGCCGGATAACCATCTTCATGGTCGACGAGCGCGGCTGAGAGGCCCCCTCACGCGACCCGGTTCTCGATCGCGCCAATCCCTTCCACCTCGCAGCGCACCACGTCGCCGCTTTTGAGAAACAGCGGGGGTACGCGGCCGATGCCGACCCCGTCGGGCGTGCCGGTGGCGATGAGGTCGCCCGGCTCCAGCGTGAAGGCGCTGGTGAGATAGGCGATCTGCGCCCAGAGGTTGTGAGTTATGTCGGCGGTGTTGCCGGACTGGCGCAGTTCGCCGTTCACAAAGCACTTGAGGGCGAGCGCATGAGGGTCAGGCACTTCGTCTGCCGTCACGATCCAAGGGCCGATGGGGCCATGCGTGTCGAAGCCCTTGCCCATCATCATCGTCGCAGAATGCATCTGGTAATCGCGCGCCGAAACATCGTTCACCACGAAATAGCCGAACACATATCCCGGCGCGTCGGCTGCGCTGACATTCTTCGCGCGCCTGCCTATCACCGCGCCCAGCTCCACCTCGTGGTCGAGTTGTTGCGTCACGCCGGGATCGATCGCATCGAACGGGCCGGAAATGCAGGTGACCTGCTTGTTGAACCACACCTGCTGCTTTGGCACCGGGATGCCGACCGGCACCAGTTCGGCGGCATGCTTGGCGTAATTCATGCCTATGGCGAGGTATTTTCCGGGACGTTCGATGGGCGCGAGCAGCTGTGCATCGGCCAGCGCGAGTTCCGGTTCCGCCGTCTCCAGCGCACTGCGCAGCCGGTCCAGTTCCTCCGGCCCCGCCTCGATCAGCCCGATCATGGTGGGGATGGTGCAGCCTAGCGAGGAAAGCGCAACGATGCCGTCGCCCTTCAGCGCGCCAAGCCGCGCCGCGCCGCCGTCACGGTAGCGCAGCAACCTCAATTTGCGCCCCGCCAGCGCGCGGGTATGGGTGTGTAATCCAGTTCGGTCTCGCCGACGAATTCGATCATCTCGAACACATTGCCGTCGGGATCGCGGCCATAGACCGCGCGCAGCGGCATTTCCTCCGGGCTGATCGCCTTGTCCGACGGGGGACCGTGAAAGCGCACGCCCGCCGCGCAAAGCCGGGCGTATTCCGCATCCACATCATCCACCACGAAGCCGAAATGCGTGATGCCCGGCTTGTTGACCGGCCGGTCCGGTTCACCCCCTTCGCTTTTGGGCTGGGCATATTGAAACAGTTCCAGCGCGAGGTTGCCCGCCTGCAACATCACCACCCGCGCCGCAGAGCCCGGCAGGCCGACGATGGCGTCGAACAGCGGGAAGTCGGCCCATTCGCTCTCCTTGAGCTGCTTCATGCCAAGGTGCGTGCAGTAAAACTCGCGCAACCGGTCAAGATCAGCGGTGGCGATGGCGACGTGATGGACTCCAAGCAACATTTCAGCCTCTCCCCTTACTTTTTGGCGGGCAGTGCGTAAGCGATGAGGTAATCGCCCGATTGAGCGGTGCCTACGCCGCCACCTGCCGTCACCGCCACGATCTGGCGGCCGCTTTTGGGCGCAAGATAGCTCATCGGCGTCGAGTCGGAACCCACAGGCATGCTGGCCCGCCACAGCTCCGCGCCGGTCCGGGTGGAATAGGCACGGATGAAGCCGTCCTGCGATCCGGCAAAGAAGCTCAAGCCGCCGCGCGTCACCAGCATGCCCGCCGTCACCGGAACGCCCATCGGCAGGGGAAGGCCCGATGCGATACCCAGCGGGCCGCTGGCCCGCGCCGTGCCAACAGGCTTTTTCCATGCGCGTTTTTGCGTGTTGAGATCGACCGCCTGCACCCGGCCAAAGGGCGGCTCGGTGCAAGGCACGCCGAGCGGCGAGAAAAAGGGCGGGTTGGTCACCGCATAGGGCGTGCCGCGCTGCGGACCGCCCGCGCCGGGACCGATTTCGGGGTGCCCCTGCTCGTTCTTGCGGTCATACTGACGCGCTTCGGCGCTGCTGCGCGGGATCAGCCGGTCATAATTGGCAAGGTGCAAGGTTGCCGTCACCATCATGCCGGTATCTTCGTCAATCGAGACGCTGCCCCAATTGTAGATGCCGCTGGAACCGGGCCAGCGCACCAACGGCCGCTCCGCCCCGATCGGGGTGAACAGGCCTTCGTAACGCGCCTTGCTGAACTGCACCCGGCACCACAGCTGGTCCAGTGGGGTAAGCCCCCACATGTCCTCCTCGCCAAGGTCTGCATCCATCAGCGACGGGAAAGCAGAGAAAGGCTGGGTCGGGCTGAGCCAGTCTTCCTTCACCGTGCCGCCTTGCGGGGTGGGCTTTTCCGTTACCGGCAGGACAGGCTTGCCGGTGCGCCGGTCGAGCACGAACAGCTCGCCCTGCTTGGTCGGCTGGAGCAGCGCGGGGACGCGGCCCTGCGGCGTCGGGTAATCGAACAGCACCGGTTGCGAGGGGACGTCATAATCCCAGATGTCGTGATGCACCGTCTGGAACGCCCAGACGAGCCGCCCGGTCTTTGCATCGAGCGCAACGACAGAGGCGGAATATTGGTCCAGCGCCGCCGTGCGGTGGCCGCCGAAATAATCCGGCGTCGCATTGCCGGTCGGCAGATAGACAAGCCCCAGCTCAGGATCGGCGCTCATCACGCTCCATACGTTCGGCGTAGCAAGCGTATAATGTTCGCCTGCAGGCGGCTTG
>CAZWEY010000116.1:0-7503 GCA_964632055.1 uncultured Sphingomonadaceae bacterium
CGGAGGCGGCGGAGGCGGAGGCGAAACATAGGCCGGAGCCGGTTCATCAACCTTGAAGTTGTAGCTCAGATCCAGACCATACATCCGCGGGCGACCAACGTTGCCCGAGTTGATGCCAAGGGAAAGACCTAGCGGCAGACCGCCTGCGTAGTACTTCTCCTTGAACGCGTTCTTGACCCATGCGCCCAGGCCGAGGCCCGTGCCCATGATATCCTGCCAATCAAGGCGGAAGTTCGCCAGCGTATAGCTGGGAACTTTACTGCCCGGATTGAGCGTATCGTTCAGATTCGAGAAGTAGAACGCAGACTGACGATAAACGTCACCGCGCAGCTTAAGTGAGCCCGCTTCCTCCGGAATGGGGAGGCTCACCACAGCGAAGGCCGAGCCGGTCCACTTCGGCGTGTCCGCGAACGGACCGAACTGGTAGTTCAGTTCCTGTGCAGTGCCGTCGAAAAGCACGACATTGTTCCGAGTGAAGGTTGCCTTGGTATAGGCGCCGTTGACGCCCAGTTCAAGGAAATCAGCAGGCTTCGCGCCAAGCTCGAGTTCCACACCCTTGATCCGCGCACGCGGCACGTTGACCGTGTTCGCGAAGGAGTCCGCTGCAGGCGTGAACGGATTGTCGGGGAACAAGACGCGCTGGATGTTCTTCACCCGCATCGTGTAGGCCGAGAGGAAGGCGCGCACAGGGCGGCCACCGACATCACCGGAATACTTGATACCGGCTTCGATATCCTGCGCGACTTCCGACTTGAACCGGTCAACCACAAGCGGGTTGCCAGCGCCATCAGGCACGGTCGCCGGCGAAACGCCGTTGATGCCACCGGAACGCCAGCTCTCGCGGGTGGTGACGTACAACATCAGATCCGGGGTAGCCTGATATTCAAGCCCCACGTTCCAGCTGGCGCGGTCGTCCTTGAACGGTGCTCGCGTGCCGGGCGTAAAGGCACCGCCGGCAAGATCGGTGAGGGTGATCTTTTCCCACGCATAACGGCCACCGAAGCTCAGCTTCAAACCATCGAGGCTTGCAGCTTCACCCAGATCGACGGTGACATGACCGAACACGGCCTTGGTCGTGTCCTTGGACTTCCAGTTGTTCGTGACGCCGAAGCCACCGAAATAGGTCTGCGGGAAGATCGTGTGGTTCTTGATCTGCTGGTAATAAAAACCGAGGATGTAATCGATCGCCGAAACCTTGCCTTGCAGCTGGATTTCGTTCGAGATCGACTTGTTGCCCACGAAATTGCCATAGCTGCGCGGAGTAGCGTCAAGCGGACGGCTGATGTCGTAATTCGTGATCAGCGGGAAAGGCTCACCCGTCTGCTCGGTCGAATCGATTGCCTTGGAGTTCGAATAACCGAAGATGTTCTTGATCTTGGTATTGTCGTTCAGGTCGAAGGTGGTCGTGTTCGTCACGAACCAGTCCTTGCCGCTGTGGAAGGACGGGGAGTCGCTGTTCACTTCCCAGAATCCCAGATTGTTCTTCTGGTCGTCCAAAACAGTGGCGAGGCTCGGGAACACGAAGGCGGCGGCGCAGTTTAGGGCCGGAGCAGTTTGATCCACGCAGTTCAGCGAGTAGATATGCGTGCCAGAGTTGTTGCCCTTGGTGCGCTCATACTGGAACACAGTCATGTTTTCGATCGCGTCCGTCGGAGCGAGCAGCAGCGAGGCGCGGAACGCATCGGAGTGCAGCTTGCCCAGCTCGCTGTTGTCGTTCCCGCCATAGGCAGGGCCCTGGAAGATGTTCTTGATGTAGCCATCGCGACGCGCGGCCTTGGCGGCGACGCGCAGCAGCACCTTTTCCGAAACCAGCGGCACATTGAGCATCAGTTCAGCGGTCTTGGCATCGTAATTGCCATAACCAAGCTTGATCGATCCGCTAACCTCGTCTCGCGGGCGAGCGGTGGTCGAAAGAACCGCGCCGCCGGTGGCGTTGCGGCCGAACAGGGTGCCCTGCGGACCCTTCAGAACCTGAATCGATTCCAGATCAAAAAAGGACGCAATACCGCCAGCTGTGAAGGGCACTTCGTTTACGTAAGGAACCACGGCGGTCGACGAGCCGGAGAATGCGTCAACGGTCTGACCACGGATCGCATAATTCAGGTTGTTGTTCGACTGGGTTTCACGGACGGTAAGGCCAGGAACCGAAGCCTGAAGATCAGCCTGGGTGACAATGCCGCGAGCCTGCAACCCTTCGGCGCTGATCGCGGCAACCGAGGTCGGGACGCGGGAAATATCTTCACCGACGCGACGCGCGGTGACGATGATTTCATCGCCGCTTGAAGCAGCAGGGGCATCCTGCGCCAGCGCAGGCGTTGCAACTGCAACGGCGAGGAGCGAACTGGCCAGCGCGCTGCCGGCTAGAAGTGCGTTGAACCTCATGAGGGTGGGTCTCCTTTGGACAAAAATCATGGCACAAGGCCACGAATGACGCCTGACTATCGCCAAAGGGCGAGCAGGAAAACGGATTTTGCCGCCCAATCCAAACATTAGGGAATGACTGTGACTCAATTGCAACACTATGCCCGCAGGCGCGGTCAGGCCAAATTCCCCATGCACCCTTGCTAGCCCGCATTTTTGGCGGCAAAGTTCGGGCAATGGCCCTGTTTTCGCTGCGCAAGGAAAAGACACCCGACAAGGCGGCTCTCGCCCGCACAGGCGAGATCGTGCGCGCCCGGCTCGATGCCAATCCCCATGTGCACAAGATTCCGGTCCAGTCGGCGGAAATCTATGCCATGGGCGGATTTCTGAGCCTGGGCGAATGTTTCCACATGCGCGCGCTGATCGACATGTCGGCCAAGCCTTCCACCCTTTTCACCGATGCCGCAGTGCCGGGCTATCGCACCAGTTATTCCGGTAATCTCGACCCCTGCGACCCTCAAGTCCGGATGATCGAACGCAGGATCGACGACCTGCTGGGCATGGAACCGGAATGGGGCGAAACCGTGCAGGGCCAGCGTTATGAGCCGGGCCAGCAATACAAGGCCCATCATGACTGGTTTGCCTATCATGCAGCGCATTGGAAGCAGGAGCGCAAGAATGGCGGCCAGAGAAGCTGGACCGCCATGGCTTATCTCAACAGCATAGAAGAAGGCGGCGCGACCGAATTCATCAATGCCGGCGTAGAGATCGACCCTCAGGAAGGCAGCCTCGTTATCTGGAACAATGCCCTGCCCGATGGCACGCCCAACGACATGACGCTGCATGCCGGAACGCCGCCCATTGTCGGCACCAAATATGTGCTGACCAAATGGTATCGGACCAGAGCCTGGGGGACTGGTGGATGATGCCTGGGGTTCAGCTGTCGCGGTCGGTGTGCTGTTGGCCTTCTATATGGCCCAGTTCGCGCGCCAGCCGGTCGAGCTTGCGGCCGATCCGGATAATTTCCAGCTGGGTGCGCAGATTGACCTCATAATCATGGCGGGCGGCGATGCGGTCCTTCTTGGCCTGCCGGTTCTGGCTCATCATGATGATCGGCGCCTGGATCGCGGCCAGCATGGATAGCATCAGGTTCAGAAAAATGAACGGATAGGCATCGAAGGCATGCAGCCCCAGCCATTCCAGAATCCTGCTGTTGATGAGCACCCATGCAACCAGCACAAGCCCGAAAAATCCGATAAAACCCCAGCTGCCGCCAATCGCCGCCACCCTGTCGGCCAGCCGGTCGCCCATGGTGGCCCTGGCCTGAGCCGCCTCGTCGGCATCCATGCCGATCAGGCTGCCCGAAGCGACCCTTCTCAAGACAGCCTGTTCCTCAGGCTCAAGATCGTCAAGCTCGCGGCCGAGCAATTCGCGAGCCAGCGCATGAGGCTCGGCACGCAGACTCATTGATCGAGCGCCTGCGCGATCAGCTGCCGGGTGTTGGCAACGCCATAGAGCGCAATGAAGCTGCCCATGCGCGGCCCCTGGGCCGAACCAAGCAGCGTCTCGTAAAGCGCCTTGAACCAGTCGCGCAAATTCTCGAAGCCGAAATGCGGGTCCTTGCCGATTTCATAGACCATGGTCTGCAATTCCTCGGCGCTGGCATCTTCCGAAGTTGCGGCCAGCTCCTCGTCCAGCGCGGCCAGGGCCTTTGCCTCGGCCTCGTCGGGCTTGCGGCGCTTGAGCGTGGGCAGCACGAAATCGCGATTATAGGCAAGGGCTGCATCCACCAGCCGCGCAAGCGCAGGGTGGCGCGCGGGGTCTGCGTCCTCGATGTAATTGCCGAGATAGGACCACACCTGATCGGCGCTGGCATGGGGGCCGAGCACACCCACCAGATTGAGCAGCAGCCCATAGGTCACGGGCAGTTTTTCGCCCTCACCCGCAACACCAGCCGCACCTTCTGCGGCGCCATTGGCCCTCAGCAGATGCCACACCGGATTGCCCAGTTGCTGTTCAACCGGCTGTTCGGGGATCTTCTCGCGGAACTGCCAATATTCGTCGACCGCGCGCGGGATGATGCCGACATGCAATTGCTTGGCGCTTTTGGGTTCGCGGAACAGATAAAGGCCAAGGCTTTCCTCGCTGCCATAGCGCAGCCATTCCTCGATGGTCAGGCCATTGCCCTTGGACTTGGATATCTTCTCGCCGTTCTGGTCGAGGAACAGCTCGTAGATCAGCCCCTCGGGCCGCCTGCCGCCCAGCACCTGCGCGATCTTGCCCGACTGGGTCAGGCTGTCGGTCAGATCCTTGCCGCACATCTCGTAATCGACGCCCAGCGCCACCCAGCGCATCGCCCAGTCCACCTTCCATTGCAGCTTGGCCGCCCCGCCAAGGATGCAATGTTCGATCACCCGCCCCTCATCCTCGAAGCGCACCATGCCGGCTGCGGCATCGATAACTTCGAGCGGCACCTGCAACACCGCGCCACTGGTCGGGCTGACCGGCAGGACAGGCGAATAGGTCGCCGCCCGCTCCGCCCTCAGCGTAGGCAGCATCACGCCCATGATCGCGTCATAATGGGAAAGCACATTCCTTAGCGCATCGTCGAATGCGCCGGAATTATAGCGGTCGGAGGCGGATACGAATTCGTAGTCGAAACCGAACCGGTCGAGAAACTCGCGCAGCATCGCGTTGTTGTGATGGGCAAAGCTCTCATACTTGCCGAACGGGTCGGGAATCCGGCTCAGCGGCATGCCCAGATTGGCGGCCAGCAGATCGGCATTGGGCACATTGTCCGGCACCTTGCGCAAGCCGTCCATATCGTCGCTGAACGCCACCAGCCGGGTCGGCGCGCCGCCGGTCAATGTCTCATAGGCGCGGCGCACCAGAGTTGTGCGGAGCACTTCCTGAAAAGTGCCGATATGCGGCAGGCCGGAAGGGCCATAGCCGGTTTCGAACAGCACCGGGCTGCCATCGGGCCTGCCATTGGGGAAACGCTTCAAAAGCTTTTGCGCCTCCTGGAACGGCCAGGCCTTTGATATGCGGGCGGCTTCGATGAGTGTGCTGTCGGTCATGCCCGGCCTTTCGCCAAAGATGGCGGGTTTCGCAAGGGCGATCTCGCAAGCGCGCATATTCTCGCTCCGGAAAACCGGCCTGCAAAGCTTGGCACTTGTTCTTTTTGTGTTCTATGGTTTGGCGGTGACTTCGGCCGCCCCCTCTTCTGCTTCACCGCTCGCCCTTCCCGCGCTGCATGCCAGCCATTCGGGCTGCTGGTTGCGCAACGACGGGCAAACACGCCCTGCGGGCAAAGGCGATGCGATCATGGCGGCCGCCGACACGCCACTGCTGCTGCTCAACGCCCCGCTGGTGGCAACACGGCTGGGCTATCCCGATCTTTCCGGGCTGGACCTGCTCGAACTCTATGCCTTCATCCACCCTGCCCGTTTCGTGGTGCCCACGCCGCGCGGGCTGGCTCTGGCGCTGGGGCTGGAAGAGCCTTCTGGCGAGGATGCGACCCCTGCCTTGCTGCAACAGGCGGCGGGCAGCCTGCTTGCCGTCTGCGCCTCGCCCGAATGGGCCGAACGCGAAGGCGCATGGAGCGCGCTGCAATCCATGGCCCGGCTCGGCTGGAGCTGGGCACCGGTGCTGGCCCCGCATATTGCCCGCCCGCAAGAGGCGGAACGCTGGCTGTTTTCCCGCCTACCGGAATGGGAGGAAACCGCCCAACGGCCCCAGCCCGCGCAACTGCTTCTGGACACAGAGGCGGTTGCCAACAGGCTTGCCCAACTGACGGGCAACAGCGCCGAAACACGGCCCGGCCAGCAGGCCTATGCCACCGAGGCCGCCCACGCCTTTGCCCCGCGCCGCAAGGAGGGCGCGCCGCATATCGTGCTGGCGCAAGCCGGGACCGGCATCGGCAAGACGCTGGGCTATCTTGCACCCGCCTCGCTCTGGGCCGAACTATCGGGCGGCACGGTCTGGGTCTCCACCTATACCCGCAATCTCCAGCGCCAGCTGCGCCGCGAAAGCCTCCGCGCATGGCGCGGCCTCCGCGCCGATGGCAGCCAGCCGGTGGTGGTCCGCAAAGGGCGCGAAAATTATCTCTGCCTGCTAAACCTTGAAGACGCGCTGCAAGGCGGTTTTGGCGGGCGCGCGGCCATTCTGGCGCAACTGGTGGCGCGCTGGGCGGCCTTCTCGGCCGATGGCGACATGGTGGGCGGCGATCTGCCCGGCTGGCTGGGCACGCTGTTTCGCAACCGTGCGATCCGTTCCCTGAGCGACCAGCGCGGCGAATGCGTCTATGCCGGTTGCCCGCATTACCGCAAATGCTTCATCGAACGCTCCGCCCGCGCCTCGGCACAGGCCGATCTGGTGATCGCCAATCATGCGCTGGTGATGGTCAATGCGGCGCGCGCCGGTGCCCATGATGCGCGCGAGCAGGCGCAACGCCCCACCCGCATCGTCTTCGACGAAGGCCATCATGTTTTCGATGCCGCCGACAGCACCTTTTCCGCCGCCCTTTCCGGTCAGGAATGCATCGAGATGCGGCGCTGGATCATCGGCCCGGAACGCAATGCGCGCGGGCGGCGGCGCGGGCTTTCGGCGCGGCTTGCCGATGTTGCGAGCTATGACGAAGCCGGCGGGCGCGCGGTTGCATCGGCAGTCGAAGCGGCCCAATGCCTTCCCGGCGAAGGCTGGTTGCAGCGACTGGCCGAAGGCGCACCCTCAGGCCCTGTCGAGGAACTGCTCCACGCCGTGCGCGCGACCACCTATGCCCGCGACGAAAGCGCCAACGGGACCGGTGCACAAGAGGCCGGCTATGGCATCGAAACCGAAGCCGCCCAGCTTGATGGTGGCTTTGTCGAGCTGGCAGGCGTGGCGGAAGAAGCGCTCGCCGCCATCCGCCAGCCCTTGCAAAAGCTTGGCCTCAGACTGGAGGCTCTGCTGGCCGATGCGCCCGACTGGCTGGACGCAACCGGCCGCGCCCGGATCGAGGGCGCGCGCCATTCGCTGGGCTGGCGGATCGATACACTGGCCGGATGGGAGGCGATGCTCGGCCGGATGGGCGGCCCGGCCGACCCCGATTTTGTCGACTGGCTGGCGGTGGACCGGTCCGACGCGCGCGAGTTCGATGTGGGC
>CAZWEY010000117.1:0-7485 GCA_964632055.1 uncultured Sphingomonadaceae bacterium
TCCTCAGCCTCATCGTCCGTGCTTTCAGCCTTGGAGGAATCGTCGATCAGGTCATCTTCGATGGCAGCGATGTCTTCCGCACCGTGTGCATCCAGTTCATCGGCTTCTTCGGCCAGATCTTCGGCATAGCCGTCATGATCGTCCTGAGTATCTTCTGCGGTTTCATCGCCTTGGGCTTCGCGCAGCTCCTCGGCGGCTTCCTCTTCGGCGCGCAGGGCTTCTTCCTCTGCAGCGGCGGCAGCCTCTTCTGCGAGCAGCTGATCGCGGTCAGCCTTGGGTATCTGGTAATAGTCAGGATGGATTTCGCTGAAGGCAAGGAAGCCATGCCGGTTGCCGCCGAAATCGACGAAAGCGGCTTGCAGCGATGGTTCTACCCTGGTGACCTTGGCAAGATAGATATTGCCCTTGATCTGTTTGTGTTCGGCTGATTCGAAATCGAATTCGTCAATCCGGTTGCCTTTGAGCACCGCCACCCGGGTTTCTTCCTGGTGGCGCGCATCGATAAGCATGCGCGTTGTCATTGTAATGTCTCCAGGCGCTTGGGCTCTCTGCTGCCTTGCGGGAGAGAGCTGCGCGCGCCAATTTCAGGGAACCGCAAGCGGCCCGACCGTGTCTGGTCGGCCTTGCGGGATCAGGGAACATGCCGGAAAGCGTCTGGCTTCCGGAATGGCGGAATGTGTCTGCTTCGAGGGCAAAATGCGCAATGACTGCGCGTGACGCTCCGGCCGTCCTTGTCGCCATGCAGCGGGATGGCTGCGGCGATAGGGGGGCAAGGGGCTTGTCATCGATGCGTCAACCTGTGGTGGCCGGCGGATTTCCGGCGAAAAATGCTGCGGCAGTGTATCGGCTCTTCAACGCCAGTCTTCGGGCAAGCAAGCTGCCTGTCGGGAATGAACGCTTCGGAATGAAAGGGCCAGCCTGTCGTTCGCGGCTCGATTGCTAGCACCGTGCAACCCTCTCGGCAACCACATAGCGCAGCATAGTCTTAACATTGGTTGCGACTTGCTGCGGAATAAACCCCTAAGGGCCTTGTCCTGCGTGGCCAAGGCGCATTAACGCAAACCCTGCAATGCCGATGAGACTGCAATTATGGGGCCTCTTCCTCGCACCGGTCATCCTGATCGGTGTGCTCTATGCTTTTGGCCTCAGTATTTCCGTCCCTTTTCTCGGGCGCGATTATGTTGTGCGCATCCCCTTGCCGGAACCCGATGCCCGCATCGGCCTGCCCAGGGTTGACGGGCCTGAGGATGCAGGACGGCCTCTGGTGGTGATCGATGCCGGTCATGGCGGGCATGATCCGGGCGCAGGGGCGGAAGGCCATCGCGAGAAGGATATCGTGCTGGGTCTGGCTTTGGCGCTGCGACAGAACCTGCTGGCGCAAGGCGGCATCCGGGTTGCCATGACCCGCGAGGACGACCGCTTTCTGGTGTTGCAGGAACGGGCGGACATAGCGCGCCGGCTTGGCGCGGATCTGTTTGTGTCGGTTCATGCGGATTCGGCGGGCGAACGCGAAGGGGTGGGCGGGGCAACACTCTACACCCTGTCGGAGCAAGCCTCCGACGAGGCGGCAGGGCGCCTTGCCGCGCGTGAAAACGATGCCGACCGGGTGAATGGCATCAGCCTTTCCGACAAGAGCGATGCGATCACCGCCATCCTGGTCGAGCTATCGCAACGCCGCGCCAACCAGCAGGCAGGCGAGCTGGCCAATCTGGTTATCCGCGAAGGGCGCGGACGGCTGACATTCCACCAGACCCCCCGCAGATCGGCGGCCTTTGCCGTGCTCAAGGCGCCGGATGTGCCCTCGATCCTGTTCGAGGCCGGGTATATAACCAATCCCGAGGAGGCGGCCCGGCTTTCCTCGAAGGAAGGGCGGGCGAATTTTGCGGATGTCGTGGGGCGCGCGATCCGGATTTATTTTGCCCGACAGGCCGGTGCGTGATGCGTCATAGCTGGCGTCCCTTCGTTCTTGCGTGCTAGAGGCACCCCACGATCATGCCTGATACAGACGAATCCCTTGTCGCCTCCAGCCGTTACCGCATTCGCCGGGAAGCGGCGGGCGTGGTTCAGTGGCTTCGCCGTGCATGGGATGAGTGGTTCCTTCCCAACTGGCGCACAAGCCGGATTTTCAAGCTGGTCAGCCTGGCGCTTCTGGGGCTTGTCCTCGTCTGGCTGCTGTTCTGGCTGTTGCTGGCGCGCAATCTGCCGGATGCACGGACTCTTCTGAGCTACGAACCGCCTTTGCCCACCGTGGTGCGCGGGGTCGATGGCGAAATCGTCAGCTCCTATGCGCGCGAAAGGCGGGTCCAGCTGCAATTTGCCGATTTCCCGCGCCCGCTTATCAATGCTTATCTCTCGGCCGAAGACAAAACCTTCTGGTCGCATGGCGGGGTGGATATTACCGGGCTTGCAGGCGCCGTGATCGACTATGCAGCCAAGCTCGGTTCTGGCCAACGCGCCAAGGGTGGTTCCACCATCACCCAGCAGGTCGCCAAGAACATCCTGGTCGGCGATGAATATTCGATCACCCGCAAGCTCAAGGAAATGGTGCTGGCGCGCCGTATTGAGGCGGTGCTGACCAAGCAGCAGATCCTTGAACTTTATCTCAACGAAATTCCATTGGGGCGACAAAGCTTCGGCGTGCAGGCGGCCTCGCGCGCCTATTTCGACAAGGATGTGGGCGAACTGGCCCTGCACGAGGCGGCGTTCCTGGCGATCCTGCCCAAGGCGCCGGAGCGGTATGGACGGGCCAAATATGCCCAGGCGGCGCTTGACCGGCGCAATTTCGTGCTGGACCAGATGGTTGACAATGGCGCGATCGACCGGGCAGCCGCGGATGCTGCCAAGGCCATGCCGCTTGGCGTGATCGCGCGCCGCGGGGAAGAGCGCAGCGTCGATGCAGGCTATTTTCTCGAGGAAGTGCGTCGCGATCTGATTGCCAGATATGGCGAAAAGGCAAGCGATGGCCCGCACAGCGTTTATGCTGGCGGGCTATGGGTGCGCACTTCGCTTGATCCCCAGCTCCAGACAGCCGCACGAAATGCATTGCGCGCCGGGCTGATGCGCTATGGCGGCAACAGGGCATGGGGTGGCCCGATCGCGACCATCGACATCAGCGACGGCAACTGGCGTGGGCAGCTCGCCAGCTCCTTCCTTTCGATCAATTTCAGAAACTGGCGCATTGGCGTTGTGACGCAGCGCTCGGGAGCAAGCGGACGGATAGGCTTCAGCGATGGCAGCCAATTTCCCCTGATAGGGATGCCGGACGGGTTGCGCGCAGGCCATATCGTTGCCGCTTCGCCCGAAGGCAATGCCTATCGCATCCGCACGATTCCCGAAGTTTCCGGCGGTTTTCTGGCCGAAGACCCCAATACAGGGCGCGTACTTGCGATGCAGGGCGGCTTTGACTCGCGGCTTGGCGCGTTCAACCGGGCCACCCAGGCGATGCGCCAGCCCGGATCGACCATCAAGCCCTTCGTCTATGCGACAGCACTGGATAACGGCATGACGCCTGCGACCATGGTCAGCGACAGCACCTTCTGTGTCTATCAGGGTGCGAGCCTGGGCGAAAAATGCTTCCGCAATTTCGGCGGTGGCGGCGGTGGTGGCGAGCACACCATGCGCTGGGGTCTGGAGCAGTCGCGCAACCTGATGACCGTGCATATCGCCAATGATGCAGGCATGGAGAACGTGACCGGGACATTTAAAAAGGTCGGTATAGGGGAATACAAGCCCTATCTGGCCTTTGCTCTGGGGGCGGGGGAGACCACCCTGCAGAACATGGTCAACGCCTATTCCGCGCTGGCCAATCACGGTGTGCAGTTCAAGCCTACCTTGATTGACTACATTCAGGACCGGCGCGGCAAGGTGATCTGGCGGGCCGATAGCCGCAAATGCACCGGTTGCTCCATGGCGAAATGGGATGGCAAGCCGATGCCCCGGCTGCCCGGCGCTGGAAAGCAGGTGATGGATGCGCGCACCGCCTATCAGACCGTGCATATGCTGCAAGGCGTGGTTCAGCGCGGCACGGCCGTGGTTTTGCGCGATCTTGGCTTGCCTTTGTTTGGCAAGACCGGGACGACAACCGGGCCGACCGATGTCTGGTTTGTCGGCGGATCGCCCGATCTGGTGGGCGGGGTTTATATTGGCTATGACAAGCCCCGCAATCTGGGCGGCTATGTCCAGGGCGGCACCTTCGCCGCGCCCATGTTCAAGCAATTCGTGCAGGAAAGCCGGTCGCGCTGGAAATCCCAGCCCTTCGTTGCGCCTTCCGGGGTTCAGATGATCCGGGTCGACCGCACCACCGGCAAGCGCGTTTTCGAGGGCTGGCCTAGCGAAGACCCCAAGGCGTCGGTTATCTGGGAAGCGTTCAAGCCGGATACGGAACCGAAGCGGTCGACCAGACAGGATGAATTGCAAGCCTTGCGCGATGAGATCCTCTCCCAGATCAGGCGCGGCAGCGAGGAGCAGGCGCGCAGCAAATCAGGGGAGAATTCGCGCGAACCGGCAGACTTCGTGGAAGAGCAGGGCGGTATCTATTGATCCGGCAAGGCTGGACAGAATTTCTTCACCGGCGCAGGGTGGCTCTCATGCGCAACTTGCTTTCCATCATCATCCTTGCGGGCATCGCAGCCTTGCCAAGCCCCGCCCGAGCCGATCTTCCAGCGGGCAGCAAGGCTCCCGCAATCTCAACCAAGGGGGCGCTGGCCGGGAAACCCTTTGATTTCAGCCTGAACCGCGCCCTCGCGCGCGGGCCGGTGGTGCTGTATTTCTATCCCAAGGCCTTCACCCAGGGCTGCACTCTGGAAGCGCGCGCCTTTGCCGAGGCCATGCCCCAATTCAAGGCCGCAGGGGCGAGCGTGGTCGGTATGTCGGCTGACGACCTGCCCACTTTGCAGCGCTTTTCGACCGAGGAGTGTCGCTCGGCCTTTCCGGTTGCGATTGCCTCGCCTGCAACTATCGCTGCTTATGACGTCAAGCTCGATTGGGGTGGCAAGCCTTCATCCATGAGCAAGCGGGTCAGCTATGTCATCGGCAAGGATGGCAGAATCGCTTTCGTCCATTCCGATCTCGACTGGCGCGATCATGTGAAGCTGACGCTGGCGGCGGTCAGGCGGCTTGGCAAAGCGCCCTAAGGTCCGGTTCTGCGCCGCAATCGCATGGCGCCGCCTTTACTTCGCGGGCCCTTTCGCTAAGCGGACGTCCGAACCGAGGAGAATGTTGCATGCGTGCCGAAGGGCAGGCCCAGATCGACCGGATTGAAGCTGCGCTGGCGCTGGTGCGCCGGGCGCTGGACTGGGACCGCGCGGTGCGCCGCCTGGACGAGCTGAACGCGCGGGTCGAAGACCCCAAATTATGGGACGACCCCAAGCAGGCCGAAGCCGTGATGCGCGAACGCCGCAGGCTTGAAGCCGCCATCGGCACGGTGAATGCCATCGGCAGCGAAATGGCCGATGCGGTCGAATTTGTCGAACTGGGCGAGATGGAGGATGACGAAGCCACCATCGCCGAGGGGTTGAGCACCCTTGCAGCGCTTGCCGACCGCGCCGATGCCGACAAGGTGCAGGCGCTGCTTTCGGGCGAGGCGGACAGCAATGACTGCTATCTCGAAGTCCATGCCGGCGCCGGCGGGACGGAGAGCCAGGACTGGGCCGAAATGCTTCAGCGCATGTATAGCCGATGGGCTGAACGCCATGGCTACAAGGTCGAAGTGGTCGATTATCACGCTGGCGAACAGGCCGGGATCAAGAGCTGCACTCTGCAGATCAGGGGCGAGAACGCCTATGGCTATGCCAAGACCGAAAGCGGGGTGCACCGGCTCGTCCGCATCAGCCCCTATGACAGTTCGGCGCGGCGCCACACCAGCTTTTCCAGCGTGTGGGTCTATCCGGTCATTGACGACGACATCGAGATTGAGATCAATGAAGGCGACCTCAAGATCGACACTTACCGTGCCAGCGGTGCGGGCGGGCAACACGTCAACACTACGGACAGCGCGGTGCGGGTCACTCACGTCCCCAGCGGCATTGTTGTGGCCAGCCAGAATGACCGCTCGCAGCACAAGAACCGTGCAACGGCCATGAACATGCTGAAGGCCAGGCTGTTCGAAAAGGAGCTCGCCGAGCGGGAAGCCGTGGCGAGCGGGGAATATCAGGAAAAGAGCGAGATTGGCTGGGGGCACCAGATCCGCAGCTATGTGCTGCAGCCCTATCAGATGGTGAAGGATCTGCGCACCGGCGTTACCTCGCCCAGTCCCGGCGATGTACTTGACGGCGAGATTGACGATTTCATGGCGGCTGCCCTGTCGCAGCGCGTGACGGGCGAGACCGTGGAGGTCGAAGACGTCGAATGAGGGGCCACCGCGCCTTGCTGCTCCTTACGGCCCTGCTTGTCGCAGGGTGCGGGCAGACTGAAAAGGACGTGGACCGGCCGCAGACGGCCCGTGATTTTCCGCGGGCGCATCGCCCGGTCTCGGAATTGGGTACTAACCGTGTCGGATCAGAGCAGGCGCGTGACGACCGGCGCGAAGCGGCGCTGGTCATGGACCTTGCCCGGATCAGGCGCGGCATGACTGTGGCCGACATCGGCGCGGGCGAAGGCTATTATACGGTTCGCCTGGCAGAGCGTGTGGGCAGGCGCGGGCGGGTGCTGGCGCAGGATATCGATCCGCAGGCGATCAAGCAGCTGGGCAGCAGGGTGGAGCGGGAGCGGATCGACAATGTTTCGATCAAGCTCGGCGCGGCGGACGATCCGCGCTTGCCTGAAGACAGCTTCGACCGAATCTTCATGGTGCACATGTATCATGAGGTCGCGGAACCATACGCATTCCTCTGGCGCCTGCGCCCGGCGCTGCGCGAAGGGGGGCAGGTGATCGTGGTTGATGTGGATCGCCCGACTGACCAGCACGGGATCGATCCGCGCCTGCTTTTTTGCGAGTTTGGACAAGTGGGCTTTCGTCTGGTTGAATTTGTTCGTAAGCCGGAATTGGCTGGCTTCTATGCCCAGTTTGAAACAACGGGTGAGAGGCCCGAACCGAAGGATATCGTGCCTTGCCGCCTGCCAGGCGGTAAGTAACCGGATAGACCGGCTGAAGGGCCGGATGACAAGTTAGGGTCGAGATGAGTTTCAAGGGTGTTTCGCCTATCCAGTATGCAGGCCGTGAAGTCTGGCCGCTGGTGGAAGGCGGCAAGGGGGTATCGGCAACCAATCACGCCAGTTCAGGCGCGTGGGCCGCTGCCGGCGGCATCGGCACGGTCAGTGCGGTCAATGCAGACTGTTACGATCCGCAGGGCAAGATCATTCCGCAGGTTTACGAACAGCTTACCCGGCGCGAGCGGCACGAACAGCTGATCCGTTACGCGATTGACGGTGCGGTCGAACAAGTCAAACGGGCGCATGATATTGCCGGAGGCCGGGGTGCGCTCAACATCAACGTGCTGTGGGAGATCGTCGACGCGCAACAGGAACTCGAATGCGTTCTTGACCGCA
>CAZWEY010000118.1:0-7412 GCA_964632055.1 uncultured Sphingomonadaceae bacterium
GAACCCGTGTTTCAGCCGTGAAAGGGCCGCGTCCTAACCGCTAGACGAAGGGGCCTCGCCGGTGGCGAGCCGCGCCATTAGGTGGGGAAACCCCGACGGTCAAGCCCCGATAGCCCACAAGGGCTCAGTCAGCCCAGGCGGCATCTTCCAGATGAAGCTCGGCCTGGGGGCGGCTGCCCCAATCGTCCAGACGGGCGCGGCCCGCCAGCCACAGCTTGCGAGTTTGCGCGCCATGTAACAGGGTCTGGCCCAGCGGCTGTTCGGCGGCGCGGAAGGCAATTGCCTTGAATGAGCCGCCATCCATGCCGCTGGCGATCAGTCTTACGTGATTCTTGCCCACAATATCGGCCTTTACCAGCCTGACCGGGCCAACCGCGACCCTGGGGCCGGGCCAGCCCATGCCATAGGGGCCAGCGCTTTCCAGCGTTTCCACCAGTTGCGGGCTCAAGCCGCGCGGGGCCAGCGCCAGATCGATCGGCATGGAACGGCTTTCCGTTGCCCGTGCCACCGCAGCGCCAAGCCGTTCGTCCAGCCAGTCAGAGAGCTGGCTCAGCATTTCAGGGGCGATGGTCAGCCCGGCCGCCATGGCATGGCCGCCACCGGCGACCAGCAACCCGGTTTCCTTTGCCGCGATGATCGCCGCGCCCAGATCCACCCCGGCAATGGAGCGGCCCGAACCCTTGCCATGGCCGGCCTCGTCGGCATCGAGCGCGATCACGAGGGTGGGCTTGCCGCTGCTTTCCTTGATGCGGCCGGCAACGATACCAATCACCCCGGGGTGCCAGCCTTTGCCAGCGAGGACATTGACCGTGCGGTTGTGCTGACCTGCAAGCTGCGCTTCGGCTTCCTGCTGAACCATTGCCTCGATCGCCCTGCGTTCCTCGTTGAGGGCGGAGAGCTGGGCCGCGATGGTTGCTGCTTCTTCGGGATCCTGCGTGGTCAACAGGCGCACGCCGAGGCTCGATTCGCCAACACGGCCGCCTGCATTGATTCGCGGGCCAAGCGCAAATCCCAGATCGCTGCAGGACGGCGCCCGGTTGAGCCTGCTGGCGTCGATCAGGGCGGCCATGCCGATATTTTGCCGGTGAGCCATGATTTTGAGGCCCTGGGCAACCATCGCCCGGTTCAGCCCGTGCAAGGCAGCGACATCGGCCACCGTTCCCAATGCTACCAGATCGAGCAGGGCAAACAGGTCGGGTTCGTTCCGGCCAGTAAAATAGCCCCTTTCCCGAAGCGTCCTGAGCGTGGCGATGGCCAGCAGGAAGGCGACTCCGACTGCGGCAAGATGGCCATGGGCGGCGCCGGTGTCGCTCTCATCCAGCCGGTTGGGGTTCACCAATGCGGTGGCGCGGGGCAATTGCGCCGAGCATTTGTGGTGGTCGACCACGATCACATCGACCCCGGCTGCGCGCGCCTGTTCCAGCGCCTCATGGGCCATGGCCCCGCAATCGACCGTGACAATCAGGCTGCTGCCCTCTTCGGCCAGCCTCACCAGGGCTTCGCCGCTGGGGCCGTAACCCTCCAGCAGCCGGTCGGGGATGTAATAGCGCGCTTCGAGGCCGAGCATCCGCAACAGGCGAATCATCAGCGCAGCACTGGTTGCGCCATCCACATCGTAATCGCCATAAATGGTGACGGTTTCTCCGGTCATCACCGCTTGTGCGAGACGTTCTGCGGCAACATCCATGTCGCGCAGGCTGGAGGGATCGGGCAGGAAGCCGCGCAAGGTCGGATTGCGATGGCGTTCGATATCCTCAGGGGCCACTCCGCGCGCCAGAAGCAGCTGGGTCACGATGTCACCGGCCTCGCCGCCATGAGCGAGATCCATATTGCCGCCGCGCCAGCGCCACGCCTGCCCTGCAATCGAGGAGGAGATACCGAGCACAGGGGTTGCCAGCGGGTTTGACATGGCAGACGGGCTACAAGGATTTTGCCTTGCAGGGAAGGGAGGCTAACAGCTTGTGAGAGAAGCTCGAACGGAGGAACGGACAGTTGCTGGCAATCATCTGGCACAGCCGGACAGGCGCATCGCAGGCAATGGCGCAGGCTGTTGGCGAAGGGGCCGGGGATGGAGCCAGACTGCTGCGCGCCAGCGCGGTGACACCTGAACAGCTGCTCGATGCATCTGCCTTTATCTTCGTATGCCCGGAAAATCTCGCTTCGATGAGCGGAGAGATGAAGGAGATGTTCGACCGCTGCTATTACCCCTTGCTGGGAAGGGCCGAGGGGCGAGCCTATGCCACAGCGATTGCGGCGGGTTCCGACGGGCATGGGGCGCAGGCCCAGATCGACAGGATCGTGAAGGGATGGCGGCTGAAAAGGGTGGCGGACGGGCTGATCGTCGATCTTGGAGCGCAGACTCCGGAGGAAATTCTGTCACCCAAGCAGGTCGCCGCAGAAGACCTTGCACGGTGCCGAGAATTGGGTGCAGCCATGACACAAGGCCTTGCACTGGGCATCTTCTGAAACCCGCAGTCCGACGATGTTCACCTTGTGTAGTGGATTGTCACGCTAAGAGTCTCATCCGGAATGGTTTGATCCAGACTCTATAAGACTCGACGAGGCGATTGTTTCAGGTCAAAAATCGGCTGTCATAGAGAAGGGCGGGGGACATCGAGAGACGCACTCTATCCGGCGGGTCCGATCATGCGATCGGGATATCGCTTCTGTTCAACGACGGGGCGCGCCCTGGCGTGGAAGCTGTGCGCCTGCTCGCACAGAATAGCGGTGCCTTCTCCATCAGCCACGATCCCGCATTGCGCGGGGAAATGCCGGGGTCCGATCTGTCCGGCAACAACCGCTGGATCGAAGTTCTGGCAGACGGGCTGACTTTCGATCTGTCCGGGCTTGCTCCAGGCGAGGCCCATTCTTCTCCGCGGTGCGCCTACCCCTTTGATCTGCCGAGCAGCTTTGACGGGGCAGGCACCGAATCCCTGCGACTCGTTCCAGGTCCACACCTTGCCGGCGGCGAGAGAATGATGCCGGTTATCCGTGCCATGGCCGGGCTTGCGGCCAATCTCTGCGCCTTGCCTGGCCTTGCCGCTATCGCATGGCATCCTGCGCGCAGTTGCATCGGGCCGCGCTATTTCACCTCGATCATCGGCAACTGGCTGGATGGGGGTGTGTTTCCGGGCCTCGGGCTGGTTGGCCTTTCCACCGTTGCCGATGGCAGCATGCAAAGCGAAGGGCTGGCCTTCTTCACCAGCCAGGAATTGCGGATCGAGCCGGAACTGACCGAAGACCGGGCGGCGGCCGCCAAGATTGCGGTTCGGCTGATTGATCGGCTGGTCGAACAGGGGCCGCTGGTGCTGCCCGAACATCTCGCCGGGCCAGAAGGGAGATCGTTGCGGGTCGAGCCATCGGCCAATGGACGCTTCGTCCGCGTATGGGCCGGGGGAGGCTGATCCATGCCCCTGCGCGAGATGCGCGCGCGCCTTCCATTCAGCGCGGTAAACAGGCGAGGGCGCGCAGGCTATGATCCCGCCCTGCAACGCCACCATCTTTTGCCGCGCCAGATCGCATCCCAGCGCGTTTTCGGCCGTCTGTTCGACATTCTGGGCGCTGCGCGCACCGGCTTTGACGATTTTCGCCGCAATGGCGTCCTTCTCCCATGCGGTGAGACATCCGCGATTCGCCTTGGCTTGCCAATGCATCGCGGGCCTCACCGGGCCTATAATGAGATGGTCGCACAAAGGGTGGGGCAGATCGAGGCGCGCTGGTCTTTGCGTCGCGCGCATCAGCCCGAAGATGCCCTGGAAGAAGCCTATATGCGGCTTGCCCTGCTGCAGGCAGCCTTGCGTCGCAGGCTGCTGGCAGATGGGCGGCAGCCGATTCGCCTCAACCGCTTCGATCCGTTGGGGAGCGGTCGCGATTTCAGCGAGATCGACGCCATGGCTGATCAGCTATGGGGCTCCACCGCCAGAGTGATGGAGGCATACGAAGACTGATCAGGTCAACAGATCAGACTGCGCTGTTTGCGGCACTGACAATGGCACGAACGCTCGCCGTGGCCACATCAGGGTCTATGCCCACACCCCAGACAGTCCGACCGTCAGGAAGCGCGCATTCGACATAGGCCGCGGCCTGCGCCTCGGTCCCGCTGGTCAGGGCGTGCTCGGTATAATCCAGCACCTCCAGCTCCAGCCCGAAGCTCTCCTTGATCGTGGCAAGAACCGAGGAAATGAGGCCGCTTCCCCTGCCGCTGACCCTACGCTGCTCCTGACCGTCAACCTCGATGGTGCCGGTGAACAGGCGGGTGCCGTCGCTCGCTTTCGATTCGTCGTAATCGACCAGGCGGAAGCGCCGGTTGGGCGTCTTCATGTGATAGGTCTTGCGGAACACGTCCCAGATATCGTCGGCGTTCAATTCGCGACCCAACTCGTCGGCGAGGTTCTGCACCGCCTTGGAAAAATGCGCCTGCATCTTCTTGGGCAGCTTCAGGCCCTGATCCTTTTCCAGAACCCATGCGAAACCGCCCTTGCCGGATTGGGAGTTGACGCGGATCACCGCCTCGTAATTGCGGCCGAGATCGGCGGGGTCGATCGGCAGGTAGGGGACGCGCCACAGCTCGTCATTCTGCTTGTCGTTAGCCTCGAAACCTTTCTTGATCGCGTCCTGATGGCTGCCGGAAAAGGCAGTGAACACCAGCTCGCCGCCATAGGGGTGGCGCTGGTGAACGGGGATCTGGTTGCAATATTCCACCGTCTCGATCACCCGGTCGATGTCCGAGAAATCGAGCTTTGGATCAACACCTTGCGTGTACATGTTGAGGGCGACTGTCACGAGGCAGCAATTGCCCGTGCGCTCGCCATTGCCGAACAGGCAGCCTTCCACGCGGTCTGCGCCGGCCATCAGGCCCAGTTCCGCCGCCGCAACGCCGGTGCCCCGGTCATTGTGCGTGTGCAGCGAGATTACCACGCTGTCGCGGCGCGGGATGTTGCGGCAGAAATATTCGATCTGGTCGGCATAGATATTGGGCGTTGCCGCCTCCACCGTTGCCGGCAGATTGAGGATCAGCGGATGCTCCGGCGTCGGCTGGAGCACGTCCATCACCGCTTCCGACACTTCGAGGCTGAAATCGATTTCGGCGGTGGAGAAGGTTTCCGGGCTGTACTCGAAAAACCAGTCGGTGCCGGGGCGCTTCGCCGCTTCGTCGCGCAGGCATTGCGCGCCCTTGATGGCGATGGCCTTCACCTCCTCGCGGCTCATGTTGAAGACGATCTGGCGCCATGCAGGCGATACAGCGTTGTAGAGGTGGACGATCGCGGCGCGCGCACCTTCGAGGCTCTCGAAGCTGCGGGAAATCAGGTCTTCGCGCGATTGCGTCAGAACCTGGATCATCACGTCATCGGGGATGCGATTGCCACGCACGAGGCCCTGGATGAAATCGAACTCGGTCGCACCCGCGGCAGGAAAACCGACCTCGATCTCCTTGAGGCCAACCTCGACCAGCAGATCGAAAAAGCGGTTCTTCTTCACCGCATCCATCGGGTCGATGATCGACTGGTTGCCATCGCGCAGATCGGTGGAAAGCCAGCGGGGAGGGGCAGTGATAGTACGGGTAGGCCATTGCCGGTCAGGCAGGTTGATCTGCGGGAAAGCGCGGTACTTTCGCGAAGGGTCGCGGAGCATGGTCATGATAAAACTCGGCTTTTGAAAATTACTGGATCGGGCTGCGTCGTTTCCCCTTGGGCGCCGTCGCGCGCCTTATGGACACGCGAAACGTCACGCCCAAGGGCGTGTAAGTCGCAGGAGAAGGCCAAGCCGGTCAGTCATGCCTTCGATATGGTGAAAGCCCGCGCACTTGTCCAGCCAAAAGGCGCGCTTATGCATTGCATGCGATGGGCAGGCATCATAGCCATCGCCTGGAATGGAGAAAAAACTTATGTCCGACCAGATACGACCGTTCACCTGTTCGACACCGCAAGCCGCGCTTGATGATCTTGCGCTGCGTATAGACATGACGCGCTGGCCGGAAAAGGAAACGGTCGGGGATTGGAGCCAGGGCGTGCCGCTGGCTGAGATGCGCAAGCTCGTCGAATATTGGCGCAGTTCGCATGACTGGCGCGCCTGCGAGGCACGGCTCAATGATCTGCCCCAATTCGTGACGGAACTGGACGGGCTGGATATTCATTTCATTCATGTCCGTTCGAAGCACGAAAAGGCAATGCCGCTGCTGCTGACACATGGCTGGCCGGGCTCTGTGCTGGAATTCATGGGCGTGATCGCTCCGCTCACCGACCCCACCGCGCATGGCGGTCGGGAGGAGGACGCGTTTCACCTTGTCATTCCATCGCTGCCCGGCTTCGGATTTTCCGGCAAGCCTGCGGCAACGGGCTGGGACGGTTCGCGCATCGCGCGGGCCTGGGGCGAGCTGATGCGCCGCCTTGGCTATGCCCGCTGGTTTGCCCAGGGTGGAGACTGGGGCGCGCTGGTCACGCACCGGATCGTGCAGATGGAGGTGGAAGGCTGCATCGGCGCCCACTTCAACATGATGGTCGCGCCGCCAACAGCTGAAGCACTCTCCAACCCTTCAGCAAAGGAGCAGGAAATTCTGGCAAGGCTAGGTCATTACGAGAAAGTCGATTCCGGCTATATGAAGCAGCAGGTCACCCGGCCGCAGACCATCGGCTATGGGCTGGTCGATTCTCCGGTGCTTCAGGCGGCGTGGATCTTCGAGAAGATGTGGGCCTGGACCGACAACAAGGGCAGCCCCTATGATGCGTTGAGCCGCGACCAGATCCTGGACAACATCACGCTTTACTGGCTGACCGGAACCGGGGCTTCTTCTGCCCGGATATACTGGGAAAGCTCGGAGATCATGACTCAGGAGCCGGTGCGCCTGCCGGTCGGTTTGTCCGGTTTTCCGAAGGAAATTCTCTGGGCCGATCGCAGCTGGCTCGGGCATATGGAAAACATCGTCTATTGGAACGAGGTCGAGGCGGGCGGGCATTTTGCCGCATGGGAGCAGCCTGAAATCTTCACGCAGGAATTGCGCAAGGCCTTCGCCCAAATGCGCTGACCATGAATAAGGGGCGGCAACCGTTTCCGGCGCCGCCCCTTCTGGTGATCTGGAAGATCAGTTCTTCGACTTGTCGACCAGCGCGTTGGCGCCGATCCACGGCATCATGGCGCGCAGCTTGGCGCCGGTTTCCTCGATCGGATGGCGCTTGGCGGCAATGCGCGAGGCCTTCAGTTCGGGCTGGCCGGCGCGGTTGTCGAGCACGAAGTTCTTGACGAAACGGCCGGACTGGATGTCGGCCAGAACGCGCTTCATTTCCTTCTTGGTCTCATCGGTGATGATGCGTGGGCCGGTGGTGATGTCGCCATATTCGGCGGTGTTCGAGATCGAGTAGCGCATGTTGGCGATGCCGCCTTCATAGATCAGGTCGACGATCAGCTTCACTTCGTGC
>CAZWEY010000119.1:0-7343 GCA_964632055.1 uncultured Sphingomonadaceae bacterium
GCGCCAGTCTGCCGGGGGTCTGGCTTCCCCCTTGCCTGTCGGCCGTGTCGCCATGTGAAGCCCTGTTTCCTTCCTGCAGGTCTGCATCATGCGCCGAGCGGTGACTCCGCGTCAAGAATCCTTGGACCTGTTCGGGATTGCAGCAAAAGAAAGCCCGTCGATCGCGGCCCAGCTCTGCCATTTCAAGGCTCTTGCGCGTTTGGCATTCATGCCACCCAGCGCGATGACCCGCGCCTGTGCAAGGGCGGCGGCAAGGCGAAAGCGCACACTGCCGAGCACAGTCGCGCCGGGGTGGGAGCGGGTGGGGAAGACCGGCGAGAGCAGCATCGCTGCAACTCCCAGTCGGTTGGCGCGGCCGATTTCATGAACGCCATGGACACTTGCCAGATGCAGCCCTGCAGCCATGCGTGGTGGGCCATAGGAGCCATCCGCACCCCACAGCCGCGCCAGCCGGGGCGGGCCGGCAAGGATCACCATCAACCCGCGCGTCCTTGCCATGCGGGCGAGCCTGTCGAACCGCGCCCTCCGCTCCGTTTCGGGCAAATGAGTATGGCGAAAAACGAAACCCGATCCACGCGGCAGGCGGCCCAGTGCCCGCTCCAGACAGTCATCGTTGCGCGCATCGCTGAGCAGCCAGAGGGTGGGCAAATGCCCGGATGAGATGCGGGAAGGGTGGCGCTGGCGCATCACGACGTTATAGCAGAGCGCGATGGATCAGCCAGCCACCCCTCTTGCCGAAATCCGCCGCCGGATAGATGCCGCCGCCCGCCTTGCCCGTCGCGAACCGGGCGCAGTGAAGCTCGTCGCCATTTCCAAAACCCATGAAGCAGATGCGATCCGGCCCTTGCTGGAACAAGGCCACCGGGTGTTCGGCGAGAACCGGGTGCAGGAGGCGGCTGGCAAATGGCCTGCATTGCGCGCCGGGTTTGCAGGTGTGGAACTGCATCTCGTCGGCCAGCTGCAATCGAACAAGGCCGAGGAAGCGGTTGCCCTGTTCGACTGCATTCATTCGCTCGACCGCGAAAGCCTGGTGGCGGCGCTGGCCAAGGCCATGGCGAAGGCGGGGCGCAAGGTGCCCTGTTTCATCCAGGTCAATATAGGGGCCGAAGAGCAGAAAGGCGGTTGCGGAGTGGAAGAACTGCCCGCATTGCTGGCTAGCGCGCGCGATGCGGATATCGAGGTGATCGGGCTGATGTGCGTGCCACCTGCCGATATCGAGCCTGCCCCCTTCTTCGCGCTGCTCGACAGACTGGCAACAGACCATGGGCTGCCTTGCCTCTCCATGGGTATGAGCGATGATTTCGAGACGGCGATCATGCTGGGGGCTACCCATGTAAGGGTGGGCAGCGCATTGTTCGGAGCGCGCAGCCAGGCACTTGCCTAAATCGTATATTGCTCGATCTTCGGTCCCTTGCTGCCGGCTTGGAGCGCGACTTCTGCAGCAGCTGCGAGAAGTTTCTTCTCGATGACTTCAAGACGCTCCTGGCTGGTAATCTTGTGGCCGAACAAGTCGGTCACATAGAAAGTGTCGACCGCGCGTTCGCCATAATTGGTGACATGGGCAGAGGTCACCATCAGCTGCGCTTCGAACATGGCGCGGCCCAGCCGGTTGAGGAGGGCGGGGGCATCGCGCGCGCTCACCTCCATCACGGTGAAGCGGTTGGAAGCCTTGTTGTCGATCAGCACGCGCGGCCTGACATCGAAGGCTTCTGCCCGGCGTCGTGCCAGCGGCCGCCGTGCCAGCGATGGCACCAGTTCGACCCGGTTGGCCAATGCGTCGGCAATCGAGGCTTTGAGCCGTTCGAGCTGTTCTTCTTCCATGAAAGGGCGCCCAAGCGGGTCCTGCACCAGGAAATTGTCAAGCGCCTTGCCGTTGCGCGTGGTGTGGATACGCGCATCGATGATGTTGCCGCCAGCCAGATGGATGCCGCCGGCGATGCGATAGAACAGGCCCGGATGGTCGGTGGCAAAGATGGTGACGAGCGTGGCGCCGCGCGCAGCGTAATATTCGCACTGAATCGAGAGGGCTTCCTTGTCGCGGATCGCCGCGTCGAAGCCCCTCAGATTGAGGGCGATGATATCTTCCTGCTCGGCGATCCAATAGGCATCGCCCATCTGCGCGCCCACTGTTTCGACCAGTGCGCTGTCCTTGCCCAGCAGATCGGCCACGGCGCGCTTCTTTCCAGCCACCCTCTCGGCCCGTCCATGCTGCTTGTGGCCCAGCCGCAGCCGTTCTTCGGCCAGCTCGTAGAGATCGCCGACCAGCTGCCGCTTCCAGCTGTTCCAGACCCCGGGCCCCACGGCGCGAATATCGACCACGGTCAGGATGGTGAGCTGGCGCAAACGTTCCACCCCCTGCACTTCGCCGGTGAAATCGCCGATCGTCTTGGGGTCGGCCAGATCGCGCTTGAAGGCAGTCGCGCTCATCAGCAGATGGTTGCGCACCAGCCAGCTGACCATTGCCGTTTCGTCTGTGCTCAGCCCGAGACGCGGGCACAGCTTGCGCGCGACCTCGGCCCCCAGAACCGAATGGTCGCCGCCCCTGCCCTTGGCGATATCGTGCAGCAGCACCGCAACAAAGGCGACCCGGCGCGAGACAAGCTTGGGCAGCAGGGCCGTCACTAGCGGGTGATCCTGTTTCAGATCGCCTTTCTCGATGCGGGCCAGCAGGCCGATGGCGCGAATGGTGTGTTCGTCCACCGTATAATGGTGATACATGTCGAACTGCATCTGCGCGTTGACGCGGGCAAAATCGGGAATGAAACGACCGAAAACACCGGTCTCATTCATCAGGCGCAACAATTGCTCGGACTGGTTTCGTCCGGTCAGCACTTCGAGAAACAGCGCATTGGCCTGGCGGTCGCGGCGATGTTCCGGCCGGATCAGCCCTGCATCGCGTGCGGCCATGCGCAAGGCGTCGGGGTGAATTTCGAGGTTTTCGCGTTCGGCGAGTGCGAAGATTTCGAGCAGCCTCACCGGATCATTACTGAACCAGTCGTCGCCCGGCGTCGAAATCTTGCCGCCGAACACGCTGTATTCGCCGAGCTTGCGCCGCCGGGCACGAAATCCTGCGAGCAGGCCGCGCGGTTTGTTCGCCGAGGATTGCTCTTCGAGCTGGGCAAGGAAAACGCCGGTCAGACTGCCGACCTGTTTGGCCTGCAGGTAGAAATATTGCATGAACCGCTCGACCGCGCTCTTGCCCGGGCGATCGGCGAATTTCATCCTCTGGGCCACCTCGCGCTGCAAATCGAAGGTCAGCCGGTCTTCTTCGCGCCGGGCGATGGTGTGCATGTGGCAGCGCACTGCCCAGAAGAAGTTCTCCGCCTTGCGGAAGGTGCGATATTCATCCGCGCTGAGCAGCCCCACATCGACCAGTTCGGCGGGCGTGCGGACGCGATGGAGATATTTGCCGATCCAGTAGAGCGTGTGCAGATCGCGCAGGCCGCCCTTGCCGTCCTTGACATTGGGCTCGACCACATAGCGACTGTCGCCCATCTTCTTGTGCCGGGCCTCGCGTTCTTCCAGCTTCTCGCTGATGAAGGCGCGCTCGCTTCCCTTGACCACCTCGGTCTGGAAACGGTTCATGGCCGCCTCGTAAAGCGGCTGGTCACCCCAGACATAGCGCCCTTCAAGCAAAGCGGTGCGGATGGTGAGGTCGCTTTTCGCCATGCGCACCATATCGTCGAGCGAGCGGCTGGAATGCCCGACGGTGAGCTGCAGATCCCACAGGAAATAGAGGATTGCCTCGATCACCTGTTCGCACCAGGCGGTCTGTTTGTCAGGTGTGACGAAGGCGATGTCGACATCGGAATGAGGCGCCATTTCGCCCCGGCCATAGCCGCCGACCGCAATGATCGCGATGCGTTCGCCGGTCGAAGGATTGCTCGATTTGTAGAGATGCATCACGACATGATCGTGAATGACGCGCACCAGCTGGTCGGTGAGAAAGGCCTGGGCCTCGGCGCAATCATGACCGGCAGAAGGGCGTTCGCTCAGCCGTCGCGCGATTTCGGCCCGTCCGCTGGCCAGTGCATCGCGCAACAGGCCCAGCACCTGCGGGCGCGAGGCTTCGCCCTGCTCCATCGCCGCCGCTATCACGGCTTCCGACAGGGCGCGTCGGTCGATTATGGCGCGTTGCCGGGGGATGCGGGTGATGCTCATGGGTGTGTTCTTAACCTTCGCGGGCCAAGATGGGAGCAAGTTTTTATGCTGGCAAGCTTTCCCGGCATTGGAACCTATGCCAAAAGCGCGCATCCAAGCAGGATGAGGAAGGGCCAAGAGACTTGCTGACACTCCTTGCCGATGCGCTGCCCAGCGCCCCTTTGATGTGGGAAGATCTGGGCCTGAGGCCGGGGATCGACCTTGGGTTCTTCACCTTGCGCTATTATTCGCTGGCCTATCTCGCGGGCATCCTGCTGGGTTATTGGAGCCTGGGCCGGATGATCCGCCATTCCGGCGCGCCCATGGCGCAACGCCATGTCGACGACCTGTTCTTCTATTGCACCTTGGGCATCATCATCGGCGGCCGGCTGGGCTATGCCACCTTCTATCAGCCCGAATTATGGGCCAGCCCGGCCGATCTGCTCAAATTGTGGCAGGGCGGCATGAGCTTTCACGGCGGGCTGATCGGGGTGACCCTGGCCATGGTCTATCTTGCCTGGCGAGAGAAACTCTCCTTGTTGCGCGTGGCCGATTATGTCTCGGTGGTGGTGCCGTTCGGGATGATGTTTGGCAGGCTTGCCAATTTCGTGAATGGAGAATTGTGGGGGCGGCCGACCGATATCGCCTGGGCCATGGTCTTTCCGGGCGGGGGCCCTCTCGCACGCCATCCTTCCCAGCTTTACGAAGCGGCGCTGGAAGGCCTGCTGCTGATCGTGGTGATGCAGGTGCTGTTCTGGAAAAGCGGCGCGCGCTGGCGTCCGGGCTTGCTGGTGGGCATTTTCACCGCCGGCATCGGCATGGCCCGTTTCATCGTCGAATTCTTCCGCGAACCCGATGCGCAATTGTCGGAATTTGCCATGCGCACAGGCCTTTCGATGGGTCAGTGGCTCACGATACCGCTGATTGCGCTTGGCCTTGCGCTTGCAGCGCGCGCGCTCATCCGGCCCGCATCGGGCAGCGGAGCAGCGCCAGCCAGCGCATGAGCGAGAGCGATGACGCGCCGCTTGCGGCCATCTTCAGGCGGCTGATCGCCAATACCGGCCCGATCAGCCTGGCGCATTACATGGGCGAGGCCAATGCCCGCTATTATTCCTCGCGCGATCCTTTCGGGCAGGGCGGCGATTTTATCACCGCGCCGGAAATCAGCCAGATGTTCGGCGAGCTGATCGGCTTGTGGCTGGCCGATATGTGGATCAATGCAGGAAGGATTGAACCGGTCCATTATGTCGAGCTGGGACCGGGCCGGGGCACTCTGGCCAGCGATGCGCTGCGTACGGCACGGCGCTATGGTCTGGAGCCGAAAGTCCATTTCGTCGAAGCCTCGGTGGCCTTGAAGGAAATCCAGCTGGCAACATTGCCCGGCGCGATCTGGCATCATGATCTCTCCACCATTCCGGTCAGCGGCCCCATTCTGCTCGTCGCCAATGAATTTCTCGATGCGTTGCCTGTCCGCCAGATGGTCAGGACCCAAGAGGGCTGGCGCGAGAGGATGGTGGGTCTCGATGGCGACCGGTTCGTGCCGGTGGCAGGCGCCCAGCCAATGGATTCCGCAGTGCCCGAAGCGCGTCGCGATGCAGCGCCGGGCACGATCATCGAAACATGCCCCGCCGCAGCTGCCATCATCTATGAGGCTGCAGGCAGGTTGGTGGCGCAAGGCGGTGCGGCTCTGTTCATCGATTATGGTCACAGCGCTCTGCGCGACGGCTCGAGCTTGCAGGCGGTGCGCGCACATCACAAGGTCGACCCGTTTGCGATGCCCGGCGAGGCAGACCTGACCGCTCATGTCGATTTCGCCACATTGGCCAATGTCGCCCTGTCGCGCGGGGCGAAGTGGCTGGGCACGGTTTCGCAGGGTGAATGGCTGCGCGCCCTGGGCATCGAGATGAGGGCAGAGGCGCTGGCCGCCCGTGCGCCGCATCACGCAGCCGCCATCGAGGCGGCAAAAGACCGCCTGACCGGCGAGGGCCAGATGGGCGAACTGTTCAAGGTCATGGGCCTTGCGGCGCCGGGCTGGCCCGACGGGGTGGGCTTCTGATCGCCGCCGCTTGACGCGGGCGCGTCGTGCTGGTCTTCTTGTGTCATGGCGGAGCGCTGGCAATTGGTCGCGCGCCTGTCATGCGGGAGACAATGCCTTGAGTGACGCCACCTTCGCGCGGCCTGCCGTGCTCGCCCTGCTGTTCATCGGCATCATCAGCGGCATCATTCCCGCCTTGCAAGGCACCTTGCTGCCGCAACTGGTTGCGGAAAACCGGCTTACTCTGGGCGAGCTGGGGCAGGTGGCCATGGCCGAGGCTATGGGGACGCTGCTGGCGGTGCTGTTCGCCACGGCCATGCTGAAACCGCAGCGGCTCAAGCTGATCGTGCTCACTGCGGCGATTGCCGGACTGCTGCTTGATCTGGTGACCGCCAGGCTGACCGGCATGGGCATTGTCGCGGCCCGCTTCGGTCATGGAGTTTGCGCCGGTGTTCTATTGTGGATCTGGGTGGGTTTGCTGACCCGGATCGAGAACCCGGCGCGCTGGATCGCCATCTATGTAACGGCGCAGGCGGCAACGCTGCTGGTGCTGTCCTCCTGGTTTTCGAGCAGCCTTCTGCCGATGGGCGGAGCAATGGCCGGCTTTGCCGTGCTCGCCGCTTTTTACGGCGTGATGGGCGTGCTGGCCATTTTCGTGCCCGCGCGCTTCGCGCCGCTGGAAGGGACGGGCGGCTCGCTGATGCCGGACCGGACGGGCTGGCTTGGCCTGTTTGCGGTGTTCTGCCAGCTGGCGGCAATCCTGGCGCTGTGGGTCTATCTCAAGCCCTATGGCGGGCAGATCGGGCTGAGCGAGGCTCAGACAGGGATCGCGGTGTCGATCGCACTGGCCTCGCAAATCATTGCCGGCCTGCTGGCGGCGCTGGTGGCGGGCAGAGTGGCCGCCATGCGCATGATGATACTGGTGGCGCTGGCCAGCATCGCGGCCGTCGCGCTGCTGCTGGCGGTGCCCTCCCCTGCAGCCTTTAACGCAGGAGCAACGGCCTTTGCCTTTTTCTGGATGCTGGTTCCGGCCTTCCACATGCCGTTCCTGATCGATATTGACCCGACCCGCCGCGCCGCGGTGCACATGGCGACGGCCCAGCTGGTGGGTGTGGCGGCCGGCCCGGCCCTTGCCCAGGATGCGACGAAGGCCAGCGGCACCGCCGCC
>CAZWEY010000120.1:0-7335 GCA_964632055.1 uncultured Sphingomonadaceae bacterium
CGGGCGAAGTGACCAAGGAGCGCTGCGACATCCTGCGGAAAGCCGATGCGATCTATCTCGAAGAAATCCGCAATGCGGGCCTCTATGATGCGATCTGGCAAGCCTTCGCTGTGCTGCTGCCAGTCAAGACCGTGGGCGTGATGGGCGACGGGCGGACTTACGACAACGTCTGCGCGCTGCGCGCCGTGACCAGCACCGATGGCATGACTGCGGATATCTATCCCTTCGACGCCGCCTTCCTCAGCCGCGTCGCCACGCGGATCATCAACGAGGTGAAGGGTATCAACCGGGTGGTCTATGACTATACGTCAAAACCCCCCGGCACGATCGAGTGGGAATAAGCGTAAAGCGCCTCAGGTCCACATAAAGCCGCCGTCCACCACCAGCATCGAGCCGGTGTTGTGGCCTGCGCCCTTGCCCGCGAAATAGAGGACTGCACTGGCGACATCGTCGACATTGGCCGGGCCGCCGAGCGGCACCTTGGCCTTCACCGCCGCCGCCCATTCCGGATCATCGTAAATCCATGTGGTGTTGTCGGTGCGGACCGGGCCGGGGATCACGGCGTTGACGAGGATGTTGTGGGGCGCAAGTTCCACCGCGACGGAGCGGGTGAACTGCACCAGCGCCGCCTTGGCCGCATTATAGGCCGCCAGCATGAAATCGGGCCGGAAGGCGGCGGTGGAGGCGATGTTGATGATCCGCCCCGGCTTGCCCGCCGCAACCAGCCGTTTCGCCACGGCTTGCGTCAGGAAGTAATTGCCCTTCAGATTGCGGTTGATCGTGCCGTCAAACATCTCCTCGTCCACTTCGAGGAAATTGGTGAAGGGGTGCATGCCGCCTGCATTGTTGACGAGAATATCAACCCCTCCAAACGCTTCTGTCGCCTTGGCCAATGCCGGCTCGATCTGCGAGAGGTCGGATACTTCATTGAGGACGGCGATGGCCTTGCCGCCTGCCGCGCGAATCTCGGCGGCGACTTCCTCGCCCGGCTCCGGGCGGCGGGTGGAGACGACGATGTTTGCGCCCGCATCGGCCAGGCGCAGCGCGATGCCGCGCCCCAGCCCCTGCCCTGCGGCGGTGACCATCGCAGTCTTGCCGGCCAGATCAAGGAGCGAGGTGGTTGAGCCATTGGCGAGGGACATAAATGATCAGCCCTTCTTCTTGATCGCGTTGTAGAACCAGACGTCGCCCTTCAGCCGTTCGGCGCGCAGCGAGGTGACGGGAAGGTCGAACTGGACATTGGGATCGGTGGCGTTGACCATCGGATTGCCGCCCCACCAGATGATCTTGCACAGCCGCTTGTCGATCCGCCAGCCGTCCTTGGTGCGCACCGCGTGATCGTCATACCAGCCATTGCCTTCCCAGAAATCGCCGCCGGCCACGCCTTTGCGATAGAGCCGCCAGTGGGCGTAGGTGACGCAATTGGCTTCATCGCCCTGAACGTCGATCAGGTGGCTGTACATGATGTGGTGCGTGCCATCGAACGGGTCGTGGTAAGAGACGAAATCGCTCTTGAAATTGTCGAGCCCCTTCCACACCGCCTGCTCGTTGTATTTGCAGTCCACATCTGCGGTGAAGATCTGGTCGAACAAGTCGAAATCCTGCGTGTCCACGGCAAAGCCATAGAGATTGATGATGTGGGTGAGTTGTTCGCGGTCGCTCGACATGGTGTTCCTCTCCTCGTTCCCGTTCAGACAGCAAGCCCGGCGCGATAGCCTTCGGCGATGGCTTCCTGCATGGTGCGCGGGTTTCTGGCATCGCCCGCCACCAGCGCATGGGCGCCCTTCGCGCAAAGCTCGTCATAAAGCTCGCGGTTGGCGCGGTTGTAGCCGACGAAGACCACCGTGTCCGCCGGAACCGTCTTGCGGGCCGAATTGTCATAAACCGCTTCATATATGGGCAAGATCGTGGCGCTGCCTTTCTCGACCGAGGCGAGGCGGTAGCGGGTGTGGATGGTCAGGCGGTCATGCGGAAGGCGGCCCAGTGTCGCCCCGCTCATGAAGGTGGCGTCGAGCCCGTGCGCCGGCGCGCTGTGGCGGGTGATGAAGGTCACGTCGCAACCACGCTTCAGCAGTTCCTCGGCCACGCCCAGCGCCTCGTATTGCCCCACATCGTCGATGACGAGCGCGGTCTTGCCGACATCGGGCCTGCCGCCGGTCAGGAGATCGAGAGAACTCACCACATGCGGCTGGTCGAAGCCCGTCGCCGGATCGCCGGGGTTGGAGGTGGTGATGCCGTCCATGCGGGGGGTGGAGCCGGTGGCGATAATCACCGCGTCGGCGCCTTCGGCCTCGATGTCGTCTGTGTCCATGTAAGTGGAGAGCCGCACCTCTACGCCCAGCTCATAGATCCGGTTCTGCTGCCACACGATGATGTCGTGGATGGCATGGCGGGTGGGAAGCTTGGCCGCGATATTGACCATGCCGCCAAGGTCCGGCCCTGCCTCGCACAGCACGACCTTGTGGCCCCTGAGCGCGGCGACGCGGGCGGCCTCCAGCCCGGCAGGGCCGCCGCCGATGACGAGAACCTTTTTCGGCTCTGCCACCTTTACGATCTTGTCGTCGCCGATTTCCTGCTCGAAGCCTGTGGCGGGATTGACGGTGCAGCCCATTACCCCGCCCGGCCCGGTAATCGCCGACATGATGCCGCCGACGCAGCCCTGGTTGCAGCCGATGCAGGGCCGCACTTCGGTGGCGCGCCCGGCCAGTTCCTTGTTGACGAGGTCCGGATCGGCGATGGTCCCGCGGGTGATGACCACCATGTCTGCCTCGCCGTTGCGGATCACCAGATCGGCATCGTCGAGCGTGCGGAAGCGGCCGGTGACGATGGTCGGGGTGCGGAGCTGCGTGGTGACAGGCGCCGAGGTTTCCATCTCGTAGCCGACAGGTTCATGCATGCCGCCGATCATCTTGTAGTCGGTGGTGTAATTGCCGGCCGACACATCGACGAAATCGATGAGGCCCTTTTCTTCCAGCAATTGCGTGGCCATCACCACGTCTCCCGGAGCAAGGCTGCCCTTCTGGTAATCGGGAGAAACGCGCACGCCGACGATGAAATCGGATGAAACGGCGGCGCGCACCGCCTCCATCACCTCGACCAGGAAGCGCGCGCGATTTTCAAAACTGCCGCCATATTCGTCCGCGCGCCTGTTCCATGCGGGCGAGAGGAACTGGTGGGGCAAATAGGAGTGAGCGGCGTGGATCTCCACCCCGTCGATGCCGAACGCCTCCATCAGCCGCGCGCCCTCGGCATAGCCGGCAACGACCTCGTCGATCATGCCCTTGGTCATCGCGCGCGGGATTATGCCGATCTTGGGGCTGGGGATGTCGCCTGCCGACCAGGGAGTCCCGTCGATGATGTTGTGGCCGTTCATGCCGCCATGCCACAGCTGCTGGAAGATCTTCATGCCGTGCGGCTTGCAGACATCCACCAGCCGGCGCATCCCGTCACCCAGCTGTGGATCCCAGATGTTCATCAATCCCGCGCAGGACTGGTGGATGCCGGTGATCTCCATGATCGACAGCGCCACCCCGCCGCGCGCCCGCGCTTCGTGATAGGCGATCAGCCGGTCGTTCATCGTGCCTTCGCCAAGGTTGGTGCCATGGGCGGAGCGCACGATGCGGTTCTTGAACTCGGTGTTCTTGATCCGGAACGGCTTGTCGACATGGGTGAAGGCCATGGGGCGGATGTCCTCTCTGTTTTTTTGCTTGTTACCGGGCGCGCGTCAGCATTCGATCGGCAGCGAAAGGTGCCGCCTGGCGATGCGATCGCGATGGGTGATGATGATCGGAGGGGTTGGCCGGTCGAGCTTGGTGTCCAGCGTCGGGCCGATGGCGGTATAGAAATCGGGCATGATGCACTGGTCCGGCCCCATCGCGACCATCATGTTCGAAAAGGCCATAAGATAAATGTCGACCGCGGTCAGGCTGTCGCCGATCAAATAATCGCTTCCGGCATCGCGCTGGCGTTCCAGCTGCCGCTCGAACATGGCGATGATCGCACCAATCCGCGTGACCAGTTGCGCCGTGGTTTCCCCCGATGAGTAGCGCGCCTTCAGCGAAGTATAGGCGCCCTCGCCCCGCTCTTCCTGAATATCGAACAGCAGCGAACGCGCGCACCAGCCATAGCCCTGCTCCCCGCATATTTCATGGGCAAGGCCGAACATCAAAGCGCGTTGCTCCGGGCTGGCCGGGATCAGCGCGGGCTCGGGCGCAAGGCGTTCCGCCAGCAGCAGGATCTCGACCCAGCCGACTCGGGCGCGCTCGTCATTGTAGATCGCTATGGGTGCGTTGTTGTGGCCGGTCCATTCCACCAGCTCTTCATTAGGCTGGGCGGCCAGTTGCGGCACGGCCTTGAAGGGTATTCCCTTTACCTCCATGATCGATTTGGCCGCGACGCTCCATGGTCCTGGCACGCCCTGAGTAAGGGCAAGGCGCAGGCCCGGCAGATTGCGGCCTTCCGCGATGGAGACATATTCGGGCGCACTCATGGCTCTTTGCTTCCGATCAGCATCTTTCTCTCTCCTCAACCAGTGAATCTGAAGGGCATTTTCCGATGTTCCGGCTGGCGCGATGATAGCGTCCTATTCCTCCCTGCAAAGCGTCAATTGGCTACTGCGGGCTGGTCCAAGCCGGCATTCATGCCGAATTGCTGGCCTGGTGGCCGGGATGCCTGATCTGACCCTGTCCGAAGCGATTCGCGGCCATGCTTGCGGCGGCCTGCAATTCAATCTCCGACAAGCCTGAGGGTTAGGTCTGCATGGCCGTCCTGATGTATGGTCACGAAGACAAGTAGTGATCAAACCGCAACGTTTCGAATGAGGGAGCATTTCCATGACCATCCGCCACAACATGATTACAAAATACAGGCTCGGCTCTGCCGGTCTTGCGATCGCTGCGGTCGCCTTTGCCGTGCCGGCTGCGGCCCAGGACGCCAACACCAATTACGCCGAGGAAATTGTCGTCACTGCACGTTCGAAGGGTGAGACGCTCACGGAGGTTCCCGTCGCTGTGACAGCGCTCACGGCGGAGGACATCTCGCGCTATGCTTCGGCGGACCTCGTCAAGATGGCGCAGCTCACGCCCCAGATGGAAGTTTATGGCAGCGGTGCCGGTTCGGGCGGTGCGTTCCTCATTCGCGGTATCGGCACGACGGCTGACACGGCTGGCGTCGACCAGTCCGTTTCCGTTTCGATCGACGGCAGCCAGATCGCACGGCCTCGCTCTGCGGTTGCCTCGATGTTCGACCTCGAGCAAGTCGCGGTGCTCAAGGGCCCGCAGGCGCTCTTCTTCGGTAAGAATTCCTCGGCGGGCGTGATTCAGCTTTCCACCGCCAATCCGGCCAGCGAACTGTCCGGCTATGTTACCGCAGGATACGAATTCAAGGCGAGGGAGCGCTATGTCAACGCTGCCCTCAGCATTCCGCTGGGCGATACGCTGGGCGTTCGCTTCGCCGGCCGCTACACCAAGATGCGCGGCTATGTGCACAATCTTGGCCAGTCGAAGATCGACCCCATTGGCCTCAGCCCCACAGGCGGCCCGGTCACGCTGCCCGATCCGGCACATCGCTGGGGCCCCGGCACGGAAGAGATCGCCGGTCGCGTCACCATCAAGTGGGATCCGACCAGCAATTATTCGTCCGTGATGAAGGCGACCTTCACGGACCTGTCCGACAATGGCGGCACATCCACCGCAGAACCTGTCTGCGCAGGCGCACACCCGACACATCTGGGCATCACGGACCTCAACAGCGAATGCAAGCTGAACGGTATCCGCCATGTCACCGACTTGCCAGGGCTTTACGCAGAAGGGCCCTTTTCCAGCAGCAAGTGGTTCAGCGGCGTTCCTCTCACCGATTCCAAGACGAAATATCTCACCTGGCAGCAGTCGCTGGATCTCGACAAGGTTCTGCTTACCGCCAATACCGGCTATTCGACCCTCGATTTCATCACGCGCGGGCCATACAGCCAGACCGAATTTGCCGAGTTTTCCGGCGGTGTGACGGAGGACTTCAAGGGATTCTCGCAGGAACTACGACTTATCACGCAGCTTGACGGACCCTTCAACGTGACCGTGGGCGGCTATTACGAAAAGAGCACGACCAAGGTCTCTTCCGCGCTGTTCCTCTACAATTTCGGTCCCGATCTCGAGACCGGTTCCTACCAGTCCGGCACGGGTGAAGCCAAGGCGCGCACCAAGGCGTGGTCTGCTTTCGGCCAGGCCCGCTGGGATATAACGCCTGATCTCGAACTGGCAGCGGGTGCGCGTTACACCAAGACGAAGAAGTCGGCGGTTCAAGGGCAGCCGCGCTATGTCCATTACATCGCATCCAGCTTCCTGCTCAATGAAGGCGTGGTGCTGGACAGCGATATCAGCGAGGATAACTGGTCGCCGGAAGCCACGCTTACCTGGCATCCGACCCCTGACAGCACGCTCTATGCTGCTTACAAGACCGGCTACAAATCTGGCGGTATCGCGCTTCCGTCCGTGGTGGTCGCGACTGACACGGTCGAGAGCGTGAAGTTCAGGCCAGAGAAGTCCAAGGGCGGCGAAATCGGCTACAAGGCGAACTTGCTGGATCGCCGTTTGCGATTGGCGCTCACGGCCTATTACTACAAGTTCACCGGCCTCCAGTTGACATCCTACGATCCGGTAACCTCGGCCTACAAGATCCAGAATGCGGCAGACGCCAAGCAGAAGGGCATCGAACTTGAAGCCAGCTTCAATGTGACGCCTGAACTGACATTGCGTGGCGCTGCGGCCTTCAATCATGTCAAATATGGCAGCTTCCTCAACTCGGCCTGCTATGCCAACCAGACGGTGGCGGAAGGTTGCGTGGGCGGTGTGCAGGATCTGACCGGCAAGCGGTTGCATCGTGCGCCGAAGTTCTCTGGCACGGCAGGCTTCAGCTATGACACGCCGGTTTCGGGCGGTAATGTCATGGTCGGTCTGAATGCCGATATGCGCTACACCAGCAGCGCCTATGCGCTGGAAACGCAAAGCCCGCTCAGCAAGCAGAAGAGCTATGCGCTGATCAATGCGGGGCTGCGGGTTTATGATGCCAATGAGAAGTGGGAACTGGCGCTAATCGGTCGCAACCTCACCAACAAGCGGCTTATCGGTTTCATCCAGGACAAACCGGGCGCGGTGATCCCGGGGATCAACGAGGCCAATATCTATGGAACCCGTCCGCGCGAAGCGGCGCTGCAGGCAACCTTCCGCTTTGCCCGCGAGGCGGAACCGGCTCCGGCCTATGTTTCGCCGCCGCCTCCGCCGCCTCCACCGCCGCCCCCGCCGCCTCCGCCGCCGGTGGTGGAATGCAACAAGGGGCCCTACA
>CAZWEY010000121.1:0-7323 GCA_964632055.1 uncultured Sphingomonadaceae bacterium
CCAGTTTTGGCCGGATGGTCGCCTTTCACGGCCAGATGGGCATGTTCACCCGCGCCCTGACCTATATTCTCAGCCATGGCGCGGACGGATTGCGGCAAGTCGCCACAGATGCGGTGCTCAACGCCAATTACGTGCTGCGCAGCCTTGAAGACCTGCTCGATGCGCCGTTCGGGGGCAGCGGGCCGTGCATGCATGAGGCGCTGTTTTCCGACAAGGGCTTTGCCGAAGGCTTCACCACGCTCGATCTTGCCAAGGCGATGATCGATGAAGGCTATCACCCGATGACGATGTACTTCCCGCTCGTCGTCCACGGCGCGATGCTGATTGAACCGACCGAGACGGAGAGCAAGGCCGCGCTCGACCAGTTCATCATGGCGCTGCGCTCTCTGGCTGAGCGGGCGAGAGCTGGCGATCCGTCGCTCAAGACCGCGCCGCACTTCGCCCCGCGGCGCAGGCTTGACGAAACGCTGGCGGCAAGGAAGCCCAAACTGGTCTGGGAAGGCTGATACTCAAGCTTGGTGAGCTTGACTCATACCTCTCCCACCCCTTTTGCCACCCCGCTTCCCCGCCAGACCTTGATGCTCAGCAGCGTCAGGAAACTGAACAATGCGGTTCCAGCAAGAATCCATCCCGGTGCGTATGGGTCGCCTGTTGCCTGCACTGCGCGGGTGAAGCCCCACAGGCTTAACCCGCCAAACAGCGCGCCGCTGATGTTGAAGCCTGCGGAATAGGTGGTCATGCGGCGGCTGGGATCGGTAAATTCGTTGTAAAACACGCCCATCAGGCTGACATAGCCCCCGGTTGCCACTGTCAGCCCGATGATGCCGACCAGCATTCCTGCCGGCTGGGCGGGGTCGATCAGCGAGAACAGCGGGATGCCGAGGCAGGCAAGAATGCCGCTGCTGGTGAGCAGAAGCGCCTTGCGCCCGATCTGGTCCGATATCCAGCCGAGGATGGGGTAGCTTGCGATCATGGCAATGCCCGGTACCAGCATGACCAGATAGAGCTTGTCTGGAGCAATGCCTTGCAATTTCAGATGCGTCGGCAAATAGGACACGATCAGATAATGCGCGATGAAGCCGATTGCGCCGAGGCCAATCCCTTGCAGCAATTGGGGCAATCCGCTGGTGAAGCTATCCTTCAAAGGCTGTTTGGAGATGACGCCTTGCTCTTGCCAGCGCAAGAAATCGGGCGTCTCTTCAAGCTTGCGGCGGATGTAGAAGGCAATGGCGCCCATCGGCACGGCGATGAGGAAGGGAACCCGCCAGCCCCATTCGGCGAAGGCCTGTTCGCTCATCAGGGCCTGGATCGAGGCGATGGTTGCGGTTGCGCAAAGCAGCCCGGCCGAATTGCCGGCAATGAGGATGGCGCCATAGAAACCCTTGCGGTTTTCGGGAACGCTTTCTGCGACATAGGTCACTGACGAAGTCGATTCACCCGCAGTCGAGAAGCCCTGAAGCGCACGCGCCAGAACCAAGAGGACAGGTGCTGCAAGGCCGATCTGCGCCGCGCCGGGCGTGAGGCCTATGACGGCGGTGGCAATCGTCATGAGAATGATCGAGACAACCAGCACATGATGCCGCCCCTTCACATCGCCTAGTCGCCCCAGCACCAAGCCGCCCAGCGGCCGCACCACGAAGGCGACGCCGAACACGGCAAAGGTGGACAGCAGACCCGTCATCGGATCGTCAGAAGGGAAGAAATGGACCGCGATATGGGCTGCCAACAGGCCGTATAGGCCGTAATCGAACCATTCGACCACCTGCCCTGCAAAGCAGGCGGTCATGACCTTGCGCACGTCTCCCTTGGGATGTTCCGATGCCATTTGCCTCTCCCGTTCCGGCTGCGCTTGTGCCGTCCCCTTTCATAAGGGGCGAGGAGCCATATGCAACAAGCCCGGACTGGGCCCTGACCCTAGCTGAGCAGCAGCGTCCGCAATTCGCGCTTCAACACCTTGCCTGAGGCGTTGCGCGGCAGGTCGGTGCGCAGGATGATGCGGTCGGGCACCTTGAAGGCGGCGAGCTGCTCGCGGCAATGAGCCTTCAAGGCCTGCTCGTCGAGCGCCGCGCCGGGGGCAGGGACGATCACCGCCATCGGCCTTTCGCCCCAGCGTTCGTCCGGCACGCCGATCACCGCGCATTCCAGCACTTGCGGCAGCATCTGGATCGCGCGTTCGACCTCGGATGATGCGATGTTCTCGCCGCCCGAGATGATCATGTCCTTCTTGCGGTCGGTGATGAACAGGAAGCCTTCCTCGTCCAGGTAACCGACATCGCCGGTGCGGAACCAGCCGCCGGGGAAGAAGGCAGACGCGGTCTTTTCGGGGTCGTTCCAGTAGCCCTTCGTCACCTTGGGGCCGCGCAGGCAGATCTCGCCTTCCACGCCCGTCGGCAGTTCAAGCCCGTCATCGTCGCGGATGGAGAGGGCGACATGCATCGAGGGCCTTCCTGCAGAGCCGATCTTCTCCAGCTCGCGGCCCGGCGTCATGAAAGTGTCGCCGCTGCCGCTTTCGGTAAGGCCATAGGCGTCGATATAGCGGGCGTTGGGGAACATCTGGCCAAACTGCACGATGCGCGATTCCGGTGTGCGTTCCCCGCCGCCGATCACCCAGCGCAGGCTGGAGAGATCATGGCTTGCGGCATCGGGGCAGGTGAGCAGGGCGGTGGTCATCACGGGCGCGAGCCATGCCGCGTTGAGCCCTTCCCGCTCGATCGAGGCCAGCACTGCGGCAGGATCGAAGTCCCGGTGGATCACCATCATGCCGCCTGCCATCAGCACCGCAACGCCGGGCAGGTCGAAGGCTCCCACATGGTAAAGCGGCCCGACCGTCAGCAGGCGTGTGTCGGCATCAAGACCGAGCACGTTCACATGGTCCGCGCTTTTGAAGTAGAAGTTCTCGTAGCTGTGCATCACGCCCTTGGGCCGCGCCGTGGTGCCGGAGGTGTACATCAGGCGGAACAGGTCTGACGGCAGGCGATGCGCGGGTTGCGTAACGGGCGTCTGGTCCTGGGCAAGCACGGCGAGATCGGCCTGCGCCTCTTGCGTCACGACGATCTTCGGTAGTTCGGCAGGCGCGAGCGACAACAGCTCCTCGTCGACAAGGATCAGCTTTGAGCCCGCATCGCCGGTGATGTAGCTCACCTCCTCGGCGGACAGTCTGAAGTTGAGCGGAAGATAGATACCGCCCAGATGGCTTATGGCCATTGCCGCTTGGATGAAGGCGGGGCTGTTCTTCATCAGCAGCGCCACGACCACGTCGGGTCCGACGCCTCGCGCCTTGAGCAGGCCCGCCACCGCTTCGACCGTAGCGTTCAATGCGGAGTAGCTTGTCTCGTGGCCCTGATAGGCGAGCGCCACCCGGTCCGGCGTTTCGCGCGCGTGCCAGCGGATGAAGCTCGAAAGCGTGATCATGCGAGCGGCCTTCTTCTGATGACGAGATTGCGGATTTCGGTCATGTCCTCGATGGTAAAACGGATGCCTTCGCGGCCAAGGCCGGAATCCTTGACGCCGCCATAGGGCATATTGTCGACCCGGTAGCTCGGCACGTCGTTGATGACGACGCCGCCCACATCGAGCCGGTCCCAGGCCAGCATCGCCTTCTCGAAATCGCGCGTGAAGACGCCGGCCTGAAGGCCGAAGCGGCTGTCGTTCACCATCTCCAGCGCCGCTTCGTAATCGGTGAAGGGCATCAGGATGGCGGCGGGGCCGAAGGCTTCCTCGGCGTTGATTTCGCAAGAAAGCGGCACGTTTTCCAGAAGCGTCGCCTCCAGCATCGCGCCCTCCCGTTTGCCCCCGCAGAGCAGGCGTCCGCCGGCCTCGACCGCGCGGTTGATCCAGCTTTCCAGCCGCTTCGCCTCGCCCTCGCTGATCATCGGGCCGATGAAGGTGGCGCGGTCATGCGGGTTGCCCGAAACGAGGGATTTCGTGCGCGCGACCAGCATGTCGCGGAACTGTTCGTAGATCGAGGCATGGACAAGGATGCGCTGCACGCCGATGCAGCTCTGGCCCGACTGATAGAACGCACCGAAGATGACCCTCTCCAGCGCGTCGGCAAGGTCGGTGTCATGGTCGACGATGACGGCCGCGTTGCCGCCCAGTTCGAGCACCACCTTCTTGCGGCCTGCACGGGCCTTCATGTCCCAGCCCACTTCGGGCGAGCCGGTGAAGGAGAGGAGCTTCAGCCGGTCGTCCGTCACGAACAGGTCCGCGCCGCTGCGATGGGCGGGAAGGATGGAGAAAGCGCCTTCGGGAAGATCCGTCTCGGCCAGCACCTCGCCCATGATGAGCGCGCCCAAGGGCGTGCGGCTGGCGGGCTTGAGCACGAAGGGGCAGCCGACGGCCAGCGCCGGCGCGACCTTGTGCGCGGTGAGGTTCAACGGGAAGTTGAAGGGCGAAATGAAGGAGCATGGCCCGATCGGGACACGCTTCCAGATGCCCTGACAGCCACGGGCGCGCGGGGAAATGTCGAGCGCCTGTACTTCGCCGCCGAGCCTTGTCGCTTCTTCCGACGCGATGCGGAAGGTGTCGATCAGCCGGCCGACCTCGCCTTCGGCATCCTTGATCGGCTTGCCGGCCTCGATGCACAGCGCGTGCGCCAGTTCCTCGGAGCGCTGCTGGAAGCGGCTGACGCAATGCTGGAGGATATCGCGCCGTTCATAGGCCGCCATTTCCGCCATCGGCCGGGCGGCGCGGACGGCGCCTGCGATGCCCTCGTCGATCATCGCCGCATCGGCCTGCGCGCAGCGGAAGGCAATTTCGCCGGTGAACTTGTCGGTTACTGCAAGGTCGCTGTTAGGCTGGAGTGGCCGGTTATTGAGGTATAGCGGATAGGTGTATTTCAATCGAGGCATCGCTGCGGTATCCTTGCTATGGTTCCAGCGCTGGCGAATTTTGACGAATGCCGGTTCATTTTTTCCGTCTAGGTCGAAACCGATGTCGTTTCAACAATCCCCGACGGTTTGGTGGGCCAAGGCCATTTGGCAGGCCATGATCCTAGGCGTAAATCCCGTTACGGATGAATTTCTCATAAGCAGTAAAGACCGCTTCGGGTGGCTGGCATACGCCATTTTCGCCAAAGGCATAATTATGGCCAAGGTAATTGCGCGCGCCCATTAGCAGGGTCGTCAGCACTTCAATTTCCTTGTCGCTGAAACGCTCGCCAAGGCCGTCACGCTTCAAGGCGCGGATATAGTTTCCGGTCACGTTCTGCATGTGCTGCTCGTATCCGGCAGGGGCATAAAGTGCCGCTTCATAGAGAATCCGCATGAACTGGGGCGTTTGGAGCAGGAAGTCGAAAAAGGCACGAAAGCGTTGCACCTCAAGCTCGGCGCCGGGGGTGCCGCCTTCAACCTTACTGCGGATAAATGCCAGCATTTCGGAACCCAGCCGCGGCAGTAGCTGGTCCAGGAGGTCCTGCCGGTTGGGATAGTAATTGTAGAAAGTGCCTTGCGCCACCCTGGCAAGCCGGGTGATCCGGGTGACGGTCGCACCGGCATAACCATGCTCACCTACGACGGTGGTCGCCGCTTCGAACAGGCGCCGTTTCACGATCTCGGCACGCTCTGCCCGTGTGAGGTTTATGGCGCGCGACGATCGGGTGGATGACGCTTTTTTCGCGGGTTGCTTCGCCACTTTGGCCCTCGTTCATTCAACTGTGGCCGCAGATAGGCGCGAGGACTGTTCATGACAACAGCTGTCTGCCTGTCAGTGGCCGCCAAAAGGCCATATTCCAGTTCATTCCGACCCGTCGATTGACATTGAATGGTTGTTCACAAATAAGCAGCGGGAAATTCCTGTTCCGTTTCTAAGACTGCCGAATTGATTGGATGCCTCTTGCCTGACTTGCAGAATGAACCGGCGGAACTTGTCTCGCTTTATGCCGGGATGCTGCTGGTTCGCCGCTGCGAGGAGCGGCTGATTGATCTGTTCGCCGATGGCGAGATACCCGGCTTCATTCATCTGGGCATTGGGCAGGAAGCGGTGCCGGTCGGGGTGATGCAGGCGCTGACCGCCGCAGACACCATTGCCTCGACGCATCGCGGGCATGGCCACGCCATTGCCAAGGGATTGCCGCTGGAAGGCTTCTTTGCAGAACTGCTGGGGCGCGAGACGGGGCTGTGCAAGGGGCGCGGCGGCTCGATGCATGTCGCCGACATGGCGGTGGGCATGCTGGGCGCAAACGGCATTGTGGGCGCGGGCAGTTCCATCGCGCTGGGGAGCGCGCTTGCCCACAAGACCCTGGGGCGCGATGCGGTGGCGGTCGCCTTTTTCGGTGACGGGGCGCTCGCTGAGGGACTGTTTCACGAATGCCTCAACATGGCCTCGCTGATGAAACTGCCGCTGCTTTTTGCTTGCGAGAACAACGGGTGGAGCGAGTTTTCGCCGACCGACCGCCAGATCGCCTTCACGCTTGCGAAACTGGCTGATGCGCATGGCATTCCTTACCAGTCGGTCGACGGCAATGATGTCGAGGCGGTGGTTGCTGCCGCGGCCAAGGCTGTCGGGAGCATCCGCAGGGGCGAGGGGCCGCAAGTCATCGAATGCGCCACCAAGCGGGTGCGCGGGCACTTCGAGGGCGACGCGCAGAAATACCGGGCCGAGACGGAAATTGCCGCGCTGGAGGCGCATGATCCGCTGCGGATTGCAGGCGAACGCTTGCTGAATGCGGGGCTGGAGCAGGCCGAACTGGACCGGATCGAGGCGGAGGTTGCGGCGCAGGTCGACGGTGCGGTCGCTGCTGCGCGCAAGGGCGCCGTTGCCGATTTCGGGTCAGCATCGCGCGATGTCTATACGCTTGCAGGAGCCGCCTGATGGCTCTCCTCAACATGAGCCGTGCGGTCAACAAGGCGCTGGGCGATGCGATGGAGGCCGATCCCACTGTGATCCTCATGGGCGAGGATATTGCCGAGGCGGGCGGTTCCTTTGCCGCCACGCGCGGGCTGCTGGAGCGGTTCGGCCCTGCGCGCGTCATCGGCACGCCGATCTCCGAAGCGGCCATTGCGGGCGCTGCGGTCGGCGCGGCGATGAGCGGGTTGAAGCCTGTCGTCGAGATCATGTTCATGGATTTCGTCACGCTGACGATGGATGCCCTCGTCAACCAGGCCGCCAAGGCGCGCTTCATGTTTGGCGGGCAAGGCAGCGTGCCCATGGTCCTGCGCACGCCGCACGGCGGCGGGATGAGCGCGGGGCCGCAGCATTCGCAATGTCTCGAAGCGTGGTTTGCCCATGTGCCGGGGCTCAAGGTGGTGGTGCCAAGCGATGCGGCCAGCGCCTATGGCCTGCTGCGCGCGGCGATTGCAGATCCCGACCCTGTGATCTTCATCG
>CAZWEY010000122.1:0-7303 GCA_964632055.1 uncultured Sphingomonadaceae bacterium
GGGCATCCCTTTTCCTATCTTGGCGGTGGACGGCATGTTGGCAGGGGGCTGTTCCGGCAAAGCATGTCTTTCACTCTTGAGGAAGACCAGCGCGCGCTTGTTTTCCAGCTGTCGGTGGATGATGAGGATCATGATTTCGAGCTGCAATCGCTGCTCCTCATCTCCAAGCAAGATGCCGCCTGGCGTGCGCGCGGCGGCAATGCGACAGGGGCAAGGGATCTCAGGCTTGCCCACAGTGTCCGGCAATGGCTGGAAGCAACCCCGCTAGCCCGGCAGGCTCCCTTTGTTCTTTATGCTGATATCGACCTTAACAGCGTCGATGGATCGTCAGTCTGGCTTTCGTCAATTGCTTCCATGCTGTGCGCTGAGGGTCGGTGCATTCTGGTCACCAAGGCCGATGTTGCGAGTGATGTCGTGCTGAACAATTTCCGCAATCGCGAAAATCTGGTCCTGCTTGAACCGGGAACGCTTGAGCTTGAAGGCGCCTTGGGTTTGCGGGACGCCTGCCAGGTGGTGCGCTTTCTTGACGATGCCTTGCCGGATTTGCGCCATGTGGTGGTGCGCGGTCTGGCGGCAGCGGCCGACCTTGCGTCAACCCGGCGCTTCAAAGAGCGTTTGCATGTCTATCTGACTGATTTCTACTCCGTGGGAGAAGAAGGTCTGCAGATCAGCGAGGAGCAGGCCGCCGCAGCCACTCTGGTCGCTACCCATGCCGCCTCTGTCTTGACTCAGACCGGCGCGATTGCCGAACGCCTCAGAGGAGTGACCGGGCAGGGATTTCGTTCGTTCGATCTTCCTCCGGCAATACCCGAAGACAGCTTTCCGGCCCAGCTTTCGGTCAAGGGGGAAGGCTCCTTGCGCATCGGTTATGCCGGCAAGATCAATCCGCAATGGGGCGTGGTCGAATTGCTCGAATGGTCGAGGCTTTTGCGCGACGAAGGTCAGGCGATAGCGCTAGATATCGCCGCCAACAAGATTTCCGGCCGCACCCGGCAAGATGGCGAAGCCTTCAGGCAGCAAATCGCTGATAGCTTCGCCGATCTCGGTGTGGATCACCACAGCGCGCTGGACCGAGCCCAGTCGATGAGCCTGATGGCGCAGATGGATTTCGTATGGTGCTGGCGCCCCGCCAGCCTTGAGGATCATACGCTGGAACTTTCGACCAAACTGGTGGAAATGGCGGGCAGCGGCGCGCGTTGCATTTGCTATCCCAATGCTATCAACCGGGCGCTGCTGGGCGATGACTATCCGTTCTTCGTGCGCGATCTGGCTGATCTGCGGCGGGTTCTTGAGGCTCGCGCCTTGCCCGATCCGGCGCTGGCTGCGCGTATTCGTGAAGCGCATGGGCTGGACGGGCTGGGGCGGCGCCTTGCAGATGAAGTGTTTGCTCAGCCTGCCGTAAAAGCGGCGCAACGCATCTGCTTTGCCGGGCATGATTTCAAGTTCATCGACCCCTATGTCTCCCGGCTCAAGGCGGCGGGGCACCATGTCATTCGCGACGTATGGAACTGGGGCGAGATGCGCGATCCGGACGCAACCCAGGCCTGCGCTGACTGGGCTGATACGGTGTTTTGCGAATGGGGGCTGGCGAACGCCGTCTGGTATTCGCGCAATCGCCGCGAGGGGCAACGCATCTTCATTCGGGTCCATTTGCAGGAGATCAACGAAAGAGCCCGCAAATTCAGCCGTCAGATCGATATCGCCAATATCGAGAAAGTTGTCTTCGTTTCCGAAAGGGTGCGTGACACGGCTCTGGAAATGTTCGGCTGGCCCGCGGATAAAACCACCATCATTCCCAATTTCGTGCTGAGCGATGAATATGGCTTTGCCGCGCGGGCATGGGATGGGCCGGTGCGGCTTGGCATGGTGGGGATCGTTCCCGAACGCAAACGCTTCGACCGTGCGGTGGACCTGCTTATTGCCCTGAGAGCGCGCGGGCACGATGCCGAACTGCACATCAAGGGGCCAAGGCCCGAAACGCTGGCCTTCATGCAGATCGGCAGCCGGGCCGAAGAGCTGGGCTATTATGAAGGAATTTATGCCCGCATCGCCGCCCTGCCGGGGCTGGAGGAGAAGATCAGCTTTGCTCCCTGGGGCAATGATGTGTCGCATTGGTATGGCCAGGTGGACCACATCCTGTCATGCAGCGATTTCGAATCCTTCCATTATGCGCTGGCCGATGGCGTGCTTTCGGGTTGTCAGCCGCTGGTCTGGCCGTGGGATGAAGCCGCCGATATCTATACGCCCGACTGGATCGTCGCTGATAATGAAGCAGCCCTTGCCAGTATCGAGGCATTTCGCGCGATGGATGAAGATGCGCGCACCGGGCTGCTGTTGAAAAACCGCGCCATGATCGTCGAGCGCTATGGCCATGAAGGGGTTTTCGCCGCACTGGACGCGCAGATCGGGGTTGAGAGTGTGCCGGCCCTCAGGTCAGCGCAGGACAGATAGGGCAAGCGGGTGCAGGGCAGCGGAAATTTTCTTCTGGGCGTAGGGGCGCAAAAGACCGGAACCACCTGGTTGCACGGCTATCTCAGCCGTTTTGCAGAGGTCGATTTCGGCCCGCTCAAGGAATATCATGTCTGGGATGCAATCCTGACCGACATCTTTCCCAAGATGAAGGTCACGGAGCAGACGCTGGTGGCAGCGCAAGGCTCTGGCCGCATGAAAGCGACGCGGCTGCGCTATGCCATGCAGACGGTCCCTGGATTCTATGAATTTCATTTCCGCAGCCTGATCGAGGCGGGCGCCCTGCTCACTGGCGATATCACGCCCAGCTATTCCTCGCTTCCGGCCGATGCCTACGCCCTGATCCGTCGCCGGATGGAGAAGGCGGGCCTTGGCGTGAAGGTCGTTTTCATCATGCGTGATCCCTTCGAGCGCATATGGAGCGAGGTGCGCATGTATCAGCGCAACCGGGAGCGCCGGGGGATTGTCAAGCAAGGGGTCGACCGCAACGAGGACCAGCTGCGCACCATGTTCAAGGCGCGTTCGACCATCGCCCGCACCGATTATCGCCACACGATCGAAAATCTCGAAAAGGCCTTTGATGCGAGCCAGATTCTCTATCTGGTCTATGAAGACCTGTTCACCCGGCCATCGCTGGAACGGATCGCGGAATTTTTCGGGGTGGGCATCGACGAGAGCTTTCTGGGCGAACGGCTTAACGTCAGCGCCAAGCAGCAGGACATTGATCCGCAGCTGCGCGCAGAGGTGATGGGGCACTATGCCCATGTCTATGAATTTTGCGCCGGGCGTTTTCCCGTCACGCGAGAATTATGGGGGCAGGCAGCGAGTGTCTAGGCCACCTGGGGCGAGGAACGCCTAAAGCTCCATCTGCTCCTCGTCGCAGATCACTTCGAAATCTTCGTCTGTCTCGGTTGTGCCGCCAGCAAATTCGCGGGCGAGCGGGCCGGAGAAGAAATGCGACATGACAAGATCGACGCCCATTTCGTTCACCGTGCGCAGGTCCGGATTGAAGAACATGCCGCGGCTGGGGTGGCCGATGATGATCTCGTAGGACGGGAAATAGTGAATATCGTCATGGTCTGCGGCCAGATCGCCCGCGACCGAACGCAGCACCGATTTGGAATAGGTCGTGGCGGGCAGGACGTGCTGGCCGGTTGCGGTGGCAACAAGCGGCACTGGCGATATGGTCAGCAGCATGCGCGCAGAAGGATTGACCTCGCGCAGCAAGACCCATGCGGCCTCCATGTCCGCCAGGATTTCGCCATAACGCAGGTTGCGGAAGCCATATTTGCCGGCGTCGAACTGGCCCGCAATGGTTCCCGGCGCAGTGGGGAACATGGTTCCATCGGCTTTCGCTTCCCAGCCTTCGGTCAGCCCCATGGTGAAAACCAGCACGTCAAGCGTTTCGAACATGCGGCGCACAGCGGCAAGATGGCGCGCCCGGTCTTCGATCACTTCGTCAGCGCTGGCAAAGCCCACCGGGTCGATGCCGGGACGCAGGGCATCGAAATAACGGCCAGTCTTTTCCCACACGATTTCGCATGGTTGGCGCCTTCCTAAGGCCTCCTGCAGCAACTGCAAGAGCTGGCGCGAGGTGTAGATATTGCCATAGCGGCAGGAAAAGACACCAAAGCCGAAGCGCCTCGCCTCGCTCTCATCGGCGAGAAAGGGCGGCGCGGGCTCCATGTCCATGTAGTCGGCGCCGCGAATCTTCAGATTGCGGCCGATATGCTGGGCAAAGCAGCTGCCTGCCGTTGCCACCTTGTCGGTGCGCGCCAGCGGCATCGGGTCCCACAGTTCGGCCATGTCGGCCATGTGGCGCTCGGCCACTGCCGCTTTCCAGAAGGCGCGCGATGGCTGGCCGCGATAGGGATTGGTCATGGCTTGGCTCCTTGTGCGTTCACGAAGCACGCCCGCGCCATTTGCGCAACCGCTCGGCCAGGGTGATGTCATCCCTGTCGAAAGAGGAGATGTTGGCCGGGGCGCTGGCTTTTCTGGCGGCGCTGTCTTGTGTCGATTTCCGGGCCGGGATGTCCATTGCGCGTGCATCATGCAGCGCGGCGAGGATGTCGGCGATTTCGGCTGTGGGGCTGTTGATGATCGCACGCATCCAGTTGCGATATTCCTGCGGGGCGGCGGCATGGCCCATCGTCCCGTTGAAATCGCATTGCAGCAGAAAACGGGCGGCATGGCGGGTGCCCGCGATTGCCTGGGCAAAGGGCAGCATTTGCCGGACATAGTGAGTCCGGTCACCCAGAGACTGGACATAGATGACCGTATTGGCAAAGCCTTGTCCGTACAGTGCGGGAAGGTTGGTGCAGGTGGCCTCCGCCAGCTCTGCGTTCTGCATCAATGCGGGCCAGCATTGGGCACGATAGCGTTCGATCGGACCGCTATGGTGGCAGAGAATGTCCGTTTGCGGATTGCCGACCACGGCAAAGCTGCCGGGATGGCAATGCGCATAATAGAGTGCGGCAAATCCACCGCCGGAATTGCCGAAATAGATGCTGCGCTCTACCCCCAGCGCCTCGGCGGCCGTGGCGAACAGCGCGGCGAGGATGGCCTGCGTGTCGAAGCCATCATGGCCTGCATACCACGAGATATTGAATGGGCGCTCGAGCAGTCCCATCGAGGGGTCGGGAATGGAAATCTGATGCGCCTGTCCGATATCGGGAACCCATGAGGGAAACAGAGGAACCTTGCGGGTTTCACGGTTTACCGAGCCATGAAAATGAATGATGAGCGCGCGGGCGCCGGGCGTGAATTTGAGGTTCACCGGAAAGCGGGCGCCGCTGGCCTCGAAGTGCAGTCTGTTCACCCCGGGCGACAGGCCGGCGATGGCGGAACGGACTTGATTGTGCAGGTCGGCCAGGCCGGTCATGAACTTCCCTGAAATTGCGCTGGCCCCTATTGCCGCCATCGGTGGCCCAGCGCAACATCGACAAGGATGCGAAATGTCGGCTAGGCTCTGGCCCCTTGGCGCCCGCAACACTGGCACGGCCTGTTTAGAATGAAGAGAGAGTGACTTGATGAGCAGCCCTGACGGCCCGGACAACACCCGACCGACCGGAAAAATCCCCGTTCCTGCCGATGTTCAGGAAGCGATACGCACGTTGATCCGCTGGTCGGGCGATGATCCGTCGCGCGAAGGCCTGCGCGATACGCCCCTTCGCGTTGCGCGCGCCTGGAGGGAATATTGCCAGGGCTACGCCGAAGATCCCTCGATCCATCTCGACCGGGTGTTCGAGGAAGTCGGCGGCTATGACGAGATCGTGCTCCTGAAGGACATCCCGTTCCAGTCGCATTGCGAACATCACATGGCGCCGATCATCGGCAAGGCCTGCATTGCCTATCTGCCCGACCGGCGGGTTGTGGGCATTTCCAAGCTCGCGCGCGTGCTGCATGGCTATGCAAGGCGGTTGCAAATTCAGGAACGGCTCACCGCCGAAGTGGCGCAATGCATCTGGGACAATCTCCAGCCCCAGGGCGTCGCCGTGGTGATCGAGGCGCAGCATGGCTGCATGACGGGCCGCGGAGTGCGCACGCCGGGCGTCGGCATGGTCACCAGCCAGGTGATGGGCACTTTCCGCGATGACCAGCGCTCGCGCAAGGAAGTGCTCAGCCTGATGGGTTATTGAACGCAAAAGGGGCGCCGCCCGGCGCCCCTTCCTGATGTCAGTCCTGAGTTTCGGTTCAGAGCTGACCCAGCATATGTTCGGCGCTGCTCACACTGAAATCGCCGGGGGCTTCGACGTTGATCTGTTCGACGGTGCCGTCGTTCACCACCATCGAAAAGCGCTGGCCGCGGGTGCCAAGGCCAAAGCCGCTGCCATCCATGGTGAGATCGAGAGCCTTGGCCAGATCGCCATTGCCGTCGGCCAGCATGGTGATGTCGTCCGATCCGTCGGCCTTGTTCCATGCGCCCATCACGAAGGCATCATTGACCGCGGTGCAGGCGATTTCATCGATGCCTTTGGCCTTCAGTTCGGCAGCCTTGGCGACATAACCCGGCAGATGCTTTGCCGAGCAGGTCGGGGTGAAGGCACCCGGAACCGAGAACAGCGCCACGCGCTTGCCCTTGAAATAGTCGGCCGCCTGCACCTTTTCCGGGCCATTGGCGGTTGCCTTGACCAGGGTTACGTCGGGCAGCCTGTCTCCTTTGGAAATCGTCATTTCATGGGTTCCTTTCTCAATCCCGTGTGCCCGACGAGATAATCCTTCGCGGCGCAGGCGCAAGCACCGCAAAGGCAACATGGCTAATTTTGTGCATACCCTGTCTGTTTGCCACCGGGTTAATTTTGCCGGTGCAGATGCTCCTCATCGCGGTTTGGCGACAGGTGGAGGAGCAAGGGCATGGCTGGAAAAATATTGGGATGGGCAGGCGCGCTGCTGATGGCGGCGCAATCGACAGGCGCCATGGCGGCGCCCGACCTTGCATCAGCCGAAAAGCTGCGCAAGCTGGATATCATGCTGATGGTCACAGGCCTGTGGTGTCGCCATACGCCGCATGATTTCCAGCCGGACTATTATCGATTTTCCTCCACTCATCTGACTGAACTGAATGAAGCGGCGCGCGCCCTGCGCGGCAATCTGGTGGGCGCCTATGGTCCCAAGGGTGCCGATCGCGCGCTCGACCGTCTGAGCGTCGGGATCGCCAATGGCTATGGGCAAGGCCACCCCAGCCTCAGCTGTCAGCAACTCCAGTCCGAGGTGCGCAGTCTGGCAAGCGACAGGAAGCCGGGTGCGCTGCTGGCGGCGGCCAACCGGCTGTTGCCGGAAAGCCGCGGTGTCCAGCTGGCCGTCCGGCCCTGAATTCATGCCTTTGGCGGCAATT
>CAZWEY010000123.1:0-7177 GCA_964632055.1 uncultured Sphingomonadaceae bacterium
CGGTTTCACCTGGCGCGGCGGACCGGCGAGGTCACCAAAGTCATCGAACGCGGGACCAAGAGCATCGACACGATGCTCTATTTCATGCTGTTCAACATCGCCCCCACGATCATCCTGCTGCTGGGCGTGGCGGTGATCTTTTACATCAATTTCGGCTGGCCGCTGGTGATCTCAACCGCGCTGGCCGTCGTTGCCTATATCTGGACCACCCGTGCGATCACCGAATGGCGCACCAAGCTGCGCGAACAGATGAACCGGCTCGATGGCCAGGCCCTGTCGCGCGCCGTGGATTCCCTGCTCAATTACGAGACGGTGAAGTACTTCAACGCCGAGACGCGCGAGGAAGCCCGCTACGCCCAGGCCACCCAAGCCTATGCCAAGGCTGCGGTGAAGAGCGAGAACAGCCTTGGCCTGCTCAACATCGCCCAGGCGCTGATCACCAACCTGCTGATGGCGGTAGCCATGGCGCTGACCGTGCGCGGCTGGGTGCGCGGTGAATACAGCGCCGGACAGCTGGTCTTCGTCCAGACCTATCTGACCCAGTTGTTCCGCCCGCTCGACATGCTGGGCATGGTCTATCGCACCATCCGGCAAGGGCTTATCGACATGGCCGACATGTTCCGCCTGATGGATACGGCCATCGAGGTGAAGGACAAGCCCGGCGCCCCTGCCCTCGCCATCTCCCAGCCGACCATCGCCTTTGAAAATGTCGTGTTCGGCTATGACCGCGAACGCACCATCCTGCATGGCCTCAGCTTTGCCGTGCCCGCGGGCGCGCATTTTGCCATTGTCGGGCCATCGGGCGCAGGCAAGAGCACCATCGCGCGGCTGTTGTTCCGCTTCTATGATCCGTGGGAAGGCCGCATCCTCATCGACGGGCAGGATATCGCGCAGGTCAGCCAGGCGAGCTTGCGCGAGGCGATCGGCATCGTGCCTCAGGATTCGGTGCTGTTCAACGACACGATCGGCTATAATATCGCCTATGGCCGCGACGGGGCGAGCGACGAGGAAGTGGCGCAGGCCGCCCGCGATGCCGCGATCCTTCCGTTCATCGAGCGCCTGCCCAAAGGCTTTGCAACCCAGGTGGGCGAGCGCGGGCTGAAATTGTCGGGCGGCGAAAAACAGCGCGTGGCGATTGCCCGCACGCTGGTCAAAAATCCGCCGATCCTGCTGCTCGACGAAGCGACGAGCGCGCTCGACACGAGGACGGAGCAGGACATTTTGGCCACGCTCCACCGGGTTTCCGCCAACCGCACCGGCATTTCCATCGCGCATCGCCTTTCGACAATCGCCGATGCCGACCGCATCCTTGTTCTGGAACAGGGCAGGCTTGCCGAGAGCGGCAGTCATGCCGAACTGCTGAAAGGCGGCGGGCTTTACGCGCAGATGTGGGCGCGCCAGGCTGCCGACGCGGAAAAGGCGCAAGAAGCAGCCGAATAGAGCATCAGGGGGAAAGCGCGCATGGCAGATGCAGAAGCCCGGCCATCCGGGGAACGCTTCGGACACCCAAAGGGGCTATGGGTTCTCTCGGGCACGGAATTATGGGACCGCATCTCGTTTCACGGGATGCAGGCCATGCTCGTGCTTTACATGGCTGGCGAACTGCTGCGACCCGGACGGATCGAGCAGGTGGCGGGCTTTGCCACCTATCGCGCGGCGGTCGAGGCGATCACCGGCCCGCTGAGCGATCAGGCCATCGCCACCCAGACCTTCGGCATTTATGGCGCTCTCCTATACAGCCTTCCCCTTGTCGGAGGCTGGCTGGGCGATCGTTTCGTATCGCGCCGCCTTGCCGTCGGCATGGGCGCACTGCTGATGACGGCGGGCCATTTCGCGCTGGCCTTCGACAAGACCTTCCTGCTCGCCTTGCTGCTGCTGATCCTTGGCGCTGGCCTGTTGCGCGGCAATCTCAAGGCGCAGGTCAAATCGCTTTATGGAGATGGCGACAGGCGGCTGGCCGTGGCCTTTCAGGTCTATGCCTTCGTGGTCAATTTCGGCGCTTTCATTGCCCCTCTCGCCACCGGCACAGTCGCAAAATATCATGGCTGGCACTCAGGCTTTGCCGTGGCGGGCTTCGGCATGCTGATCGGGCTGGTGATCTATCTTGCCGGATCGCGCCATTTGCCCCCCGACGGGGCCAAGCGCCAGGCCATCGCGCGCGGCAAGATGACAGCGCAAGAACGGCATAATATGCGCGGCCTGCTGATGCTCTGGCCGGTTTCGCTCTGTTTCTGGACCTCTCAGGCGCAGATCTGGAACGTCTATAATCTGTGGGTGCGCGATCATGTCGATCTGATGGTCGGCGATTTTGCGGTGCCGGTTCCCTGGATGCAGTCTCTGGATGGCCTGGCCCCTGCCCTTTTCATCCCGCTGGTACTGTGGATCTGGCGGGTGCAGTCCCGGCGCGGGACAGAGCCGGACATGGTCTTCAAGATGGGGCTTGGCTGCCTGATCTTTGCCGCAGGCGTTGGCCTGCTGGCCGCTGCCCCGCTTGCCGCCAACGCATCGGGCAAGGTTCCGCTGCTGCTGCCCATCTCCTTCCACCTCGTCTCCAATTTCGGTGCAATCTATTTCTCGCCGGTGATGGTGGCGCTTTGGGCAGAACGCGCGCCTGCGGCATGGCGCGGCACCTTGCTGGGGATAGAGACCCTGTCGGCGGCGGCCGCCAGCCTGATCAGCGGCTATATGGGCGGCTGGTATGAAAAGATGGCGCCGAGCGATTTCTGGCTGGCAAACCTCGCCATTGTCGGCAGCGCAGGTGCTGCCCTGCTGATCCTGCGTCGCCCCCTGCTGCGCTATTTTGCAGTCGACGACAGAGAGGACGGTTCCATCGGCAAAGCCGCCGCCACCTGATCGACCGATTGCGCGACGAGTTCTTCGACCCCGCGCGCATCGGGGCGGCCATTTTTGCCCTGCACCAGTGCTGCGGGCACCGCCATGCGCGGGGCAAGGCAAGGAATGGAGGCCTGAGCCGCAGCACAATCGGCAGCGACCAGCAACTCCGCCTCACCCTTTGACGGATCGCGCACACCCACTACGCGAGCATTGACCCCGCGCGCGCGAAGGGCATTTTCGAGCCGTGCCGGATAGGTTTCCTCTCTGGCCAGCCCCTGGCCGTCGAGCATGCCTGTGGCCTCGACCGCGATCCGTCGCTCCGCCCCCATCACCGGCAGCACATCCGAGCGCATGGCATCATCCGATATGCGCTGCTTGCGGGCAGGCTCAGCTTCTTCTCCGCAGGCAGACAGAAGCATGATCGCACTCAGAAAGGGGAGGCAGGCAAACCGCATGCCCCCCTTTGGCCTGTTCAGCTGAAAACGTCCACGCTGTTGGGATCCTTGGGATCAGGCCCGAAACGATTGGGCCCGCGCGTGCCTTCGATGCACATGAACACCAGCAGGATCAGCCCGCCGACATAGGGCACGAAATTGAGCAGCACGAACCAGCCCGATTTGTCCTGATCGTGGAACCGGCGCACCGCAACCGCAATCGCCGGGATGAGCGAGCCGAGCACGAACAGGCCAAGCCCGGTGGCGCCCAGCAACATCAGAGGACCGGGTGCGGCAGGTTCGATCCCCGTTTCTGCCGCACGCTCCATATCGCTCATTGGCATGCCGGATAGCATCAGCCCGCCAAAAACAATCGCAACGATCACGTAAAGCAGTGCGAACATCCAGTATTCCTTGCGCTGCGAGCGCCCGGAAAAATCGAAATAGCGCCTGTACGGCATCAGCATCCATTCCATGATGGCCCCTTTCCCGCGGCCATTGATGCCGCCTTGCAGCAAGGCACCACAGATGCGCTTGTTCTGCAACGAAAAAAGGGGGCACAAGGCCCCCTTCCCTTTGGCTGATGGCAGGTTTTACCAGCTGACCCTTGCCGAGACACCATAGGTGCGCGGCGTATTGGGATAGCCGGAAATGGCACCTGACTGCGCCACGGAGTCGAATATGCGGTTGAGATAGCGGTCGTCGAGCAGGTTGCGGCCCCACACCGACATCTCAATGCCATTGCCAAAGGCATAGGTGATCGAAGCATCGAGTTCGTCCACCTGGCGCTGGAACGGACGGGCGGCATCGAAGGCCGGAGCGAAATCCGCCGCATTGCCCGCAAGATCGCGCGAAATGAAGCCGGGAAGCCCTTCGACCGCCCAGGCTCTCGATTCGTAATGATAGGCCGCACGAAAGATCAGATGGCCGTTCGGCCCCACCGGCTGATCCCATTCGCCGCTCAGTGTGGTGGCGAAACGGGGCACTTCAGTGGCCCGGGCGCCCGAAAGATCGCCCACGGCCGAAGCGACGTAGCTGTCATATTTGGCATGCAGCCACACCGCCGAAAGGCCCAGTGTCAGCTGTTGCACGGGCTTCACGGAACCGTCGAACTCGAAACCCCAGGTCGTCGCCTTGCCGGCATTGGACAGGGCAAAGCCTGTGCCGGTGAAGATATTGGCCTGGAAGCCCTTGAGCGTCTGCTTGAACACGGCGAAATTGGCCGAAGCATTGCGCCAGCTGCCCTTTATCCCCAGCTCCATCACCCGCGACTTTTCCGGATCGGCAAAGCGGCTGCCATAGCGCAGATTGGTGGTCGCAAGGTTGCCCGCGATCAGCCTGTCTCGCGCCGAAAGCGGCGGGCGGCTGTCACGCGAGAGGTTGACCGAGCTGGCCTTGAAACCGGTCGCATAGCTCACATAGGTGTTGATGTTGTCATTCACATCATAGGCGAGCCGCAGCGTGTAGGAGAAATTGCCGTCGCTCGTCCGGCCCGTTTCCGCCGCATTGGGCAGGTTGAGGAAGGGCGGGAACAATTGCAGCGAACGCAATCCGCCCAGCGGGTTGGCAAGGGGATTGTTCTGATTGGCAACGGCGAAGCTTTGAATCTGCTGGAAGATCGGGGCCGTTGCCGGATTGGTCGCAAAGGCAAATACCGCTGCCGGATCGTTGGGATTCACGCCCGCCTGCAACAACCCGCCACCCAGCAGCAATTGCTGGCGGAAGGGCGCATATTGCGGTGCATCGAGATCGACGCCTGAAAAGACCTCATCCGAGACGACATTGGTGCGGAACTTCTTCTTGTCTTTCGTGTAATTGCCGCCAAGCGTCAGCGTCAGCCGGTCGGCCACCTCGAAGTCGAGCTGGCCGAAGATCGAGATCGCATCGTTCTTGAGACGGTAATCCTCTTGCAGCCCGGTGCCCTGCCCGAAGAACCGGCCGATATAACGACCGGCAAGCGCGGGGTTCTGGGCCGCCAGCGCATCGAGCTGGCCAAAGGTTCCTTCAAGCAGCCCGACATTGAGTGCATTATTGGTGGCCCCGCGGATCTGGAGATCGGCATAGGGGCGGAAATCCTGCCCGAAGACGAGCAGGTTCTGCTGGTCCACCTTCTCGTTCAGATAGAAGGCGCCCAAAAGGAAGTTGAATTTGTCGAGGAAGCTGCCCGAAACGCGGAATTCCTGCGTGAAGGTGCGCAGACCCTGCTGCATCGCATTGTGATCGAGCAACCGGGCGCTGGTGAAATCGGAATCCTGATCGGTATCGGTTTTCGATTTGCGAAGCGCCGTGATCGAGGTGAAGGTCAGCGGCCCCATATTATAGTCGATCTGGCCCGAAAAACCGTAATTCTTGAACTTGTTGGTCGAGGGGAAATTATACCACACCTCGTCTGCAAAGGGGCGGTTCGGGTCATTGACCCTGCCACCGAGAAGACCGATGGCTCCTGTCGCCGCCGAAGTCCGGACACTGACGACGCCGCAGCAATTCTCGTCGATCTTGTCATAGTCCGCGATCAGACGGACCTTAAGATCGCTGGATGGTTCGATCAGGGCCTGCCCGCGCACAAACCAGCGGTTGCGCTCGTTCGTCTTGGTGTTGCTGCCCCGGTCCTTGATATAGCCGTCACGCTTGTTGTAGCCGGCCGCAAGGCTGAGCGCGACCTGTTCGGAGAGAGGGCCGGTGACATGGCCCTTGAACACGGTGGCGCCGAAATTGCCGACGGAGGCATCGAACGATCCGCCGAACTTGAACTGTGGCTCCTGCGTCACGATCGAGACGACACCTGCCGATGCGTTCTTGCCGAACAGGGTCGATTGCGGCCCGCGCAAAACCTCGACCCGGCGGATATCGGGAAAGTCGCTAACCTGCGAAGCCGTGCGCGAACGATAGACCCCGTCGATGAACACGCCGACGGAAGGCTCGATGCCGACATTGTTCGACCCATTGCCGAAACCGCGAATGAAGAAGTTGGTGGCGGCCGAGCTTTGCAGCTGGACAACGCGCAGAGAGGGCACCAGCACCTGCAAATCCTGGATATCGCGCACCTGCGCGCGCTGGATCGTCTCGGCGGTTGTCACGCTGACCGCGACAGGGACATCCTGCAGGGTCACTTCGCGCTTGGTTGCGGTCACGACGATCTCGTTGCCTGTCCCTTCCATCGCGAAATCATCTGTGGCGGGCTGCGCATATTCGGGTTCGCTCTGGGCGAGCGCTGCGCCAGGCGCGCTTAGCCCCGCAAAGGCTGCGCCGCAAAGCAATGAGGTCCGGGCAAGCTGCACAAGGTGCCGATCAACAAATCGCATAGATTTTCCCCTAAGGCCTGCCGGACGACGCAGGGTATGCCCCCCTGCACAACTCCTCTCGGATAATTCGATTAACCCTAATCTTTTCCTAACGCAGGACCGGGTGCCTTGCCTAGATATTTCGATCCGTTTCGGAGTGTAACCCACAACTGCGTTCCGGCTTGCCGGCTGGCGCCGCTTCGTCTAGAGGCGCCGCATTTCGCGGTTGCAGCATAAGCCTTGCCGAGCATGGCCTTGCTGCCAGCCTGTTTCTTCAGAAAGCCCAACTGCCATGTCCGCCAGTCCTTCGCTTCGCAATATCGCGATCATCGCCCATGTTGACCATGGCAAGACCACGCTGGTCGACCAGCTTTTCCGCCAGTCCGGCACCTTCCGTGACAATCAGCGCGTGGAAGAACGCGCGATGGATTCGAACGATCTCGAAAAGGAACGCGGGATCACCATTCTGGCCAAGTGCACTTCGGTGGAATGGAACGGCACCCGTATCAACATCGTCGACACCCCCGGCCACGCCGACTTCGGCGGCGAAGTGGAACGCATCCTCTCGATGGTCGACGGGGTAATCCTGCTGGTCGACAGCTCGGAAGGGGCGATGCCGCAAACCAA
>CAZWEY010000124.1:0-7076 GCA_964632055.1 uncultured Sphingomonadaceae bacterium
CAATGCGCTTGATTGATGTCTTTGTAGACATTTGTTTCCTTTCATTAAGAGTCGAGTTAGAGGCTTTCTCCAACTCGGCTTGGCTCAGAAGGACACACTCATCAGATATGAGTGTGCCTTTTTTGAGCCTGAAGGCACTTGGGGAGCTTGGAGATACCCATGGTTAAGCCGATAATTCGGGGGTGAGCTCCGGTATGAGAAAGGTTTATGTAGCTGGCGAAGCGCTGATTGATCTAGTCAATGTGGGCGGATCTCGTACTGCCCATGTAGGGGGTGGTCCGGCGAATACGGCTAAAGCCCTGGCGCGGTTGGGTGTGGCTAGTTACTTCGTGGGTGGGATTTCATCTGATGAATATGGGGCTTTAATTGAGGCGGAGCTATTGGAAAGTGGTGTGGATTTATCTTTAGTTTTGCGTGGGGATAAGCCCACCGCTTTGGCTAATGCGGTTATCGATGAAAATGGTGTGGCCTCTTATGCATTTGAATTAGAGGGAACTACTACTTTTGATTTTTCTTCTAGTTGGTTGCCTGTAGGCGCTGATGTGGTGCATGTGGGTTCTTTGGCGACTCTGGTGGAACCAGGTTCAAAACCCCTATTTGAGTGGGTTTCTGGGCTAGGTGTGCCGGTGGTTTTTGATCCAAATGTGCGACCTTCCATATTGAGCGATCGGGATTTATATCGAGCTGCGGTGGATAAATGGATATCGATTTCTAGCGTTGTGAAACTGAGTGAAGATGATTTGAACTGGCTTTATGGAGAAGAGTCAGTAATTCAAGGTTGGTTGGAGTCTGGAGTTTCTTTAGTGGTTGTGACTTTGGGAGCTGCGGGGATACGGGCGTATGGCGCTGGTTTTGAAGTTACAGTGCCAGGGGCTGCTGTTTCATTGGTGGATACCGTTGGTGCTGGTGACACTGTTGGTGCGGTATTGGTTGAAGGATTAGTTAAATATGGATTATCTGGATTGATTAATTCGATAGTGCTGCGTGAGGTTTTGGAGCGTGCTGTCGCTGCTGCGGGAATTACCTGTTCACGTGCAGGGGCAAATCCTCCGTGGGAGCATGAAATTAAGTAGAGAGTTGCATTATGCGGGGACATGGAGGTGATTCTCACTATTTTCTGATTTTGTAAACCTACTTTGGCGTGCATGAGACGTGTATCGCTAATCGCAATATCTGCACTGGTATTTTCTGGATTTTCGCCGGTTTCAGCCCAAGCTGAGCCAGTCACCAAGAGTGAAAAGATCGTTTTGACCTTTCCTAGCGGATCATCTGATTTGGCATTTCCAGACATCGAACGAATCATCGGTGTGAGCTCGTTAGTCCGAGTCGATAATGGTTCTGGTGTTGTGATTACACGTCTGGCATATAACAAAAAAGTTGGTGCAACTGCGGCCATGAAGAGAGTCACCAATCAACGTTTGAGTGCGGTTATGGATACCGCTAAAGCCGGGTTTGCTACAGCCTCATTTCCAGCTGCAAAAATCAACACCTATGTAAAGGCGAAGGCTCCAAAGCGCAATCGCGTCATTTTGACTATTACCTGGAATATCCCGGCTCCATCCCTTACCTCGATTTCTCCTAACTCCGGAGTGATTGTTGGGGGATCCTCGGTGAGTATCACTGGTACCGAATTTAGAAATGTAACTGGAGTTACTTTTGGTGGCACAGCAGCCACTTCATATGTTGTCAACTCTCCTACCCGAATTACCGCGGTTGTTCCTGCTCGAGTAAGTGCAGGTCCGGTTGATGTGGTTGTTACTACGGCAGGAGGCGCTGCAACACTGGCCGGAGGATTTTCCTATCGACAGGCGGCCATTAGCTCAATCTCACCTTTGACTGGAAGTACCGCTGGTGGAACCTCCGTTGTAATTAATGGATCTAACTTGACCGGAGCCACCGCTGTGACCTTTGGTGGAACAGCGGCATCATCATTTGTTGTGAACTCGGATTCACAAATTACTGCCGTAACTCCGGTACGTAGTGCAGGTAGCGCTTTAGTTGTGGTGACTACTCCGGCAGGACGTGCTACCGCGAGCCAGTCATTTACATATGTAGCGCCAAGCATTTCAACGCTTTCCCCAAATGGCGGGTCGATAAATGGCGGCAACACTGTGATTATCAACGGTAATAACTTGCTAGGCTCGACCGCAGTTTCCTTTGGCGGAATTGCAGCTCGATCTTTCGTTGTTAATTCAAATACACAAATTACCGCGGTCGCTCCCGCTCGTTCAGCCGGAGCGGTTACAGTTTCGGTAAGTACCCCTGTTGGGGTTGTTACCTCTTCTTATACTTATTACGCGGTTCCGATAGTCAACTCAATTACGCCTTTAACAGGTAGTGCAAATGGTGGAACTTCGGTAGTGATACTTGGTAGTAATTTTGTGGGGGTCACTGGCATTACCTTTGGTGGCACCGCTGCTCCTTCTTTCACAGTTAACTCCGCGAACCAAATCACCGCTGTTTCCCCAGCCCGAGCGGTCGGAGCTGTCCAGGTCGCGGTGACTAATCCCGCGGGAACAGCCTTTAGCCCCGTTAATTACACCTATTTTGCCCAACCCTCAATTACCTCAATCTCGCCCAACACCGGCAGCAACGTTGGTGGCACAACCGTGGTTATAACTGGAAATAACTTAACTGGGGTAACAGCGGTCACCTTCGGCGGAATTGCTGCCAGATCCTTTGTAATTAATTCAATTAATCAGGTTACCGCTATAACGCCACCAGGAACAATTGGCACAGTCACTGTACAAGTTGTTTCTCCGGGAGGAAATGCGAGGGGAAGTTATACCTATTCAGTTTCTGCTCCAACCATTACCTCACTAAACCCTGCATCTGGAACTACTTCCGGTGGCAATACTGTGGTCATTACTGGAACAAATCTTTTAGCTGCCACTTCGGTTAGCTTTGGTGGAGTTTCAGCACTTTCCTACACCATTAACTCTGCGACCCAAATCACAGCGATTGCTCCAGCCCGTGCAGCGGGCGCAGTAACACTTACAGTTACAACACCTGGTGGAAGCGCGACAGCTACTTACACCTACAGCACTACTCCAACAATTACCAACCTTTCTCCTACAACGGGAACTACCTCAGGTGGAACTGCGGTGACCATTACTGGAAGTAATTTTGTTGGAGCAACTGGCGTGACATTCGGTGGCGTCAATGCAACATCATTCACAGTTAATAGTGCATCACAGATAACTGCAATCACTCCGGCTCGTGTAGCTGGTGGAGTAACTGTTGATGTGATCACTCCTGGTGGCACCGCAAGAGCGGCACAGGTTTATACCTACGTTGCTGCTGCGCCGATAATCTCCTCCGTATCGCCTAACACTGGTACAACTACTGGCGGAACAACCATCACCATCACGGGAGCTAACTTGATTGGTACCACTGCAGTAACCGTCGGCGGTGTGGCCGCAACCTCGGTGACTATAGTGAATTCAAACTCTGTGACTGCGGTGACTCCAGCAGGAACCGCTGGTGCTAAGGATGTTGTGCTCACGACAGCTGGCGGCAGTGTCACTTCTGCCGGCAGCTTCACCTATTCAGCACCTCCGGTAATAACCTCCTTTAACCCCGGAACTGGCAGTACCGCTGGTGGAACCCAGGTAACGATTACCGGAACCGGATTCACAGGAACCTACTCCGTAACCTTTGGCGGAACTGCTGCTCCTATAGTTTCGGTGACTGATACTCAAGTAGTGGTTACTTCACCAGCTCGCGCAGCGGGTACGGTAAAGATTGTAATTACTACAAATGTTGCGAGTGTGACTTCAACCGGTGATTACACATATACAGCAGGCTAGGAAGTAGCCGAGTAAAGAAGGCTGGCTCTTAAGAGAGACCAGCCTTCTCTGCTAAATGCACAACCGCCATTCGGTTATTCACACCGAAAATGCTGTAAATCTTGATGATGTCTTGTTTGACCGTCGAAGATGAGTACTTCAATCGCTCTGCCATTTGATCTGTAGTTAGATCCTCTTTGAAGAGTTTAATGATTTGTTTTTGGCGGGGAGTTAGGGATTTCATGCTGGATAGGTAATCTTTGCTGTTATCTTTTTTGCTCGCAATTAAGTTTCTAATGTAGAGACCACAAAGTGCCAACACACCTTCAGTCGCGTGGCTAAATTCAAAACCTTCTTTTGGTGGCTTAAGTGAGGTAATACCAATTGCGCCTATCACAGTGTTTCTAAAGATGATCGGAGCTGAGACAGTTGCGCCAGACTCTTCCGGTTCGACTGTTTTTAAATGCGGGTATTGATCGATTAATTCTTTTGGTGTATTGAAAATATTTATCTGACCAGATCTAGCCGCATCTGTAATTGGCATCGAGGTCCAAAGTGGAATTCGCATGAAAGGTTCAACGAGTTCGCTTTCGTATCCATAGGTACCTTGCAGATCTAGAAAACCTTCACGTTCTATTACCCCCAGAATTGCTCCGCGGGCATCGATTGAGGCAAGGGTTCGATTCACTATATGTGCCAGGAACTGCTCCGGTTTTGGCTCTTCCAATACCGTCTTCGCCAGATCTGCGATGAGCTTGGTTGTGTCCTCGTGAATCAAGTTTCGCACCTTTGTTAAGCCCGATTGGTTACTGAGTGAGACGAAAGTGTAGGTCCCCTGTTACTTGAAAACCCTGAAAATTGAAGGGCTCTCATGAATTCTTTGACTTTAACCGGTCATGACTAACGATGACCGTTCGCTCAATAGGATTGTGCCATGAGCCTGCTCCACTCTTTAGATGGCGGAGAGATTTCGCTAGAGATTGATGTGGATCAGGGGGCTCGTATCTCTTCCATCCGCTTTCATGAGATTGAGTGTGCGGTGCCTTTTCGTGGCCAGACCCTTACCTGGGGTTGGTATGCGATGGCTCCATGGGCGGGGCGAATTCGCGATGGATTGATTAAAGATGCATCGGGAAATGAGTATCAATTGCCAGTTAATTTGGCAGCGCCAAATGCGATTCATGGATTTGGAATTACCTCCTCATGGGAAGAGTTAGGCGATGGTTATTTTAGTTTGGATTTACCAGCGCCATATCGTGGTGCGCGGGTAGAGCAGCGATATGAGATTTTAGATAACGCGCTGCGTTGGTCTTTGGAGTATGAAGCTGGGGATTGCGAACTGCCTTTTTGGTTAGGGTTTCATCCTTGGTTTCCTCGAGAGCTGGATCGTGGTGGATCGGTCGAGATTGATTTTCATCCGGGGAAGATGTTGGAGCGTGGTCCAGATTATTTGCCGACCGGAAAGTTGATTACTCCAACTCCTTCACCTTGGGATGATGCATTTACTCAGGTACGAGGAACGCCGACGGTTTATTGGGAAGATGTTTTGCAAATCAAGATTGAATCTGATGTGCCTTATTGGGTGGTTTATGACCAGGATGCTGAAGGCGTGTGTGTCGAGCCACAGACAGCCCCGCCGGATGCTGCGAATTTGGGGATTACAAGTGATACATATCTAGAAGCGCTTTTTGTCTTTGATGAGATTTGATAGGTTAGAAAAATGATTAATCGGGAGCATTTAAAGCAGCTGCACGCACGTGAAGAGGAGCGTTTCTTGGCGCGTACTCCAAAGAGCCGGGAGCTTTTTGGTGAGGCAAGGCAGGTAATGCCTGGCGGTGTCCCGATGTCTTGGATGACGAAATGGCCCGGAAAATACCCGTTATTTGTCAGTACCGCGCAGGGTGCACATTTTGTTGATGTTGATGGAAATGAATATATAGATCTTTGTTTAGGCGATACCGGTTCGATGACTGGCCACTCTCCTGAAGCGACAACTGCTGCAATTTCTGCGCAGTTAAAAAAGGGAATGACCGCGATGTTGCCAACCGATGATGCGGTGGCGGTATCTGCGGAGTTAGCGCGCAGATTTGGATTGCCTTTGTGGCAGTTCACGGTTTCGGCCACCGATGCGAATCGTCATGCAATTCGTTATTCACGTTTGATTACTGGACGACAGAAAATTGTTGTGATTGATCGTTGTTATCACGGCTCGGTAGATGAAACATTTGCAACTTTGGATACATCTGGCAAGACTGTGAAGCGCGAAGGAAATATTGGCGCGCCGGTTGATTTGGATGTAACTACCCGAGTAGTCGAGTTCAATGATTTGACTGCGATGGAAGCGGCGTTGAAGCATGGTGATGTTGCGGCGATTTTGATGGAACCAGCGATGACAAATGTGGGAATTGTTTTGCCTGATGCGGGGTATTTGAATGCGGTTGGTGAGTTGGCCAAGAAGTATGGCGTGATTTGGATTATTGATGAGACTCATACGATTTCAGTCGGTCCCGGTGGAATGACTGCGGATTTGGGATTGAAACCTGATTTCTTAACCATTGGTAAAGCAATTGGTGGCGGAATTCCAACCGGAACCTTTGGTATGACCCATGAGATCGCAGCACAGATTGCGACAAAAACTGAGCGCGAGGTAATTGATACCGGTGGAATTGGTGGCACATTGGCGGGAAATGCTTTGTCATTGGCTGCGATGCGGGCCACTTTGACCCAAGTATTAACTGACGCGAACTTTGCCAAGATGATCGAGCTGGGAAATCGCTGGTGTGATGGTGTGGATGCGGCTATAAAGGAGTTTGGCCTGGATTGGCATGTAAATCGCTTGGGAGCCCGTGGCGAGTATCTATTCCAGGGCCATGCACCGAGAACCGGTGGCGAAGCGGCTCGGGCGGGGGATTTTGAATTGGAGCAGTACATTCATTTAAAGCTTCTCAATGATGGCTTCTTGCTGACTCCATTCCACAACATGGCGTTAATGTCACCATATACAACAGCGGCTGATGTTGATGCTCATACCGCGGCTTTCCGCGCGATGTGTCAGGAGTTAGTAAGTAACTGAAGCTCGTCGCTAGTTAATTCAATAACCGGCATTAACTCTTTGATCTGCTCCAACTTTGTTGCTGAGGCTATTGGGGTAGCAACTGTGGGTTGGGCGCGAAGCCAAGCCAGGGCAACCGCTGCAACTGTGGTGTTTTTATCTTTGGCGATTTGATCTAACTTTGTAAGTAGATTCCAACCACGTTCATTAGCGTAGCTATTGGCAACTCCAGTAGC
>CAZWEY010000125.1:0-6986 GCA_964632055.1 uncultured Sphingomonadaceae bacterium
GGCGCGGAACGCCCCGCCTGCGTGATCCGGGTGAGTTGATCTTGGCCGCCTTGGGCTCGACCTGCTTGCGTGCGACGGGGTCGTATTTGCGGAAGCTCATCTTCTCGGTGATGTTGCGCGGGTTCTTCTTGGTCACATAGAAGAAACCGGTGTCGGCGGTAGAAACCAGCCGGATCTTGATGGTTGCGGGCTTCGCCATGGCGCTATCCTAAACTGATGATGGCCGTTGGCGGCCGGAAACACGAAAGCGGCGCGCGCAGCACGCCGCCTTTTCGGGGGCGGCCAATGCGCGAGGCCGGCGGAAAAGTCAAGCGGGTCAGTATTCGATCCTGCCCCTTCCGGCCTTGACCACGCCGCGCTTTTTCTTGGATTGCAGCCGGGCTTCCTTGCCGATGCGGTTGAGACGGCTTTTAGCCCGCGCCTTCGGCTCTTGCCCTGCCTCCTCGATCAGGGCGACGAGTCTTTCTCGCGCCTCGGCCCGATTCGCTTCCTGCGTGCGATGAGTGCGCGCGGTTAGCACGATCTCGCCCTTGTTGTTCATCCGGCTGCCCGCCAGCGCTTTCAGCCGGTGAAACATCGCAGGCGCAAGCCGCAGAGCATAGATATCGAGGCGCAGCTGCACCGCCGTTGCGACCTTGTTGACATTTTGCCCGCCCGGCCCGGACGAGGCGATGAACTGCTCCTCGGCCAGTGCCAGCGCACGGGCGGCGATGTCATTCATGCTCAAAGCCGAGCGCGCGGAAATCCTGCGGCATGGGCGCATGCGCTGCGATCGGCTGCTTGCCCTCGCGCGCAATGGTGAGGCTTGCGGCATGAAGCATGGTCCGCTTCGCTCCCTTGCCCTCGCCATAAACGGGATCTCCCAGCAGGGCTGCGCCAAGGCCAAGCTGGGCATGCACCCTGATCTGGTGCGTACGCCCGGTTTCGGGGCGGAACTCTACCAGGCTCAGGCCGTCATGTTCGGCAAGCTTGCGCCAATGGGTTATGGCGGGCTTGCCCTTCTTCGCCGCGATCATGCGCCAGCCGTCCTTTTCCGAGCTGATCTTGGCGAGCGAGAGGGCAATGGTGCCTTCCTCGCCTTCGACCTGCCCCGCGACGATGCCAAGATAGACTTTTTCGACCTGTCGTGCCTCGAAGGCGGCGGAGAAGCGTTTGAGCGCCTTGGGGTTGCGGGCCAGCAGCAGGCAGCCCGATGTATCGCGGTCGAGCCGGTGAACTGGCGCGGGCAACCGCTGGAAGCCAAGTCTCAGCTCGTCCAACCGGTCTTCCAGCGCCGGGCCGCCTGCGCGCGGCCGGTCGAGCGGCAGGCCTGCGGGCTTGTCGATCACCAGCGCTTCGCCATCTTCGAACAGAATGGGCAACTCGTTCATGCCAGCGCCGCCGCTATACGGCGCAGCGCCTCTGCCAGCGCTTCCTCGCTGGCAGCAAAACTAATTCGAAAGCCGTCCTGGCCGCCAAAGGAGGAGGCCGACACCACCGCGACGCCATGGTCGAGCAGATGCAGCGCCAGCGCTTCGTCATTGCCGAAACGCGCCATATGGGGGGTGGCGTCGACGAAAACATAGAAGGCCCCCTCGGGCACCGGGCAGGACAGGCCGTCAATGGCATTGACCCCTGCCACCACCAGATCGCGCCGCCTGCGGAAGATTTCGCACCAATCGAGCAGGAAATCCTGCGGCCCTTCAAAGGCGGCCACCGCTGCCGCCTGGCTGATCGAGCAGGGATTGCCAGAGGAATGCGATTGCAGCCGCTCCATCGCCTCTATCAGCCATTGCGGCCCTGCGGCCACGCCGATGCGGAAGCCGGTCATGGCATGGCTCTTGGAGACGCCGGAGATGGTGAGGATGCGATCGGCGAGATCAGGCGCGAGATGGGCCAGTGTGGCATGGGGTGCGCCCGTGTAGATCAGCGGGGCATAGATATCGTCAGACATCACCATGACGCGGGGATGGCGGCGCAGCACTTCGGCGATGGCAAGCAGCATGTCGGCCGGATAGACTGCGCCTGTGGGATTGCCGGGGCTGTTGAGCAGCAGCCATTGCGTGCGCGGGCTGATCGCGGCTTCGAACTGGCCTGCCGAGAAGCGGAAATTGCTGGCGGCGCTGGTGCGGATCGGCACCACCTCGCCGCCTGCAAAGCGAACGATTTCGGGATAGCTTACCCACCAGGGCGAAGGCACGATCACTTCTTCGCCCTGGCTGATGGTGGCGAGCAGCGCATGGAAGATCGCCTGTTTGCCGCCTGCGCTCACCGTCACTTGCGAAAGCGGCGCATCGATGCCCAGATCGCGCCGGAAATGTAGCGCTGCCGCCTGCTTCATCGCCGCCGTGCCGCCCACAGGCGTATAGCGTGTCTGGCCGGCATCGAGCGCGCGTTTGGCCGCATCCACCACATGGGCGGGCGTGGCGAAATCAGGTTCGCCCACCGAAAGCGAGATGATGTCCCGGCCTTCTGCGCGCAGCTTTGTGGCGCGGTCTGTCATTGCCGTGGTGCGCGAGGGTGCGATGCGTTGCAGGGCTTCGCTGATCATCCGATTAGTTCCGCTTTCATGAGTCCGCGCAGGGCATTGCCGAGTAAGAAACCGCCGGACAGATCTTCCAGCCGCAACTCGCCTTCCTCCGCATGCCCTTCCTCGATCAGGCTGCGACGCAACACGCCGGGCAGCAGGCCGAGCCGGGCAGGCGGGGTGAGCAATTTTCCGCCCCGATCGACGAAGATGCTGGTGAAGCTGCCCTCGGTGAGCAGGCCATCATCGCGCAGCAGCAAGGCCTCGTCCGCACCCGCACCGGCCGCCAGCTTGCGCGCAGCCTCATAGAAGCTGCGGTCGCTCGATTTGTGGCGCAGCCGCCAGTCGCCTGTGTCGACCGGGAGTGGCACGAGCGCGCAGCGCAAAGGCTCCCTCGTTGCGGGCATGGGTGCGCTTTCGAGCGCAATCGCCCCGCTGCGCGCCAGCACCAGCCGCAGCCGGGCAGGGCGCTCGATTTCAAAGCACAGGGCGTGGATCTGGTTGCGGGCGGCGTGGCGGTCGAAGGCAAAGCCCAGTTCGGCCGCGCTCGCCTTCATCCGTTCCAGATGCAGTTCCAGCAGGGGGATGCCCTTTTCCGGATCGAACGCCATGGTTTCGATCAGGTCGAAACCGGCGGCGCTGCATTCCGGCGATGACTGACGCACGAATCCCCCTTTCACCAGGCACTCGCGCCATTCCGGCAGCATGTGCGAATCCGCAACCACCGCCGAGCCGACGCCAAGCACCGCGCGGCCCTGCCCCCCGTTATCCTGCCCCCCGTCATCCTGCCGGGTGCCGTCGGGCGCAAGCCGCAAGGTGCGGATTGCCACATTGAACGCCATGTCGCCAGCCCCGCCAATATGGCCGATCGCGCCGCAATAGGGCCCGCGCGGGCTTGTCTCTGCTGCGTCGATGATTTCCATTGCCCTGATTTTGGGCGCGCCGGTGATCGAACCGCAGGGAAACAGTGCGCGGACCAGATCCATCGCCCCCTTGCCCGGCAATAATTGCGCCCGGATGGTGGAAACCATTTGATGCACGGTGGGGAAGCTCTCCACCGCAAAGGGCGCCTCCACCCGCACGCTGCCCGGCTCTGCCACGCGGGCCAGATCGTTGCGCATCAGGTCCACGATCATCAGGTTTTCGGCACGGTCCTTGGCTGATCCTGCCAAAGCTTGCGCCATGGCGGCATCTTCTGCGGCATCGCGACCTCTTGGCCTTGTGCCCTTCATCGGCCGGGTCACGGCTGCGTCACCGTCCAGCGTGACCAGCAATTCGGGCGAGAAGCTGAGCAGCCAGTGCGATCCGTCGAACAGCACCGCGCCATGGCCCGCCTGCGCCGCCGGGCGCAACGCGCGATATAGCGCCAGAGGATCGCCGCGCCAGCTTCCGGCCAGAGGGAAGGTGAGATTGGCCTGATAGATGTCGCCTGCGCGGATCGCTTCGCGTACCCGCTCGAAGGCTGCGGCATAGTGGCCGTGCTTTATCTGCGGTTCCAGCGGGCCGATTGAACAGGGACCGCATGCCTGTTCATCCAGCCATTGGCCCAGCGCACCCTTATTCAGGGGTCGATCGCGTTCGAACAGGCCGAACCACACCAGCGGCCCAGCGGCCCCGCTGCGAGGGTTCGCCCGCCCTTGCAGTTTCGGTTCCAGCGCCAGACCGGCCTCATAGGCGATATACCCGGCGAGCGGCAGGCCGGATTCCTTGCGCGCCGCATCGGCGGCGGCGAGAGTGGTGGCAACATCGCCGGCGCGGCGGGCGACGAACAGCGCGCGCGGGTTTTCAAACAGGCGCGCGTGGCCATCGGGCCTGGCATCATCGACAAGGACAAAGGGCTGGCGGCTGCGCATCGAGGTGCCATAGCCGCTTGCGCGCGCAAGTCGAGCGGCAGGGGATGGGCAGGCCAAAGAACGGGCAGTGGACGCTTGACCGGGAGGCCATGGCTGCGCCACACTTTGCATAGGTATTTTTGAACGAGCGTTTTTTGAGGAGTTGCGAGCTTTGGGACAGATTTTCATCGGCCTGGGCGCCAATGGCGAGAAGCAATATCTCAATCTGGGGCTGGCCAACCGGCATGGCCTGATTGCCGGCGCTACGGGCACCGGCAAGACCGTGACCCTGCAAGGTCTGGCCGAGAGCTTTTCGGCTGAAGGTGTGCCGGTGTTCCTCGCCGATGTGAAGGGCGATCTGGCCGGCATTTCCATGGCCGGTTCGTCCAGCTTCAAACATGCCGACAAGCTGGAGGCACGGGCAAAGGAGCTGGGCATTGACGACTATGCCTATTCCGATAATCCCGCGGTGTTCTGGGATCTGTTCGGCGAGCAGGGCCACCCGATCCGCACCACCATCAGCGAGATGGGCCCGCTGCTGCTGGCCCGGCTGATGGATTTGAACGAAACCCAGGAAGGCGTGCTCAATATCATCTTCCGCTATGCCGATGATAATGGCCTGTTGCTGCTCGACATGGAAGATTTGCAGGCGCTGTTGATGTATGCCGCTGAAAATACCGGCGAATTCACCGGCAAATATGGCAATGTAACCAAGCCCAGCGTGGGCACCATCCAGCGACAATTGCTGGCGCTCGAATCGCAGGGCGGGGCGCAGTTCTTTGGCGAACCGGCACTGGAAATCGCCGATTTCCTGAAACAGGACGAACAGGGTCGCGGATACATCAATGTGCTCGCAGCCGACAAGCTGATGCGCAGCCCCAAGCTTTATGCGACATTCCTGCTGTGGCTGCTGGCGGAACTGTTCGAGGTGCTGCCCGAAGTCGGCGATCCGGAAAAGCCGAAGCTCGTATTCTTCTTCGACGAAGCGCACTTGCTGTTCGACGATGCCCCCAAGGCCTTGATGGAAAAAGTCGAGCAGGTCGTGCGGCTGATCCGCTCCAAGGGCGTGGGCGTCTATTTCATCTCGCAAAACCCGATCGACATCCCCGAAGAAGTGGCAGGCCAGCTGGGCAACCGCGTCCAGCATGCGCTGCGCGCCTTCACCCCGCGCGACCAGAAGGCGATTCGGGCTGCGGCCGAGACTTTCCGCATCAATCCCGATCTCGATGTGGCGAGCGCGATCACCGAACTGAAGGTGGGCGAGGCACTGGTCTCCACGCTCAACCCCGATGGATCGCCGTCTGTCGTGCAGCGAACGCTGGTCAAGCCGCCGCGTTCGCGCCTTGGCCCGGTGAGCGAGAAGGAGCGCGCCATCATCCGCTCGGTTTCGCCGGTGGACGGCAAATATGACACGAGGATCGACCGCGAATCGGCCGAGGAAGTGCTGGCGCAAAAAGCCGCCGATGCTGCGGCAACCGGCGAGGAAGTGGCGGATAAGGGCGAAGCCGAGGTCGGCAAGCAGGAGCGCAAATCCACCTCGCTATGGGATGGGCTGGGCGGCAAGATGGCCAAGGCCGCCGCTGGCGCTGCCGCTGCCAGTGCAGGATCGATCCTGGCGGGCAAGCTGGCCGGAGAGAAAAGCCGCGCCGACCCGAAGGCGAGCGCGGCGAGCGCCGTTGCCGGCACATTGGCGACCGAGGTGGGCAAGGCTTTCGGCTTTCCCGGCCTCGGCCGCTTCGCCCGCAATCTGATCGGCGGGCTGATGCGCTGAAGCTTACTGTGCCTCAGGCGCTTCGGCGTCTGCCGCCTTCGCTTTCCATTCGGAATGCATGGCCATCATGGCCGCCTTGCGCTCGGCGGCGGTCACGGTGCCGTCATTATTGGCATCGGCCTTGTCGAACATGGCCAGATGGGCCTCTGTAAATTCGGCCGCCGAGACCGAACCGTCGTCATCCTTGTCGGCCATCTGCATCATCTTCTGGCGATGGCCGCCCATCTTCATGCCGCCATGACGTCCCATGCGCTGTCCCTCACCGGTTCCGCGTCCTTCGCGCATGGCAGCGTGGCCAGCGGCAAATTCCTCGCGGCTGATCGAGCCGTTTTTGTCTGCGTCAATCGCATCGAAATGGCTCGCAAGGCGGGCGTCGCTATCGGCCTTATTGATGAGGCCGTCGCCATTGGCATCCATCTTGGCGAACATGGTGGCGGATTTTTCCTGCGCCTGTGCGCGGGTGATGTCGGCGTCGCCCATCCTGCCATGATTATGGGCATAGGCTGCGCCGCCCAGAACAAGAGCGGAGAACGAAACGGCGGCCAGCGAAAATTTGAGGGAAAGCTTTTTCATGGGTTCATCTCCTTGCGGGATTGCCTCAGTTAGACCGCATGGACTGGCCCCAGTCCGAACGGGACGTTCAGCTTGCGGCAAGATTTGCCAGGGGCGAACAGGCCTCTTCCAGCCAGGCCAGCGTCTCCCCATCCAGTTGCGGTGCGAGCACATCGCGCACCTGGGCATGATAGGCATTCCACCATTCGCGCTCATGCGCATCCAGCAATGCCCCATCGACCAGAGCGCGATCGATCGGCACCAGGCTCAGCGTTTCGAAGCCCAGCCAGTCGCCCTCGCTTCCCCCGATCTCCCGTTCCTCGAC
>CAZWEY010000126.1:0-6974 GCA_964632055.1 uncultured Sphingomonadaceae bacterium
GAGCACCATGAGCAGGAGTTTCTTCTTCCTGTCCTCTCCACCCGCGACCGCCGCGGCGCAACCCGCCGGCGCGCTAAGCGATCAGGCCGCCAAGAGGGCGTTCATGGGTCAGGCGTCCAATCAGCAAACCGTGAGTGTCGAGCGGCTCACGGCGCCGGCTTCACCCAACATCGTCCAGGCCGGCAGCATCATTCCCGCCGCACTCATCACCGGCATCCGTTCGGACCTTCCCGGCCAGATCACCGCCCAGGTGACGCAGAATGTCTATGACAGCATCACCGGCCGCATCCTGCTCATTCCGCAAGGCGCTCGCTTGATCGGCGAGTATGACAGCCAGATCACTGCGGGGCAGACTCGCGTGCTGTTCGCGTGGGACCGGCTGATCCTGCCGGACGGCCGCTCGATTGTTCTCGAGCGCCAGCCCGGCGCCGACGCGGCTGGCTATGCCGGCTTGCAGGATCGCGTGAACCAGCATTGGGGCAATCTCTTGAAGGCGGCCGCGATCTCCACCCTCCTAGGGATCGGGGCAGAGATGGGCGCAGACGAGGATGACGATCTGACCCGCGCGCTGCGCCGCGGCACGCAAGACACCATCAACCAAACCGGCCAACAGATCGTGCGGCGACAACTCGACGTGTCGCCGACCCTCACTATCCGGCCTGGCTATCCGCTGCGCGTGGTTCTGACGCGCGATTTAGTGCTCGAACCTGTCGGAGCTGCACGATGACGAAATTGAAGCTCGGGCCGCTCTCCGACGATCGGCCGGTGAAACTCTCGGTGGAGTTGCCGGCCACTGTCCATCGCGATCTTCTCGCCTACGCCGCCGCGCTCGCGGCGGAAACCGGGGGTTCGCCGGTCGCGCCCGAGAAGCTGGTCCCGCCGATGCTGGCGCGGTTCATGGACACCGATCGCGGCTTCCGCCGGCAACGCGCGCAGGGTCGTTAAACGCGATCCCGCGCTCAATTACCCATGAATTTCTTGAACCGGTCGCGTCCTTCGGCCTCGACAACGGCTTGCTCGGCATTGGCGCATTCGTCGCCGCGCACCGACCCATCCCGACACCCAGCGACGATCCCCCGCGCTTCCTCAAGATGCGCCGCGAAATAGGACTTGCCCCGTGGCTCTACTGATACGGACACTGCGGACGCCGGGCTGGCGACCACCGCCGGGGCGCTGGCAGGCCGGATTACCGGACGCAGAGTGAAGACCGCTCCGAATCCGATGATGAGCGTGACCAGCGCTATGATGAAGCTCTTGCCTTGGGTCATAACTGTTCCTTTCTCGGCTTAAGGGATGACAGCGGCCGCACCGGCATGGGCGGCAGAGAATAGCGCGCGGCTACGAAATCGAGGAACCTGCGCAGGACGGGATTTTCGTTGTGCTCGCGCCAATAGCCCGAGAAGCCGATCCGCATGTAACCGTTGTTCTCGTGGACCTCGCGAAACACGACGCCCGGCACCTGGATACCGAGTGCTGATTCCGCGACGATCGAGATGCGCCCGCCGAGCGCGAGGGTACTAAGCACCGTATCGCGGCCGATATCGTCCATGTCGATTTCGGGCATGTAGCCCGGCATGCCCAACTTCCCCAGCAGCATGTTGCGCGTCTCCGGGCCGGGATCGCGCGCGGTCAGCAGGAAGCGCTCGCCGGTCAGATCGCTCCAATAAATACGCTCTCGGGCGGCGAGCGGATGGCTCTCCGGCATCGCCACCAAGATGCGTTCGCTCCAAAAGGGGCGGCTCATCAATCCGCGAAAAGGTGCCTCGCCGGTTAGGATCGCGATGTCGAGCAAGCCGTTCTCTATCCCGGCCAGCAGCATGTCCCGGTCGCGTTCGAATCCCCGGACTCGTACTTCGGGATAGCGCTCATCGAACTCGCTCAGCGTCGCCCGAAGATTGCCGGCGGAGAAGGATGTATAAAAGCCCACTGCGAGCCTACCAGCGTGGCCGTTCCTGGTGGCGTGGACCCAGGCGTTTAGCTCCCCGAACTCCTTCACGATGCGCTGGGCCGTGCGTAAGTAAATCTGGCCATTCGCCGTCAGCGTCGCGCCGCGCGTCTTGCGGTCGAAAAGGACCATCCCGAGACGCTTCTCGGTTTCGAGGATATGCCGGCTGATTGTCGCCTGCTTGATGTTCAGGCTGCGCGCCGCGCGGCTGAAGCTACCGGCCTCGGCCGCCGCGATCAGATAGCGGAGCTGGCGTAACTCAATCACCGGCTCACCGACATGATATAAATGGGACTGATGTATCGGAAATACATTGTATGGCGATTGATCACGCCGGCTAGGGCGTGATCAACGTAAATCAGCTATTGCCGATTTACGAACTCATCTACCAGTATATTGAACTCCTCGGGCCTTTCCCATTGAGCCCAGTGGCCGCATTTGGCGAAGATATGCATGTCAGCATTGGGGATGAGCTTGCGCAGGACGAACCCGGCATCGAGCGGCAGGACGCGATCCTCGGCACCCCAGATGATGAGCGTGGGGCTTGCGATCCTGTCGAGGCCCTGGTTCCACAGATGGTCATTGGGGTGCGCCATCAAGGTGCGCAGCGGCGGGTTGGCGGCTGTTTCGGGCAGCGAGGCGATCTTCAGGCGTTCCTCCAGCAACTCCTGCGTGACCGATGAGCGGTCATACACCAGCAGGTCGGTGATGTGCGCGAGCTTTTCAAGCGTCGGTCCTTCCCCGCCGTAAAAGTCGAGCATGCGCTGCAACCCTTCGGTCGGGAATGGCGACAAGGTCGGCAAGCCGCCCCCCGGGCCCATCAGGATCAGCTTATTGACCCGTCCGGGCGTATCGAGCGCGAAGCGAAGGGCAGTCATGCCACCCAGCGAGTTTCCTACCAGGCTTGCCGTTTCTATCTGGGCATCGTCCATGACGTCACGCACGGCATCGGCAAGCGACACGACGAGCCCGTCGGGCTGCGCGCGCGGCGCGGACTGGCCATAGCCCGGCAGATCGAGCACGATGACACGGTTGCGTCGCGAGAGCGGACCGATGTTCTTGCGGTAATTGCTGTAGCCATACGCGCCGGGCCCGCCGCCGTGGATCAGGATGACGGCCGGGCCCTCACCCCAGCTATGGTAATGGACGCGTCCGTCGGGTCCGTCGGCGAACCTGCTCTCCGGTGCTCGGGTTTCTGTCACTATCGTCTCCAAATGGGATGAGTCAGGTTCGCGGAAAGCCGCTTCAGATGGCCGGTTTGCTCAGCACCTGGCCATATCGGTCGCGAATTGCCTTCTTGTCGATCTTGCCCGTCGCGGTGAGCGGCACGGTGTCGATGATGATGCGGTCGGGCATCCACCATTTGGCGATGCGCGGCTCCAGCCATTCCGCCATGTCTTCGCAGGTGACATTGCTGCCTGCATGAGGTTCGACCAGCATGATCGGCCGTTCCTCCCATTTGGGATGATGTACGCCGGCCACGGCGGCCACCTTCACGCCTGGGCACCCGGCGGCGATATTTTCCAGATCGATCGAGCTGATCCATTCGCCGCCCGACTTGATCACGTCTTTCTTGCGATCGGTGATACGCATGAAGCCGAACCGGTCGATGGTGGATATGTCGCCCGTGTCGAACCAGCCGTCGGCATCGATCGCCGGTCCTTCGGCGCGGTAGTAGCGTTCCAGAACCCAGGGTCCGCGGACCATCAATGTGCCTGATGTCTCACCATCGTGCGGCAGGCCGTTGCCGTCCTCATCGACGACCTTCATCTCGATGCCGAACATCATCCGGCCCTGCCGGGTCCAGATGGTTTCGTTCTCCTCGTCCTTGCCCAGCGCCGCCAGCGCAGGTGTCGGCGTGGAGACGACGCCGAGCGGACTGGTCTCGGTCATGCCCCAGATCTGCTGCACGGCGACGCCGAGCTCGTCGAACGCCACCGCCATGTCGCGTGGCACGGCCGAACCGCCGATGATTACCCGTTGCAAGCTGCCCGGCGTTTCTCCCGTGCGCGCCAGATGATCGAGATACAAAGTCCAGATCGTCGGCACGCCGCCCGAGAATGTGACGCCCTCGCTTACGATGAGCTGCTGCAGGCTGGCGCCGTCGAACCTGTCACAGGGAAAGACGAACTTCACGCCGTTTATCGCACCAGCGAAGGGCAGGCCCCAGGCAGTCGCGTGATAGAGAGACTGGCACGGCATGACCACGTCGAATGCGGAGAAGTTGAGGGCGCCGCTCAACCCCGCAGCCAGTGCGTGCAGCACGACCGAGCGGTGCGAGTAGAGCACGCCCTTGGGATCGCCCGTCGTGCCCGAAGTGTAGCACAGGAACGCGCCCGCATTCTCGTCCAGCCGGGGCCACTCATAATCTTGGGCCTCGGTGACGATCAGGCTCTCATAACAGCCCCAGCCATCGACCGCGCGACCGGCATCGCTCAGCACCACGTAATGCTCCACCGTTTCGAGCCGGTCCCTGATCCGAGCGACAATCTCAACCATGTTGCGATCGAGAAGCAGCACTCTGCTGCCCGCATGATTGATGGTGAAGACCAGATGGTCGTCGGGCAGGCGCGGATTGGCGGTATGCAGTACCGCCCCCATGCCCGGCACCGCGAAGAACAGCTCGAAATGCCGGTGCGTATTCCACGCCAGCGAACTCACCCGGTCGCCGGGCGCCACGTCCAGCCGCGACAGCGCATGCGCCGCCTGCGCTGTGCGCGCCCAAGCCCCGGCGTAATCATAGCGCCATATCGGCTCATCGATATTCTTGGACACGATCTCGCGCTCGCCATGCGCCACCGAGGCAAAGCGCAAAATGTCGACAATGCTCAGTGGAGCATCCTGCATCAAGCCCGGCAACACGTCCTTCTCCTCCCGCATTCAGGCGGCCTGGAACTCGTGGCCCCATTCGCTGATGCGGTCATGGATCACCGGCTCCCAGCTTTCCTCGTCATCGATTCTGAGGCCGCCATACCCTACTTCCATCATGAATTTGGACGGCGTGTAAGCGTAGAAGGACACGATCCGGTCGTTCGAATGCTGGCCCAGCGTCAGTCCGATGGCGATCCCGGCGGCCTGAACGCGTTCATAAGCCCTTTCGACATCCTCCAGACTATTCATCTCAAGCTCGAAATGATGCAGCTTGCTGCCTCCTCCCAGCCCCTCGGCGAAGGCGATGGAATGATGGCGCGGGCTGGTGTGCAGGAACGAGGCATGCATCGTGCTACCGTCGGGCAACGGCTGGTAGATATAGTCGGACAGCTGCGCGAACAGCGCCTCGCGCATGAACTTCTCGTCGCCCTTGTGGTCGTTCGAGTTGAAGGCGACGTGACCAATGCCCTGGTCGCCCGTCACGAAACCATGCGGAACCTTGTCCGAAACGAACGGAGAGCCCGCGTCTTCCAGACCCAGCGCGATCTCGTGCCGGGCTCCGACAGGCCCGACGAAATGGAAAAACCGGTCCACCTTCCGCAACCGGGCGGAGGCCTCGTCGCCATCTTGCGTGGCAATACCAAGGCTCTTGAGGTGTGAGCGCAGATGATCGAAGCTCTCTTGGTTACCGGCGTCCCAACCGATCCAGGCAATATCGTCGGCTGGTCCTTCCACAAAGTGGAAGCGTCGGGCCTTCTCGTCAATCCGGCAGAACAGCCCATCCCTCGACCGCTCGACGCCGAGACCGATCAACCCCGCATAACGTTCCCATGCATCCAAGCTAGCTACCTCAAGCCCGAAATACGCCGTTCTGATCGCCATCTTTTTTCTCCTTCGAGCCTAATATGCAGATCAGCGCCATCTGATACCGGTGCCCTCTTCCGAGATCCGCAAGTGAGCCCTCAGCTATGTGCGCGTCGCCGAAGTGACCCAAATGCTTCCACGAGTGGCCCCTGTTGGTCGGGAGTGGTGCCATGAAGCAAGATTTGATCGGCACCCGCAGCGAGATACTCCCCGAGACGGGTTGCGCACTGGTCAACATTCCCGATGGCGGCGCCGCTGGCGAACCAGTGTCGGGGGATCAAACTGGCGGCCTCCGCAAGGAGCCGGCGCGATTCCGCGACGTCGCTCTGGCCAAATTCCAATCGACTTAGACCTGTCGCGACAATTTGATCTATAGGCGCTTGGTCCCAGCCGTTCATCTTGATAATGGGCAATCCAATTTCGTGATGCATGAAGTAAGACACGGCACGCGCCTCGAGAACGTTGGAGCGCTCTTCAGGGGATAGCGTGTCGGGCGCCGCTACCACGATTGCATAGACGGTGATCTTATGTGGATCACGTCCAGCCTGCTCCGCCGCCTCACGGACGATTCGTGTCGAACGAGCGACACCTTCCGTAGTTAGAAACGGATGCAGGACCACTCCGTCGAAATGCGCACCTGCCAACGCGAGCGTCTTGGGACCGACGGCTCCCAAAATGACTGGAGGCGGATTATCGCACGCTTGGGGAAGCTGCATCTCTGGAAAGTTTCCCGCTGGGCCCTCATAGGACACCGTCTTGCCAGCCCATAGCTGTCGAAGGATACCGACGTGATCTGCCATTCCCTCATTATTGAGAACAGGTATGCCCATTTTACGGAAAAGAGGTGGAAATGACCGCCCAAATCCTAAAACAAAACGACCGCCGCTGAGTGTTTGTAGCGTGGCGCTCATGCCTGCTTGTACAAGAGGATGCCGGGTTCCAAAATGTGTGATTCCTGCGACCAGTTGCACCCGGTCGGTGGCCTGCGTCAGGGCCCCCATTACAGATCCAAGTTCTTTCGTGTCCCAGCGTTCTGACAAGAAAATCCCGCCAAGCCCAATTCTCTCCCCTTCTTGCGCCTGCGCGAGGCCCACACGCGCATCCGAGGCGCGACCAGGCAGGATGTAGGCGTTTAATACGTCTGTACTCATGTCAGTCATTGTCATGTCTCTTCGTCGAGTTTACCGTATTATTGGACAACACTCATGTTTTAGGCAGCATAGAATCAATCTCAACGGAGTCTTCTTCAGGCTGGCCATTTACTGACGAAACAAAGTGAACATTTCCAAGAATT
>CAZWEY010000127.1:0-6874 GCA_964632055.1 uncultured Sphingomonadaceae bacterium
TTCCTGTCCGACACGCGCGGAACCGGCATCATGAACCGCTTGTTCGAGAAATACGGCCCCTACAAGGGCGTGATCGAAGGCCGCCAGAACGGGGTGCTAATCTCGAACTGTGCGGGCGAAGCGGTGGCCTATGCGCTGAACAGCCTGGAAGATCGCGGCATCCTGTTCGTCAATCCGCAGGACAAGATCTATGAGGGCATGATCATCGGCGAGAACGCCAAGCCCGACGATCTCGAAGTCAACCCGATGAAATCGAAGCAGCTCACCAACTTCCGTTCGAGCGGCAAGGATGACGCGATCCGCCTCACCCCGCCAAAAATCATGACGCTGGAACAGGCCATCGCCTATATCGACGACGATGAAATGGTGGAAGTAACGCCCCAGTCGATCCGCCTCAGGAAGGCGATCCTCGACCCGCATGAACGCAAGAAAGCCTCGCGGAAAAAAGAAGCCGCCTGATCAAGGGCTGCATGACCAGGACAACAGCAAGGCCGGGGGCGGGATAACCTCCGGCCTAGTGTCATGGCCTGAGTTTTTTGCGCGCCCCCTTGAAACCGGATCGAATCAGTCGTATTAGGGATGTGCGGACCGGGCCCCTCTGGCGCGGCATGTTGGCCTTGAAGGCAACATGCCTCGTGATGTCGGACCGCATCGGATGACGCCGATGCATGGGTCCGGGTTCCCCCATCCCCCCTCCTCCCATGCTCGGCGCATCCGATCGAACGTAACGTCGTTTCGATAGGGAGCTTACACATGTCCAATAGGTTGTTTCGCCTGATGGAGCGCCACCAGAAGCTCGACGAGCTGCTGCGCCGCGCCCAATCCCGCCGTTTTGTCGATCCATTCGAGATCAGTCGGCTGAAGAAGCTGAAGCTGGCGATCAAGGACCGGCTTTCGCGCGTGGTGCGCAGACCCGCCACCTGACCCCACCCCCACCCGCCTGAACAGCGGCGGAACACTGGCCGGTGCTGCATCGTCCCCAGGCGGCACCGGCCCCTTTTTTGGGAACAGCAGGAAGTCCCGATGGAATTTCTCACCGCCGACTGGCTCGGCACCCCTCTGTGGTTCTGGCTCGCCTTTCTGGGCATCGTCATCGCGCTCACCGCCTTTGACCTTGGTTTTCTCCACAAGGAAGACCGCGAGATGGGTGTGGTCGAATCGCTCAAGCTTTCAGCCTTCTACATCAGCGTGGCGCTGGCCTTTGGCGCTTGGATCTGGATCGAGCGCGGCGCCGGGCCGGGAATGGAGTATTACACCGGCTTCTTCATCGAAAAGGCGCTGTCGATCGACAATGTCTTCGTCATCTCGATGATCTTCACCTTCTTTGCCGTCCCGCCCAGATATCAGTATCGGGCGCTCTTGTGGGGCATCATCGCGGTGATCGTCCTGCGCGGGTTGATGATCGCAGGCGGCGCGGCACTGGTGGCCGAAGCCTATTGGGTGCTGTATATCTTCGCGGCGTTCCTCATCGCGACGGGCGTGAAAATGCTGTTCGCCGCCGATCATGCGCCCGACATCGGCAACAACCCGGTGGTCCGCTGGATCTCCACCCATATGCGGGTGACGAAGGAACATCACGCCCAGCACTTCTTCGTGCGCGTGCCGGATGGCAAGACCGGCAGGCTGGTGTTGGCGGCCACACCGCTGTTCCTCGCGCTGGTGGTGATCAACCTTGCAGACCTCGTCTTTGCGATAGACTCGGTTCCTGCGATCTTCGCGATCACCACGGACACTTTCATCGTCTACACCTCCAACATCATGGCGATATTGGGCCTGCGCGCGCTGTATTTCGCGCTTGCCGCGATGGTTGAGCGGTTCCTTTACCTGAAATATGCGCTGGCGCTGGTTCTGGTGTTCATCGGCTCGAAGATCCTGATTGCCGACTTCCTGCTGGGCGGCGCAAAGTTCCCGCCGGTGGCAAGCCTTGGCGTGACTTTCGGCCTGATCCTTGGCGGCATCGGCTGGTCCTTGTGGAAGACGCGTGACCAGGCCAGCCCCGCCACGAGCTGAGCAGCACAGGGCAATGATCTTCAGACGGGGATGAAGATGAAGGTCATCTCGGCAGTTGCAACCGGCTTGGAAGGATCGGTGTTCCAGGCCTCCACGGCCAGACTTGCGGAACGGCCGGCAAGCTTGTCGAAGCGGGCCCTGGCATGGCTGGTGATGGCCAGCCCGGGCCTCAGGTAGTCAACCGTGGTCGAGACAAGTTGCCAGCGCATCGCTGCGCCGCCATCCGACACGCGGTCGGCGAGGGCCTTGTCGACGGCGGCGAAAGCGGCGGCTTCAAGCAGAGAGGCCACTGCGCCACCATGCATGACGCCCTCGCGGCCGATGGATGTCGGGCCGGGATCGAATGTGGCGCAAGGCGCGCCATCGGCATCGTTTTCAATGCGGATGCCGAGAAAGCTCTCGTAATAGCTCATTTCTTCAGCTGCCTTACCGCCATGAATGCCCCATTGCCGACGGCGACCGGATCATCCGGGTCGCCTTCGTGGACAATGGCACGGACAAAGGAGAGGTCTTCGGTGATCTTGGCGCTTTGCCCCCGGACGATCAGATCCTTGCGCGGTTCCGGCAGCCGATAATGGTCGACACGGAATTCCAGCGTGGGGTAAGCGACCATCCGTTTCAGCACCAGGAAGGGCAGCAAGGCCCCTGAGGAATCGAGCAGGCTGAAAAGCACGCTTGGCGCGATACGCCCGCTGCCCGGCTCGCCGACCAGATCTTCCCGCCAGGGCAGCCTGTATTCCAGCCAGCGATCCCCGCTCGCCTGATGCACGAGGCCCAGTTCGCCATTGTGACCCGTATTGCAAAAACCATCGAGCATCCGCTCGAAATCGGCGGCGGTTATGTCCTGTGCATTGTAATTCATCAGGCCGGCACATTTTCCAGATTGTAGAGTTCGATCACATTATCCCTGAGGATGAGCTGCTTCTGCTGCTCGCTCAGCGTGGCGACGTGGCGCTTGAGCATCTGCCGGCTCCACGGCCAGGTGGAATCGGAATGCGGGAAGTCATTGGCCCACATCAGCCGCTTCTCGTTCATCAGGTCCACCGTGCGAAACGCGATGTAATCGTCCTGGAAAGTCAGGTAGATATTGTCGTGGAAATATTCGCTGGGCAGCTTGGGCATGCTTCCCATCTTCGACCAGAACCGGTGGCGGTTGTAGAAATGGTCGAGCCGATACATGAAATGCGGCGCCCAGCCTGCATCCGCCTCGACGCAAACGATCTTCAGATCAGGATTGCGCTCGAAGGCACGACCCCAGATCAGGAGCGAGATATTGTCCTGGTTGGCGCGCAGGATGGAGTGCTGGTTGGCGCCAACGCGCACCGCATCCGAACCCCGCCCTTCGACCGCCACAGCGCTCTTGCCCTTGCCGGAGGTGAGGATGTGGAAGCTGATCGGCAGATCCATCTCGACCGACGCCTTCCACACCCGGTCCCAGCGTGGATCGTCATAGTCGAAATCATCGATCGGCGCTTCTCCGGGCAGCATTACGCCCTTGAAGCCGAACGCCTTGAAGGTCTCCATATCGGCGACGACCTGTTCGGGCGAACCTGCCGCCGTCTGGCCGATGCCGAACAACCGGTTCGGCGCATGGCTGCAGAAGTCCGAAAGCCAGCGATTATAGGCGGTGAAGCAGGCATGCTTGTAGGCAATGTCCGGGTGGTTGCACAGGATCATGCCAACAGACGGGTAGATCACTTCTGCCACAACCCCATCGCGGTCCTGATCAAGCAGGCGGGCCGCAGGATCCCAGCCGCCGCGATGGATCTCGTCGAACTTCGCCTTGTCGAAGGCCATTTCCTTGGGGTCGATCCCGGCAGCCGCAATGATGCCCAGCGGGATCGGCTTGTCGATGCCGTCAACCGCGAAGACATGCCCGCCATTGGGGCCGATCACCGCGGTCGGCGCGCGGTCGCGGAAGGCCGGGTCGATATAGTCGATATAGCAGTTGGGCGGCTCGGTGATGTGCGAATCCGCGGAGACGAGGCTGATGCCGATATCCGGCGCTTCCTCGTGCGCGAACTGGGAAACATGCTGCGAGAGAACTCCTGCGCCCGGCGTTTCATAATCCATGATCACTCTCCCTCACCGTTCTGCGCCACAGCAAGGACGCGCTCGACCATTCCTGTCACCTTATGCCTTGCTCAGGCCAAGGTCCATATGGCGGCCGGGCAACCAGACATGACTGAGCCTGCATAGCCAGGAGCCATGCCCGCAGCTGCCCGGACCAGATCAGTCGTCGACCTGAAAGCCGATTTTCAGCGTGACCTGATATTCGAGGCCCCGGTCGTCATTGGAGTATCCCCTGGTGTTGACGACCTCGAACCAGCGGACATTGCGCAAGGTCTTCCTGGCGCGTTCCACGGCAACTTCGATTGCCCGCTCGATCGAGTCCGCCGAGGTTCCGACCACTTCGCTGATACGATAGACACGTTCTGACATGGTCTTTCCTTTCATGGGCTTGTCGAATCGGAATTGGTCCGACTGGCTGCATCCTACGCCAATTTTCGGGCATTTTCGATCCACCACCCTCGCCTTGACGCGCCAACCGTCCTAGAAGCCGCGGCGATGGATCTGACCGAACTTCGCCTTGCCCTGTTCAGCGGCAACTACAACTACGTCCGCGATGGCGCGAACCAGGCGCTGAACCGGCTGGTCGGCTATCTGCTGCGCCAGGGCGCCCATGTCAGGGTCTATGCCCCGACCGTTGCCGAGCCCGCATTCGAGCCGACCGGAGACCTGGTTTCGCTAGGCTCCATTCCCTTCCCCGGCAGAGGGGAATATCGCTTCCCGCTGGGGCTTTCCCGCAATATCAGGGCAGATCTGGCCCGGTTTGCGCCCAATGCGCTGCATGTCGCCTCGCCCGATGTCTCTTCGCACCGTGCCATCAGCTGGGCACGCAAGCGGGGCGTGCCGGTGCTCGCCTCGGTCCATACAAGGTTTGAAACCTATCCGCGCTATTACAACATGGATTTTCTGGAACCGATCCTGTTTGCGATGATGCGCCGGTTCTACGGACGCTGCGACGCGATCGTCGCACCATCGCAAAGCATGGCCCGCGTGCTGGAAGAAGAGGGCATGGCCCGCAATGTCGGTATCTGGTCGCGCGGGGTGGACCGCACGATCTTCGACCCGGCCCATCGCGATATGGCCTGGCGCCGCGCATTGGGCCTGGCAGATGACGCTACGGTCATCGGCTTTGTCGGGCGGCTGGTGATGGAAAAGGGGCTCGACGTATTTTGCGAGGCGCTTGCCGCCCTGCGCGATCGCGGCACCGCCCACAAGGTCATGGTCGTCGGCGACGGGCCAGCCCGTGAGTGGTTGCAGGGAAAGCTGCCCGACGCAGTCTATGCCGGCTTTCTGACCGGGGCCGATCTGGGCCGCGCGGTTGCCAGCATGGATGTTCTGTTCAACCCGTCTGTCACCGAAACATTCGGCAATGTCACCCTTGAAGCGATGGCCAGTGCCATTCCGGTTGTCGCCGCCGCTGCCACCGGCAGCAACAGCCTCGTTACCGACGGTGTGAATGGCAGGCTTATCCAGCCTGACGCCAGCCATGCCTTCGCTCAGGCCCTGAGAGACTATGTCGAACAGCCCGGCCTGCGGACAGCGCATGGTTCTGCCGGCGAATTGCACAGCCGGGAATTCGACTGGGACCGGATAAACGGCTCTCTTGCCGAGACCTATCTCGCTCTCGTCCGGGCCAGGGCCAGATAGGGGTATGGCGGAACTGTTCGCAGACGGGCCATCGGGCAGCGACCAGTCTCTTCGCGATGACGCTCCGCTGGCCGACCGGCTGAGGCCATCGAGCCTGTCGCAAGTCGTGGGGCAGGCGCATCTGACCGGAGAGGAAGGTGCGATCGGCCGCATGGTCGCGGCAGGCAGGCTTTCCTCGATGATCCTGTGGGGCCCTCCCGGCACCGGAAAAACCACCATCGCGCGCCTGCTGGCCGAGGCAGTCGGCATGCGCTTTGCCGCCGTCAGCGCGGTCTTTTCCGGCGTTGCAGACCTCAAGAAAGCCTTTGCCGAGGCTGACAAGGCCGCAGAAGCCGGGCAGCGAACATTGCTGTTCGTGGATGAAATCCACCGCTTCAACCGCGCCCAGCAGGATGGCTTCCTGCCCTTCGTCGAACGCGGCACGGTGACGCTGGTGGGCGCCACAACCGAAAATCCCAGCTTTGCGCTCAATGCCGCACTGCTATCCCGCGCGCAGGTGCTGGTGCTCCAACGGCTCGATGTGGATGCGCTTGGCTCCCTGCTCGAAAGGGCCGAGGCGATGGAAGGCCCCCTGCCCCTGACAGCAGATGCGCGAGAGGCGCTGATCGCTTCCGCCGATGGGGACGGGCGCTTTCTGCTCAATCAGGCGGAAACGCTTTATGCCGCCAAGATCGCCGATCCGCTTGATCCGCCCGCGCTCGGCAAATTTTTGCAACGCCGCATGGCGGTCTATGACAAGGACCGCGACGGCCATTACAACCTGATTTCCGCCTTTCACAAAAGCTTGCGCGGATCGGACCCTCAGGCTGCGCTCTATTGGTGCGCGCGGATGCTGACCGCAGGCGAAGAACCGCTCTATGTGTTGCGCCGCCTGGTGCGCTTTGCGGTGGAGGATATCGGCCTGGCCGACCCGGAAGCCGTTCACCAATGCCTTGCCGCCAAAGAGACCTACGAGTTTCTCGGTTCTCCGGAAGGAGAATTGGGCATCGCCCAGGCCGTGCTCTATTGCGCCACCGCGCCCAAATCGAACGCCGCCTACAAGGCCTTCAAGGAAAGCTGGAAGGACGCGCGCGAGACTGGCTCGCTTTCCCCGCCGCTCCATATCCTCAACGCGCCGACCAAGCTGATGAAGGACATCGGCTATGGC
>CAZWEY010000128.1:0-6873 GCA_964632055.1 uncultured Sphingomonadaceae bacterium
CTATCAAAACCCAGAGGCGCAGGAACGCGGCATCAATCCGTTCGATCACGGCCCGCTCCACACCGATATGTGGAAGACCGAGGGGCTGAAGCAGGCGCTGGACAAATATGGCTTTGATGCCGCTTTCGGCGGCGCCCGCCGCGACGAGGAGAAGAGCCGCGCGAAGGAGCGCATCTTTTCCTTCCGCAACGCCAGCCATGGCTGGGACCCCAAGAACCAGCGCCCCGAACTGTGGAAGCTCTACAACGCGCGCATGGCCAAGGAGGAGAGCATCCGCGTGTTTCCGCTCTCCAACTGGACGGAACTGGACATCTGGCAATATATCCACCTCGAAGGGATCGAGATCGTGCCGCTCTACTTCTCGCAGCCGCGCCCCACGGTGGAGCGGGACGGGCTGCTGCTGATGGTCGACGATGATCGCTTTCCGCTGGAACCGGGCGAAGAACCGGTGATGCGTTCGATCCGTTTCCGCACGCTGGGCTGCTATCCGCTGACTGGCGCGGTGGAGAGCGAGGCAAAGACCCTTCCCGAAGTGATCCAGGAAACGCTGCTCACCACCACCTCGGAACGGCAGGGCCGCGCCATCGACAAGGATGCGGGCGGCGCCGGCATGGAAGTGAAGAAGCAGCAGGGGTATTTCTGATGACCGAGGCAACCAACGAGCCGGTCTATGTCACTGACGCCCTGATCGCGCAGGATATCGACACCTATCTCGAAACCCACCAGCACAAGACGATGCTGCGCTTCATCACCTGCGGCAGCGTGGACGATGGCAAGTCCACCCTGATCGGGCGGCTGCTCTATGATTCCAAGATGATCTTCGAGGACCAGCTCGCCGCGCTCGAAACGGATTCCAAGAAGGTCGGCACGCAAGGGGCTGAAATCGACTTCGCGCTGTTGGTTGACGGTCTCGCCGCCGAGCGCGAGCAGGGCATCACCATCGATGTCGCCTATCGTTTCTTCAACACCGAAAAGCGCAAGTTCATCGTCGCCGATTGTCCGGGGCACGAACAATATACCCGCAACATGATCACCGGCGCGAGCACGGCCGATCTGGCCGTGATCCTGATCGACGCGCGCAAGGGGGTGCTGACCCAGACCCGGCGGCACTCTTACCTGTGCCATCAGATCGGCATCAGCAACATTGTGCTGGCCGTCAACAAGATGGACCTTGTCGATTACAAACAGGACATCTTCGACACGATCGTCGGCGAATATACCGATTTCGCCCGTTCCATCGGCATCGAGAGCTTCACTGCCCTGCCGATTTCGGGCTTCAAGGGCGACAACATCACATCGCTGTCCGATAACACCAAATGGTATTCCGGCCCGACGCTGGTCGAGCATCTCGAAACGGTGGAAGTGAACTCCGCGCGCGATGCGGCCAGGCCGTTCCGCATGCCGGTGCAATGGGTCAACCGCCCGAACCTCGACTTTCGGGGCTTTTCAGGCCTCATTGCCACGGGTTCGGTCAAGCCGGGCGATGCCGTGCGCGTGCTGCCTTCGGGCAAGACCAGCACGGTCACCAAAGTCGTTACCCTCGATGGCGAGCTGGACGAGGCGGTGGCGGGCGAATCCGTCACCATCTGCCTTGCCGACGAGATCGATTGTTCGCGCGGGGATGTCTTGTCCATCGCAGACAATCCGCCGCAGGTTGCCGACCAGTTCGAAAGCACCATCGTCTGGCTCAATGACGAGCCGCTCCATGTCGGCCGCGCCTATTGGCTGAAGCTGGGCGCGCAGACCGTTTCGGTTACCGTCCACCAGCCGAAATACGCCGTCAACGTCAACACGATGGAACATGTCGCGGTCAAGACTCTGGAGCTGAACGCGATCGGCGTTGCCGAGATTGCGACTGACAAGCAGATCGTGTTCGAGCCCTATGCCGACAACCGTTCGCTGGGCGGCTTCATCCTGATCGACAAGATCACCAATGCCACGGTTGCGGCCGGCATGATCCATTTCAGCCTGCGCCGCTCGCAGAATGTGCATTGGCAGGCGCTCGACATCAGCCGCGAGGCTCATGCGAGCCTCAAGAACCAGAAGCCCGCCGTGCTGTGGTTCACGGGGCTGTCGGGGTCTGGCAAGTCGACCATCGCCAATTTGGTCGAGAAGAAGCTGCACCGGATGAACCGGCACACCTTCCTCTTGGATGGCGATAATGTGCGCCATGGCCTCAACAAGGATCTGGGCTTCACCGAGGCCGACCGGATCGAGAATATCCGCCGGGTGGGCGAAGTCGCCAAGCTGATGGCCGATGCCGGGTTGATCGTCATCACCGCCTTCATCTCGCCTTTCCGGGCCGACCGGGAAATGGTCCGTCAGATGCTGCCCGAGGGCGAGTTCATCGAGGTGTTCATCGATACGCCGCTCAGCGTGGCGGAAGAACGCGACGTGAAGGGCCTCTACAAGAAGGCGCGTTCGGGCGAACTCAAGAACTTCACCGGCATCGACAGCCCCTACGAGGCGCCCGCCAACCCGCATGTGCGGATCGATACGACCAGGCTTTCGGCGGAAGAGGCGGCAAGCCTCATCGTCGATACCCTGCTCGGCGACGCTTGAGGTCGAGGCCGTGTTCCTGTTCAAGGGGCATGAAGGGCACAGCCGCTCGCTGGTCAAGGCGATCAGCTGGCGGGTGCTCGGCAGCATCGACACCTTTTTGCTCAGCTGGTTCTTTACCAGCAATGCCAAGGCGGCAGGGGCCATTGCCACAACCGAGGTGATCACCAAGATCGTTCTCTATTATGGCCACGAGCGGATCTGGAGTTCGATCAAATGGGGTACCAATCGCCAGGCCGATGATCTGGCTACGAAAATCTGAGGGGAAGACAATGACTGATGCCGAACTCGCGGCCCATCTTGCCCATGTCGCCGGCAGGCTGCTTCTGGAAGTGCGTGGCTCAGCTGTGTTGAGCCTCAAGTCTCTCGGCAAGGCGGGCGATGCCACCGCCAACCAGTTCCTTGTTCATGCCCTTCGTGAACAGAGGCCCGATGACGGACTGCTCTCCGAAGAGGAAAAGGACAGCGACGAACGGCTGGGCAAGAGCCGGGTGTGGATCGTCGATCCGGTGGATGGCACGCGCGAATATGGCGAGGAGCGGACCGACTGGGCGGTGCATGTGGCGCTGGCAATAGATGGCCAGCCGGTCATCGGCGCAGTGGCTTTGCCGGGGCTGAGTGTGGTTCTGAGGACTGACCGGCCAGGTGCGGTTCCACCAGCGCCCGATAAGCTGCGCATGGTCGTCAGCCGCACGCGCCCGGCGCGCGAGGCGACAGAGGTCGCGGCACGGATCGACGCGGAACTGGTGCCGATGGGCTCGGCGGGAGCCAAGGCCATGGCCGTGCTGCGCGGCGAGGCCGATATCTATCTCCATTCCGGTGGCCAATATGAATGGGACAGCTGTGCGCCGGTTGCCGTGGCGCTGGCGCACGGCCTGCATTGCTCGCGCATCGATGGCAGCCCGCTTATTTATAACCAGCGCGATGTCTATATGCCCGACCTGCTGATTTGCCGGAAGGAACACGCTGGACGCGTTCTGGACGAGGTGCGGGCGCTGGGCTGACACCTCTTTGCCGCTGCCGCTATGCGGCTTCGGAAGAGGTGGTGCCCGGGGGCGGAATCGAACCACCGACACCATGATTTTCAGTCATGTGCTCTACCAACTGAGCTACCCGGGCGACGCTGCGGCGGCGGTCAAAAAGACCGGCGAGCGGCTTGGAGTGCGGGCCTATGGCGTTCTGGCGCGCGCTTGGCAAGGGGGAAATCAGTCCTCCCCGACGATATCCTGTGCAGAGGCGGGCGGGCCGGCGACGGAATAGCTGTCGTTGAACCAGCGGGCGAGATCGCGGTCGCGGCAGCCTTGCGAGCAGAACGGGGTGAACTCGGTGCTGCGGGGCTTGCGGCAGATGGGACAGGGGCGGGCTGGCTGGGTCATGCGGCAATGAATTGGGCTGTGCCTGCCTCGGGCGCAAGGGCTTTGTCGGATTCGCAAGCGATTGTGCGCCCGGTCCGCCGTGCCAGCTCGTCCAGCCATTCCGGCCTGATCGCGGCGATCACCTCAGGATGGCCGCGTAACAGCACCACGCCATGGCCCGCCAGCCCCTCGCCACGGCGTAGCAGCAGGCGCGCTGCGGCATCGGCCGGGCGAAAGGTGCAGAGCTGTAGGATCGAGGGACGTTCAGCGCGCGCGACAAGCTGGACGAAGCCGAAACCGTTCATGGCGGTGCGCTCATGCGGCCAGCCTTGCAGGGCTGCGTCCAGCGCTTCGTCCACCGCGCGGCGGTCGGCTTTGGTGGCCAAAGTCGGAAAATCGATGCCCACCGATCCTCCGATATCCAGATGGCGCAAAGCCTGAACAAGAGCCGGAATTGCCGCCAGCGCAAGCCCCAGACCGCCGGGATCGCCATCAAGGTCGATCAGCGTCATCGCCGGGGTCGGGGCCAGCAGGATGCTGCCGCCTGCAAAGGCAATCTCGCGGGAAAAAGCGTCCGCCATCAGTTCATCCCAGCCGGAACCGGCAAAGCGATGCACCACGCGCACGGGTTCGCCCTGGGCGGCCAGTCTTTCGGCAAGCGACGGGGCAGGGCAGGGCGGATCGTCGCTAGGCCGGGCCTGGGCGCGTTTCAGTCGCCCCGCTTCGGCCATGGCGGCGCGCATGACCTTGAGGCGCAGCGGCGCGCCCTCGCTCGCCGTTGCGGGCAGGCGATCAACCAGCGCTTCTTCTCCGCTGGCAAAGCACGCGGTGCCCCGCTTCGAGCCGGAAGCGCGCGATGTGAGAACCGCTTCTTCCACCTGCCCTGCCGCCAGAGCGCCGGGCCATTGGATCTGTGCAGCAAGAATGGCGCCCTGATCGACCAGCATCGCGCGTTCTTCGCCGATGCCCTGTTCGACCTGCCACTCAGCCAAGGGGAAAACCCGCGGCGCGCAACAAGGCGCGCGTTTCGAACAGAGGCAGCCCGACAACGCCGGAATGGCTGCCCTCGATCCAGGCGATCAGCCCCTCTGCGGCACCTTGTATGGCATAGCCGCCTGCCTTGCCCTGCCATTCGCCGCCAGCGAGATAGGCGGCGATTTCCTGAGCCGAGAGCTGCTTGAAGCGGACGATTGTCTCGCTCAGCCTTTCGCGGATCGTCCCATCGGGAGCGCGCAGGCAGATGGCGGAGAAAACGCGATGCCGGCGGCCTGAGAGCAGCTGCAGACAGGCCCTTGCGCTCGCCTCGCCCTCTGCCTTGGGCAGAATACGCCTCCCGCAGGCGACCACCGTGTCGCCCGCCAGCACATATGCCGCAGGATCGGCAATGGCTTGCGCCTTTTCGCGCGCCATGCGGTTTGCATAGGCGCGCGGCAGTTCGCCCTTGTGCGGGGTTTCGTCGATATCGGCGGCGATGATCGCTGCAGGTGCAACGCCAAGCCGCCCAAGCAATTCGCTGCGGCGCGGGCTGGCGGAAGCGAGGATAAGAGAGGGGCTGAGCCGGTCCGTGCTCACACCAGGGCCTTATTGCGGTCCGGGGCCGCCCCGGCCGGGCATGAAGCGATAGGTGATGCGGCCCTTGGTGAGATCGTAAGGCGTCAGTTCGACCAGCACTTCGTCACCGACCAGCACGCGGATGCGGTTCTTGCGCATCTTGCCTGCCGTGTGCCCCAATATCTCATGACCATTTTCGAGCTCGACCCGGAACATCGCATTCGGCAGCAGTTCCACTACCTTGCCGCGCATTTCGAGGAGTTCTTCCTTGGCCATAAGCTCTCAGCGTCCAATATTCTTGCAGGTCATGGTCGCGGCCCATAGCGGCAGGATGCACAAAAGGGAAGTGCTGGCGCGGAAGCTCCGATTCCGCTTGATTGAAACCGAAAATCGACTTCAGTCGGGCCAGTTCACACGGGATACACGTGAGTTGCCGCCTTGTAATTGCAACATGCGCATTCCACACAGGGCCACAGTGTCACTCCGTTCCATTTCCCTCTTGTTTGCAGGCGTCGGCTGTGGCGCGATTCTGGCGATGCCCGCAGCGGCGCAGGATCAGCCTGATCCCGATTATGAAATCGTGGTGAGCGCCGACCGTTTCTTCGGTGGCGTGGTGGCCGAACAGCCCCCTTTGGTCACCCTCGATGAAGGCGATATCGCAGCCTATGGAGCCAGTTCACTGGCCGATCTTCTGCAAGCCATGTCTAGCCGGACAAGTTCTGGCAGGGGGCGCGGCGGAATGCCGGTCGTTCTGGTCAATGGCCAGCGCATATCGGGCTTTCGCGAATTGCGCAGCTATCCGCCTGAATCGGTCAGACGCGTGGAGGTGCTGCCCGAGGAAGTCGCTCGCAAATATGGTTTTGCGCCCGACCAGCGGGTGGTGAATTTCATACTCAAGGACAATTTCCAGAGCCGCGAGATTGAATTCGAATATAAATTTCCGGGTCAGGGCGGCTACCACATGACCGAGGCGGAGATCACGCTCCTCAAGATCGATGGGGCCAACCGGCTCAATCTTGATCTGGAGGTGGAAAACAGCTCGATGCTGACCGAGGCCGAGCGCGGTGTGGTGCAGCAGCGAGCCAGCGATATTGCCGCCGATCCCGACCCGGCCCGTTTTCGCAGCCTCATCGACGATTCGCGCGACATCACCTTCAACGGCACATGGAGCAAGGGCATCGGCGATGGCGGTGGCCTTTTCTCGCTCAATGCCACCGCGCGGCGCAGCGACAGCCGGGCCTTGCGCGGCCTCGACAGCGTGGTTTTGAGCGCGCCGGACGGAACCAGCGCCTTGCGAATGCTGGGGGACAATGATCCGCTGACCCGGAAGCGACGCGAAACCGCTTTCTCGATCGCAAGCACCTATGACCGGCCCATCGGGGATGGCTGGCGATTGACGGCAACTTCG
>CAZWEY010000129.1:0-6739 GCA_964632055.1 uncultured Sphingomonadaceae bacterium
CCAAGGGAAAGCGCAGGAAGTCGAGCTGCTCCATGGTCGTGCCATAGAGGAAATAGCTCTGATCACGGGCCGGGTCTGCGGCGCGGTGCAACTCGGGGCCGGCGGGGCCGGCCAGACGGCGAACATAATGGCCGGTCGCGAGGCAATCTGCGCCCAGCTCGCGCGCCATGCGCAAAAGGTCGGTAAATTTCGGGCCCATGTTGCAGCGGATGCAGGGGATGGGGGTGCGGCCCTGCAGATAATCGTCGGCAAAGCGTTCGACCACTTCCTCTCGAAAGGCGCTTTCATGGTCGAATACATAATGCGCGATGCCCAGCCGGTCGGCAACCGCGCGCGCATCGCGGATATCGTCTCCGGCACAGCAAGCGCCTTTGCGCCCAGTAGCGGCGCCGTAATCATAGAGCTGCAAGGTGATGCCGATCACCTCGGCCCCGCTCGCCGCCGCGATAGCCGCCACGACCGAGGAATCGACGCCGCCCGACATCGCCACGACAATCCGGCTTGCGGCAGCAGGGCGGGCAAGATCGAACAGGGACTGAGGGTCGGGCAGCAGGGCAGAGAGAGCGGAAACGGCCATGGATTGCGCCCTACACCCAGACCGCGATCGAGGCAAAGCCTGGCGCTGACATCCCTAAAGATGAGTAAAGCCGGGCTTTACCGGTTCTTGACGGAGCATCGCTAAAAGCATTGCCATGATCGAGACGATGAAACCATTCCACACCGCCGCAGGGCAGGCTGGCTGCAGCCTCTCGCCCGCGGAAACTGTGCCTGCCTGTCGTCCGCTCACATGGCGTGACCTTGTGGCTCGCTTTCCGGCTTGGACCGGGGCCGGCGCAATGCTTGCAAACAGGGATGGCAAAGGTCATTTCGCCCCCATGGCCGCTGGCAGGCTGGCCCTGCTCTCGCATGGCAATCACGCCGTTAACCTTGCCGGTTTAGGCAAATTAAAAGCTGTCGATGGCACTGACAGTCTCGTCACCCGCTCCGGTGATGCGGCGATTTGAGGTAGGGGATGATCGAAAACCAGAAAATCCGGCCTGCGCAAGTCATCGGCCCGCTTGGCGAACCCCTGACGATTGATTCGCTCCCGCCCGCCAATACGCGGCGCTGGGTCGTGCGGCGCAAGGCGGAGGTCGTGGCTGCCGTCAATGGCGGCCTGCTGACCATCGATGAGGTGCTGGAGCGTTACGATCTGACATTGGAAGAATTCGCTTCATGGCAGCGCGCTGTCGACCGGTCGGGCATGCAGGGGCTGCGTGTGACACGAATCCAGCATTATCGCGACCTTTACGAGCGCCAGCTGAAATATTGATTGTCATATATGACGCGCTGGGGGGCCCTGGCGCTTGGGCTCTGCCTTCGCAAACTAAATTCCTGATACAGGTGGCGTAAAGCTGCCCGAGCGCCTATTCTGCGGGCATATGTTGAACCGCGCAGGTTCGCAAGCTGGCCGGGTGCTGCGTTATATGAATTACGAGACCGCAATAGAAGCGGATGACAAGGCGGCTGAACATGGCTCTGCATCAGCCGGGCAGAGTCGCCGCCGGCAGCTGATCATCCGGGCGGGCATCGGCCTTGTCGCCGTGCTGGTTCTGGCCGCCATTGCCGGCGCGATATGGGGTGATGGGTCGGGCGATGAAGAAGCGACCCAGTTGCCCGTTGTCAGCGTTTCCGTTCCAGGCACAGCGAGTATTTCCGGCACCATCGAGGCCACAGGCACCCTTGCAGCAAGGCGGGAAATGCCGGTGGGTTCGGTCGGGGAGGGCGGACGGGTCGTCTCCGTGCCGGTCGAGCCGGGGCAATGGGTCCGTCAAGGGCAGGTGCTGGCGGTGATAGACCGCTCGGTCCAGCAGCAGCAGATCGGCGCGGCCTCGGCCCAGATCGAGGTTGCGCGTTCGGATGCCCGGCTGGCCGAGGCCAATCTGGAGCGCGGCCTCAAGCTGGTTGAGCGTGGTTTTGTTTCCAAAGCCGATATAGACCGCCTGCGCGCGACGCGCGATGCCGCGGTGGCCCGCGTGCAGGTGGCCGAAGCCAGTGCCGGTGAATTGCGCGCCCGCGCCGCCCGGCTGAACATCGTGGCTCCGGCAAGCGGCTTGCTGCTGTCACGCGATGTCGAACCGGGGCAGGTCGTTTCGGGCGGTTCGGGTGTGCTGTTCAGCATCGCCAAGGGTGGCGAGATGGAGCTTCTGGCCCGGTTGAGCGAGGAGGACCTTGCCTCTCTGACACCGGGCGTTGCCGCCGAAGTGACGCCGGTCGCAGGTGAGCAGAGCTTCACCGGCCATGTCTGGCAGATTCTGCCGACGATCGACCCGCAGACCCGGCTGGGAACAGCGCGAATAGCGCTTGCCTATGCGCCCGGCCTTCGCCCCGGCGGTTTTGCCTCTGTGACGATAAGGAGTGGGACGATCGTTGCGCCGATCCTGCCCGAATCAGCAGTCCTGTCAGACGAGAAGGGCAGCTATGTCCTGATGGTGGACGACAAGAATATCGTGTCGCGGCGTGCTGTGAAAACGGGCTTTGTCACCGCGCGCGGCCCCGCCATAGTATCGGGGCTGACCGGCAAGGAAAGAATTGTCCTGCGTGCCGGAGGCTTCCTCTCGGCAGGTGACAAGGTGGAACCGCGTCTCGTGCGACAGTCAGCCGATTGAGCCTGGCTGCATGAATCTTCGCAATATCTCTGCCTGGTCGATCCGCAATCCGGTGGTGCCGATCATCCTGTTCATCGGCCTGCTGATCGCCGGCGTCGTTTCCTTCATCAAGATGGATGTAAACGACACGCCGGATGTCGATTTCCCGGCGGTTATCGTCACGATCGCGCAGCCCGGCGCCGCACCTTCCGAAATCACCACCCAGATCACCGAAAAGGTGGAGGCGGCGGTTCGCTCGATTAACGGGGTCGACTGGATCGAATCGACCGCCAGCGAGGGCAGCAGCACTACGGTCGTGTTCTTTGCGATTGGCACCAATTCCAACGATGCGGTGAACGAGGTGAAGAACGCGGTCGACCAGATCCGGGGTGATTTACCCGACGGTATTCTGGAGCCGCGCATCAACAAGGTGGAGCCGGGTGGCGCAGGGCCGATGGGCTATTTTGCCGTGTCCGCGCCCGACATGACAATGGAGCAGCTCAGCTGGTTCGTCGATGACAGCGTGTCGCGTCGTTTACTGGCCATCCCCGGCATGGCTGAGGTCAAGCGCGGCGGCGGGGTGGAACGCGAGATCAGGGTGGTGCTCGATCCGGCACGGATGCAGGCGCATGGCGTGACCGCGGCGCAAGTCAATTCGGTGCTTCGCCAGATCAATGTCGATGCGGCCGGCGGCCGGGCCGAGATCGCTGGCTCGCGGCAATCCGTGCGCGTGCTGGGCAATGCCGACAGCGCTCTTGCCCTGTCGCAAACCCGCATACCGCTTGCCGCCGGACAGCAGGTCAAGCTGGGTGATATCGCCGAAGTATCCGATGGCCACGCCGAACAGACCACCATCGCCAAGCTGCGCGGCAGGCAGGTCGTCACCTTCTCCGTCCAGCGCTCAAAAGGCGCGTCCGATGTCACGGTCTATGACGAAACCAGGGCCGAGCTTGATCGTATCCAGGCCGAAAATCCGGGTGTAAGCTTTACCGCGTTGTTCACCAGGGTGGACTATACCAAAAGCCAGTATCGCAGCTCTATCGAGGCAATGATCGAGGGTGCGATTCTGGCGGTTGTGGTGGTGTTCTTTTTCCTGCGCGACTGGCGGGCAACGATCATCAGCGCCATCGCCATCCCTCTTTCCGCCATTCCCACCTTCTGGTTCATGGACCTGATGGGCTTCACGCTTAACACGCTGTCGCTTCTCGCGCTCAGCCTGGTGGCGGGCGTGCTGGTCGATGATGCCATCGTCGAGATCGAGAATATCGTGCGCCATATGCGCATGGGCAAAACCGCTTACCAGGCCGCAATCGACGCAGCTGACGAGATCGGCCTGGCGGTGATGGCAACGACTTTCTCGATTGTCGCCGTGTTCCTGCCGGTCGGTTTGATGCCGGGCATTTCGGGGCAGTTCTTCAAGAATTTCGGCCTCACCGTGGTCGCCGCAGTGCTGATGAGCCTTGCTGTTGCGCGCATGATAACACCCATGATCGCTGCCTATTTCCTTGAGGCCAAGGGCGCCGCCAGCCATGGCGAGGGGCGCTTGATGGACCGCTATATGGCGGTGTTGCGCTGGTCGCTCGATCGCAGCCGCGCTGATGCGAAGCGGGCGCTGCTCGGCCCTTCTCCTGACTGGCGCGACAGGCTTTCTGCCCGGTTGCTGGATCATCGCATCTGGATGCTGGGGATCGGCATCGCTGCACTGGCCCTGACGGTCCTGCTTTTCGCCATCATGCCCCAGCAATTCCAGCCCAATGCCAACCAGGACTGGAGCCAGGCCCGGATCGAAATGGTGCCCGGCACCACCATCGAGCAGACCGAAGAGGTCGCAGACGAGGTCATTGCCATTCTCGAGGAACAACCGGAAGTCCTGCGGGTCATCCAGATTGTCAGTGAAGGGCGCGCCAATCTCTACATCACTCTCAGGGAAGATCGCGACACGACGAGCATCGAATTCGAACGCCGCCTGACGCCGCTCCTGCAAAAGATCCCCGATGCCCGCGTCAGTTTTGCAGCGCAGTCGCAGGGACCGGGATCCGGTCGCGATATCACCGTGATGCTGACCGGTTCCGACCCGGAATTGCTGAACCGCACAGCCCAGACGCTTGTCGAACAGATGCGCGGCATCGAAGGGGTTGTCGCCCCGCGGCTCGATGCCGATCTCAAGCGGCCCGAACTGGTTATTATGCCGCGCTTCGATCTCGCTGCACAGCTTGGCGTCACCACCAGCGCGCTCAGCCAGGCAATCCGCATTGCCACCATGGGCGAGATCGATCGCAATACCGCCAAATTCTCGCTGTCGGATCGCCAGGTGCCGATCCGCGTCATGCTGCCGCGCGCCGCGCGACGCGACATTGCCACCATCGAAAACCTGCCGGTGCCCACCGCCAATGGCATGACCGTGCCGCTGAAACGCGTGGCGGAAATCCGCTTTGGCGCAGGGCCTGTGCAGATTCAGCGCTATAATCAGGCGCGCCGCGTTTTCGTCGGTGCGGATCTGGCCGATGGCTATGTCAAAGGCCCGATCGACCAGGCTATCCAGAAGTTGCCCGTGATGCAGAAATTGCCGCGCGGTATCGGCAATGCGCCTGTGGGCGAAGCCAAGTGGCAGGGCGAATTGATCAGAAATTTCATGGTCGCGGTGGTCAGCGGCATCCTGCTGGTCTTTGCGGTGCTGGTGCTACTCTATCAGCGCTTCGTCTCGCCGCTGGTCAACATGACGTCGCTTCTGCTCGCCCCGCTTGGCGGTCTTCTTGCAGTGGGTCTGATTGGCCAGCCGATCTCGATCTCGGTCTATATCGGCATTTTGATGCTGCTGGGCATTGTCGCCAAGAACTCGATCCTGCTGATCGATTTTGCGATCATCGAGATGGAGCAGGGCCGTTCCAAGCTTGAGTCCATCATGGACGCCGGTCACAAGCGCGCCCAGCCCATTGTCATGACGACAGTGGCGATGATTGCCGGCATGGTGCCGACCGCGCTGTCGCTGTCGGGCGACGGGTCGTGGCGCGCGCCCATGGGAACGGCAGTGATCGGCGGGCTGCTGCTGTCCACCGTGCTGACCCTGCTGATTGTTCCGGCAGGCTTCAGCCTTGCCGATGGGTTCGAGAAACGGGTTGGCCCCAAGCTGCGCAAACGTTTCCTGACTTATCGGCCGGGCGATGACGGGCGCAGCCTGGCCGCTCCCGCCGAGTGAGGCCGTGCCATTGACTGCAACCGGCACCGCAAGATTGCCTGACAGGGCGCGGGCCATGCGGCTGACGGCAACCGGGATGCTGCTCCTCATGGCGGCCTGTTTTCTCGTCGCGCGTCATTTCAGAGAGATGCACCCCGTCTGGGGTTTTGTCCTGGCCTTCAGCGAGGCGGCAATGGTCGGCGGTCTGGCCGACTGGTTCGCGGTCACTGCGCTGTTTCGCCGTCCGCTTGGGCTGCCCATTCCGCATACCGCGATCATTCCTGTCAACAAAGACCGGATCGCGGACACCATGGCGCTGTTCCTGAAGGAGAATTTCCTGACGCCCATGGTTGTTGCCCGCCGGATGCGCGCCATGAACATGGCGGCGCTGCTTGGCGGCTATCTGGCCGATGGCGCCCGCGGGAGCGACACAAGGCTGCATAGCGGCGCAGCCGGGCTTGCGGGCGATATATTGCGCTCGCTCGATCCGCAGCGGCTGGGCGGGTTGCTCAAGGCCGGGATGCGCCACCAGATCGCGCGGATAGAGATCGCTCCGCTGCTCGGCCAGATGATCGGCGCGGCGATTGCCGACCGGCGGCATCTGGCGGTGATGGAAAGCGCGATCCGCTGGACTGGTCATACGCTGGAGGAAAACGAGGAACTGGTCCGCTCGCTCATCACGCGGCGCGCGGCGCGGATCTTCCAGCTGACCGGGCTCGACACCAAAATCGCCAATGCGGTGCTCGATGGCATCTACAAGCTGCTTGCCGAATGCGCGGTGGACCCCGCCCATCCGCTGCGCCGCAAGGTGGAAGAAGGGCTGGAACAACTGGCTCATGACCTCCAGCACGATCCGGCGATGCAGGCGCGGGTGGAGCGGATGAAGCTCGAACTGCTCGCCGACCCGGCGGTGGGCGCCTGGATAGACGGGCTTTGG
>CAZWEY010000130.1:0-6661 GCA_964632055.1 uncultured Sphingomonadaceae bacterium
AGGATGAAGGCATCGCGGTTGCCGAAAACATCGCCGGGCAGATCGGCATCGTGAACCACGATGTGATCCCCTCCGTCGTCTATACCATGCCCGAGATCGCCGGCGTCGGCCTGACCGAAGAGCAGGCCAAGGAGCGCGGCAGCATCAAGGTCGGCAAGTTCCCGATGATGGCCAACAGCCGCGCCAAGACCAATCGCGACACCGACGGTTTCGTGAAGGTGATTGCGGACGCCGAAACGGACCGCGTGCTGGGCGTGTGGTGCATCGCTTCGGTTGGCGGCACGATGATCGCCCAGGCCGCCCAGGCGATGGAATTTGGCGCTCTATCGGAAGATATCGCTTATACCTGCCATGCCCATCCCACTCATTCCGAAGCGGTCAAGGAAGCGGCAATGGCGGTGAGGGGCAAGCCGATCCACATGTGACCGGCCCGCCTGCCTTGTGCGGGTAAAGCTGTTCAAGCGCTGGGGTTGTCATCCTGTTCGGCGCGGGCGCGGGCATAGGCTTCATCGTTCCATTGCCCGGCATCCGCGCCAGAAACGCGCGCGCCATCGACATTGACGGGGCCAAGCCTGCCATCATTGTCGATCTCGCAGGTAAAGCCGCGGCCATTGGCCAGCCTGCCTTCAACACGCCATCCGCTGGCGGTGCGGTCGACTCCATTCACCTCGTCCACCCGCTCGGTCCGCTCCACCTCGCGGGCGCAGATATCGGCCGCATTGTCGAGACCGCGATCGGCCGAGCCAGAGCGGTAATCGCTGCCCGAATTTTCGCGATAGCGATATTCCCAGTCGCGGTTGCGATCATTGCGATAGGGATAGCCATTCGGATCGGTTTCCACCCGGCGGCGCTGGCTGTCGCGGCTCGCCGCACTGGCGATGGCGGCAATGCCGCCAATGATCAGCACTCCGGCCAGCACATCGCCCGCATCGACGCCGCCATGATGGTGATGACGGCCCCAGCCGCCATATCCGCGATAGCCACGATAGCCGCGATACCCGCCCCAGCGATGCCGATGGGCGGTTTCCTGTTCCACGCTCCAGCCCGAAGGGGCCGGCATCTGCGCACTTGCCAAACCGCCCTGCCCCGCATGAGGCAGCCCAGCCGCCTGAGCCGGAGCCGCCTGAGCCGGAGCAGCCGCCATGGAAAGCAGGGCCGCGCAGGACGCCATGCTGGCGGAACGGGAAAGAGCCGAACGAGAGAGGAATAAAGCCATCGGGACACCCCCTTGAAGCCGAGTCGCCAAGCAAAGCCACTCTATTGCAACGGGATTATCCGTGCCAGCCTTGCGGCAGGCTAAACCAGATTTATCCCGTGGCGGTCAGTCCTTCTTCACCGCGCCCTGTTTGGCGGCAGGGATGAAGCCACCCTTCGCCGCATCCCCGGCACAGGCAAACAGCGTGTCGCGGCCGCTGGTCGGATAATCCGCACGCTCGTCGAAATCGGCGACCTTGTCCCATTGGGCAAGGATGCTGGCAACGTCGCGCTCGCCTTCGGCAAAGCGGTGCCCGCCCGAACGCTCCCACCGGAACTTGGCCGCAAAGCCGCCGCCAGCCTCGATCAGAGCGCCATTTTCCGGGCAATCCCTGTGAACCAGCGCCAGCGCGATCGGAGCGACAGCGGCCTGAGGCAGGGCGGCATGGAGTTCGGGGGTGAAAACATTTTCGGTCAGCGCGCTGGTGGCAACAGGGGCGATGGCATTGACCTTGATGCCGTTGCGCGCCCCTTCCAGCGCCAGAGTATAGGTCAGGCCCATCACCCCGCTCTTGGCGGCGATGTAATTGGCCTGGCCGTAATTGCCGTAAACGACACCGCTGGTAACGGTGAGCAGGATACGGCCCGAACCGCGCTCCATCATGTGCGGCCAGACCGCCTGGGCGCAATTGCGCGTGCCCTGGAAATGAACGTCGACTACCTCGCCCCAGTCAGTGTCGCTCATCTTGAGGAAGGTCTTGTCGCGCAGGATCCCGGCATTGACGATCAGGATATCGACCTTGCCGAAAGCGCGCATCGCAGTCTCGAATATCCTTTGCCCCTCTCGGATATCCGCGATGCATACCTCGGCAATCAGTCCTTCGGCCTGGATGTCGGCTGCGGTTCTGGCCGCCGATTCGCCCCTGCCTGCCACCAGCACGCTCGCGCCTTCGCGGGCCAGGGCAAGGCAATATTCGCGGCCGATACCCGCGCCGCCGCCAACCACGATGGCGACCTGTCCTGCAAATTGATTGCCGTTGCTCATCCTCTCGCCCCTTCTCTTGCTATCTGGCCGGGAAACGCCTGCCGAACCTCTCCAGCGGCAGCTGCAGCCCTTCGGTGATATAGGCAACGGTGCGGTAATTGCCCGCCAGCATCAAGGCCTCGATAATCGCCTCGTCGCACAATATCGCGCTCAGCTGTGCGTATAGTTCGTCGCTGAGAGTGCAGCTTTCGTGCAGGCTGTCGCACGCCCGGATGAGGATGCGGTCTTCCTCGCTCCAGCAGGGATCCTCCGGCCCGCCATGGACCAGCGAGCGGAGCTGCGCTTCGTCGAACAGCCTGTCGCCGAAAAAGGCGACATGGAGGCCCCATTCATATTCTGAACCGCATTGCGCGGTGACGCGATCGACGATGATCTCGCGCTGGCGCATGGTAAGATTGCCCTTGCCCATCAGCCCGCGCCCGGCAAAGCGCAGGAACAGGCGCGGATCGCGCGCCATGGTGGTGAACAGGGCAAAATCCGGCTCGCCTTCGGGCACGATCCGGTCGATCAGCTCCTGCACTTGCGCATCGAGCGGTTTTGATGCGGGCGCCATGCGCGCTTTGCGGTCGGTCATGCATGCTCCTTTGGCATCGGAGCTATGCCAGTTGCGACCGAAAGGAAAGCAGCCCGGCTCGCCATGAGCCGGGCTGCAATGCGCTTTTCCTCTGGAGACAGGTCAAAGGCCGCGAATGCCCTTGTAGTCAAGATCGGTCACCCGGCCATAGCGGACCTCACAGGTGAACTTGCCGGAATCATAACCGCGATAGCGGTCGTTCCAGCCGCGATAATCATTATCCCAGCCCCGGCCATAGCGGCTGTCGCCATGGCGCCAGCTGCGGCCCATGGAATTGACCGCGATCCGGCCCTTGACCTTGTAGCCGCCCCTGATCCGCTCAACATCGCGGATATCGGTGACATTGGCCCGGCCATAGGAATGGCGGCTGGCATCGCGTTCGGCCATGCGGATGCACTGGTCCACCGCGCTGCGCGAAGATCCATGACCATAGCTGCCGTAGCGATCGTCACGATCATGGCGACCATGACGATAGGCATCGTCATGACGGTCCTTGTCGGACGCCGATGCGGCAATCGCGGCGATGCCGCCGATGATCAGCGCACCGGCAATGATCTCGCCAGCGCCGATGCCGTCGCCGCGCCCGTCGCGGGCCATGGCGGGAGAAACGGAACCCATCACCAGCGCACCGGTGGCGAGGGTTCCAACCAGGGTCTTGGTAAAGGTCGTCATGGTCGTCATCCTCTTTCACGGGGGTGGAATAACCCCTTGTGAGGATGGTCTAGGCCATGGCTTGTGAGGCGGTGCTGAACCTCGGTGACAGCGATTGTTCATATTATTGCGAACTTTTATGAACAATCTCCCCGCCCACCGCGAGGCCTGTATGTTGGGCGAGAAAGGCCAGCACATCGGCCCCTTCCTCGATCAGCTTGTCGGTCGGCTTGCCCGAACCATGGCCAGCGCGCGTTTCGATGCGGATGAGATGCGGTTTGTCGCCAATGTTCGCGGCCTGCAAGGCGGCGGCATATTTGAAGCTGTGGCCGGGCACCACGCGGTCGTCAGTGTCCGCGGTCGTCACCAGAATGGCCGGATAGGGCTTGCCATCGGCAATGTTATGATAGGGAGAATAGGCGCGCAGCACGCGGAAATCCTGCTCCTTGCCGGGATCGCCATAATCATCCACCCAATAGCGCCCTGCCGTCCAGCGGTTGAAGCGCAGCATGTCCATGACGCCTACAGAGGCATGAACCGCATCGAACAGGTCGGGCCGCTGATTGACCACGGCGCCCATCAGCAGGCCGCCATTGGAACGCCCCTCGATCGCCAGCCCATGCTTCGTGGTGATGCCTTCGCGCTTGAGATATTCGGCGGCGGCGATGAAATCGTCAAACACGTTCTGCTTGTTGGCCAGCCTGCCGCCATCATGCCATGGCTTGCCATATTCGCCGCCGCCGCGAATATTGGCCAGCGCAAAGGCCCCGCCCGCCTCCAGCCAGGCCATGCGGGTGGCGGAAAAGCCGGGTGTCAGCGCAATATCGAACCCGCCATAGCCATAGAGCAGCGTGGGCAGTGCCTTTCCCGCCTTAGCGGCCTCCTTGCGCCGCACAACGAACATCGGGATGCGTGTGCCGTCCTTCGATGGGTAGAAACGTTGTTCGGTTTCATAGATATCAGGATCGAAATTGAGCCGGGGCAGCGCAAAAGGAGCGGTCTTGCTGGTCGCCAGATCCATCCGGTAGATCCCTTCGGGCCGGTTGAAGCTGGTAAAGCTGAAGAAAGTCTCCGGGTCGCTCGGCCTGCCCTTGAAACCGGCCGCGGTGCCAAGCCCATTAAGCGCAATTTCCCTGGTCTCGCCACCGTCAAAATCGAAGATGACCGCCCGCGACGCCGCATCCTTCAGATAGGAAACGATGAGCTTGCCGCCCACGATCGCGGCACCGTCTATGGTCTCGGTCAGTTGCGGCACAACCTCGACCCAGCGCGGGCGCGGCTGGTCCATCACGATGGCGACAATGCGATAGCGCGGCGCATCCTGATTGGTGGAAAACCACAAGGCTCCATTGACCCCGTCGATCAGGTTCCACGCATTGTCGAAGCCGGTAATCAGCGGCCGGGCATGCCAACCTTCGCTGTCCAGCAGGGCAAGGTCGACCAGATGGATTTCATGGCGCGCGTCGGTGCCCACGCTGCTGGTGATGACCGCCCAGCGCCCGTCATCAGTAACCTCGGCGACATGGCCGCGTTCGGGATGATCCGGCGTGGCGAATATCAGACGGTCTTCCGATTGCGGGGTGCCCAGCCGGTGAAAATAGATGGCCTGATTATAGTTGAGCGCCTGATAATCGGTCCCCGCTTCCGGCGTCGGGAAGCGCGAATAGAGAAATCCCTCCTCGCCTACCCATGCAAGATCGGTAAACTTGGCCCATTCGATCCTGTCATCCAGAGGCTTGCCATTCTTGGCATCCAGCACTTGAAGCCGCCGCCAGTCGCTGCCGCCTTCCTGCACGCTGTATAAGAGATAACGCCCATTGGGGCTGGGCTTCCACGCATCGAGCGCCGCTGTTCCGTCCGCCGCCCAGAGATTGGGGTCGAGCAGCAGGCGCTGCTTGCCGCCAAGGCCGGTGCGCACGAAAAGCTGCGCCTGATTCTGCAAACCGGAATTGCGGCGGTAGAAATAGCGCTTCCCGGCTTTTACCGGGATCGAATAGCGCTCGAAATCGAGCAGCGAGCCGATCTTGTCATGAAACCAGCGGCGAGCAGGCAAATTCGCCAGAAAGCCGGTGGCGAACCTGTTTTGCCGGGCGACCCAGTCGGCCACTTCCGGGCTGGAGCGAACATCGTCCTCCAGCCAGCGATAGGGGTCGGCCACCTGTTCACCGAACATCTCCTCAACGATCGGTTCACGGCGGGTCTCGGGATAGGCTGGTGCGGCAAATGCAGGCATGGTCAGGCCAAGCAACAGGGCTGCGCCCAGAAATAACGGCGCCAGCCTTGGCATCCGGTCAACTCCATAGAAAAAGGCGGTTGCGAATGTAACAATCGCAACCGCCTTTTCAATATTTGACTGGGAACGCTCAGGCAATCAAGCCTCGGCGAAATCCTCTTCGCTCTGCACCGGACCGCTGTCTTGCCCCTTGGCGGCGGTGTCGCGGTCGACCAGTTCGATGATCGCGATGGGGGCTGCGTCCGAAGCACGGATGCCGGCCTTGATAACGCGGGTGTAACCGCCTTCGCGGCTCTTGTAGCGGTCAGCCAGAACTTCGAAGAGCTTCTTTTCCTGCGCTGCATCGAGGATGCGGGCATGAGCCAGGCGGCGGTTCGACAGACCGCCATGCTTGGCCAGCGTGATCAGCTTTTCGACATAGGGGCGCAGTTCCTTGGCCTTGGCCACCGTGGTGGTGATCTGCTCATGCTTGATGAGAGCAGCAGCCATATTGCGCAGAAGGGCCGTGCGGTGGCCGGATTTGCGTTGAAGCTTGCGGCCTGAATAACCGTGACGCATGTGTTTTACTCCGTTCGTAAGGGGCCCGTATCAGGTAGCCCGGTCCCGGCGGCTGTCAGGGTCGCCGCCATCACCCGTTCTTTTCCGACCTCTCGGTCGGGGCGGTGCCGGCCCGCTCCCCCTCCCAACCACCCGACAGGGTGAAATTATCGGGTGATTGGGAGGGGAGCGGGCTGGTTCCGCAAGGTCAGGACGAATGCCCTGACGCTACCCGTAAATCAACCCAGCAGCTCCTGTTCGAGCTTCTTGGCCATTTCCTCGATGTTTTCCGGCGGCCAGCCAGGGATGTCCATGCCGAGGCGCAGGCCCATCGAGCTCAGGACTTCCTTGATCTCGTTAAGCGACTTGCGGCCGAAGTTCGGCGTGCGGAGCATCTCGGCCTCGGTCTTCTGGACCAGGTCGCCGA
>CAZWEY010000131.1:0-6651 GCA_964632055.1 uncultured Sphingomonadaceae bacterium
ATCCCGGGCTGGAGCAGCTGCGTCAGAGGGTGATCGCGGCGCATCATCTGGAGCCGATGGAACTGGCCGAAGTGAAGGCCTATATCATGCACCGTCTGGGGCTGGTCGGCTGGCAGGGCAACCCGTCCTTCGACGAACGCGTCTTTGCCGAGCTTTACGAAGCCACAGGCGGCATTCCGCGCCGGGTCAATCTGGTCGCCAATCGCCTGCTTCTGCTGGGTGCGGTCGAACAGCGCGCACGGATCGATGCGGTGATGCTGCACGCGGTGCTGTCCGAGATGGATGGCGACAATGCTTTCCCCGAAGCAGCACCCAAGGCGATGGCCAAGGCGGAACGCGCACCGATGCCGATCACTCCGCTGCGCCATCCCGAACCGGCTCGCCCGCCTGAACCTGTGCTGGACCCTGTGGCAGAGGCCGAACTGGAAGCCGAACGCGAAGAGCGTGAGGCAAGGATTGCTCAGCTGGAACAGGAAGTCGCGCGTCTGCTGGAAATGCTGGCTGATAATGAACGCGAGGATAATGCCATGGCGGCGCGCATCTCTCAGCTCGAAGCCAAGCTGCACGAGCAGGAAATGACCGTTCGTCAGACATTGACCACGCTGATCGAATGGATCGAGGGCGACGAAACCCGGCGCTACGCCGCCTGAGGAGCTTGCCGTGCTGGAAATGCCTTCGCAGGCCAGGGGCGCGCAGCATCTCGCTGCGGCGGCCTTTGGCAGCCCCATGGCAAACGCCATGTCGGTCGATGTCGAGGACTGGTTCCAGGTCGGCGCCTTTGAACGGGTGATTGACAGGGAGCAGTGGGACAGCCTGCCGCAACGCCTGGAAGGCAATGTCCGGCGCATTCTCGATCTGTTTGCGCAGGAGAATGTCCGCGCGACCTTCTTCACCCTTGGCTGGGTGGCGCAGCGTTACCCCATTCTGGTCCGTGCCATTGCCGATGCCGGACACGAGCTGGCCAGCCACGGCTGGGACCATGCCCGCGTGTTCACCATGGACCGCTCAGCCTTTGCGCGCGATATTGCCGATGCCCGCAAGGCGATCGAGGATGCGGCGGGCGCAGGCGTCAGCGGCTATCGCGCGCCGAGCTTTTCGATCGATCACCGCACCCCCTGGGCCTTCGAAGAACTGGCGGAACAGGGCTATGCCTATAGTTCCAGCGTCGCGCCGGTGAAGCATGACCATTATGGCTGGTCCGATGCGCCGCGCTTTGCCTTTCGCCCGCTGGCCGATGCGCCGCTGGTCGAAATTCCGGTGACGACTGCACTTTTGGGCCAGAGGCGGCTGGCGGCGGGTGGCGGCGGGTTTTTCCGGGTGCTGCCCTATGGCTTTACCCGCTGGGCCATAGCTCAGGTCAACCGTCATGAGCAGCGGCCCGCGATCTTCTACTTCCACCCATGGGAAGTGGATCCCGGCCAGCCCCGCATGCGCCATGCGCCGCTGCGTTCGCGGCTGCGCCATTACACCGGGCTTGGCCGCATGGAAGGCAAGCTGCGCCGCTTGCTGCGTGCCTTTTGCTGGGGCCGGATGGACGAAATTGCAGCCATCGAAAGCCTGCGATGCATGGAGTTCGCGCAATGAACGCCCCTTTTGCCGCACTGGCGCCAACGGTGCGCCTGGCGGATCTTTCGTGCCCGGTTGAAACCGCCCGGATCGAGGCTTTTGTTGCCGAACACCCCGAAGGCAGCCTGTTTCACCGCCCGCGCTGGCTGTCTGCTGTGGAACGCGGCACAGGGCAACGGGCGATGGGGCTGGTGGCCGAGAGGGCAGGCAGCATGGCGGGCTGGCTCCCGCTCAGCGAAATTCACTCGCCTCTGTTCGGCCGGGCGCTGGTCTCCAGCGGATTTGGCGTTGGCGGCGGGGTTTTGGCCGAAGGCGAAGCGATCACGCTACGGCTTTGTGAAATGGCTGAGGAACTGGCGCTGCGCTTGTCATGTGCCTCGGTCGAAATGCGGGGCGGGTCGGCCCCGTTCCACTGGAAGGTCCAGAGCGGATCGCATTGCGGTTTCGTGCGCGATCTGGCGGTTGATGACGAGGCCGAGCTGCTGGCGATACCGCGCAAGCAGCGCGCCGAGGTGCGCCGGGGACTGGGCAATGATCTAGAGGTCCGCATTGGCAGCGGCGAGGCTCACAGGGCCGCCTTCGTCCATTGCTATGGGCAAAGCGTGCGCAATCTGGGCACGCCGGTTTTTCCGCGCAGCCTGTTCGATGCCATGCTCGATCTTTTCGGGGACGAGGCCGATATCCTCACCATTTTCCGCCAGCAACAGCCGGTCGCAAGCGTTCTCTCCTTCTATGACCGGGGCGCGGCGATGCCCTATTGGGGCGGCGGCATATTTGCCGCGCGCGGTCTCAGGGCCAATGATGTGCTCTATTACGAGCTGATGCGCCATGCCCGCTCGCGTGGCTGCACCCGCTTCGATTTCGGCCGTTCCAAGACCGGCAGCGGGGCCTGCCATTTCAAGAAGAACTGGGGCTTCGAGCCGCAGCCGCTTTCCTATGCCAGCTGGCATGCACCGGGTGCCGAGCCGCGCGATGTCGACCCGACAAGCCCGCGCCACGCCGCCCGTATCGCGGCATGGAAACGGCTTCCCATGCCGCTCGCCAACCGGCTTGGCCCGCTCATCGCCAGGGGGCTGGGATGAGTGGCGGCATTCTGTTTCTCGCCCATCGCATTCCTTTTCCGCCTGACAGGGGCGACAAGATCCGCTCGCACCATTTCCTGAAACATCTGGCAGGAATCGCTCCGGTGCATGTCGGATGCCTTGCCGATGACGAGGCCGACATGGCGCAGGAGGCGGAACTGGTGCATATCGCCGCCAGCCATTGCCTTGTACGGCGCAGCCTGCCTGTGCCTCTGGCGGGGCTGCTGGCTCTGGCGCGGCGCGAGACGGTCAGCCTTGCCGCCTTCCGCGACAAGGCTCTGCAGGCCTGGGTAGATGAGACCCTGCAGCGCGAGGCGATCGACACGATCCATGTCTTTTCCGGCCAGATGGGCCAATATGTCCCTGCCGGATGGACCGGACGGCTGATCGTCGATCTGGTCGATGTCGATTCCGCCAAGTTCGAGGCCTATGCGCAAACCGGCCATGGCCCGCGCCGCTGGATCGATGCGCGCGAGGGCCGCTTGTTGCGTGCCGAAGAGCAATGCCTGGCCATGCGTGCAGACCATACGCTGCTTATCAGCGCAGAAGAAGCGGCGCTGTTTCGTTCAAGGCTGGATGGCGGCGCCGAAGCGGATATTCGCGCCATTGCCAATGGCATAGATTGCGATTTCTTCGATCCTGCCCGGACACAGCCTCATCCCGATCTGTCTGCCGCACAGGCACCGCAAATCATCTTCACCGGTCAGATGGACTATGCCCCCAATGTCGCGGCCGCACAAAGGCTCGCGCATAACATCATGCCGCTGGTGCGCAGGCACTATCCCGAAGCGCAATGCCACATTGTCGGGCGTAATCCGGCAGAGGCGGTGCGCGCGGTCGATGGGGTCAATGGCTGCAAAGTGTGGGGCGGGGTGCCCGATATGCGTCCCTTTCTGGCCGCGGCTGATCTGGCGCTGGTCCCGCTCGATATTGCGCGCGGGGTGCAGAACAAGGTGCTCGAAGCCATGGCCATGGCCTTGCCGGTGGTGCTGAGCCCAGGGGCGGCCACGGGAATTTCCGGGCACGATGGCACCCATTTTGCGATAGGCCCGAGCGACGAGCAACTGGCGGATCATGCGCTGCGCCTGATCGGCGATCGCCAGGCCTCGCGCGGGATGGGCGAGGCTGCGCGGTCCTTTGTCAAACAAGCCTATAGCTGGGACGGTGTGCTGGCAGGGCTGGACGAGCTGCTTGGGCTATCCATCCGGACGGAGGCAGGCCATGTCGCTGCCTGATCTGGCCCTTCCACCCCTTGCGCACAATGCATGGCGCCATCTGCCCGAAGGCTGGCGGCGTTCGTTGCTGCATCTGGGGGTTGGCTGGCTTTTCCTCATCGCGCTCTTCGCTGCCGACTGGGCAGAGATGGCGCATCAATGGCTGACCAGTTCCACCTATAATCACATGATCTTCATCCTGCCCATCTGCGCCTGGCTGGTGGAGATGCGCAGGCGCGAGCTGGCCCGGCTGGTCCCGGTTGCATGGTGGCCCGGCCTGATTTTGCTTGCGGGAGCATTGCTGCTGTGGCTGGCAGGCGTTGTCTCGCAGGTCAACACGGCCCGCCAGCTGGGCGCGGTTGTGGCAATGCAGGCGGCGGTTCTGGCCTTGCTGGGGCCGCGGGTAGCGGCGGGGCTGGCCTTTCCCCTGGCCTATCTGCTGTTCGCCATCCCCTTTGGCGAGGAAATCGTGCCCCAGATGCAGATGGTGACGGCGCATATCGTCATCGCTCTTGTCGAGGCGAGCCAGATCCCCGCGCAGATCGACGGGGTGTTCATTCATACACCGGCCGGATTGTTCGAGGTGGCGGAAGCCTGTTCGGGGGTGAAATTCCTCGTCGCCATGGCTGCGCTTGGGGCGCTGATGGCGCATCTCTGCTTCAAGGACTGGCGCCGCAGGGCCGCTTTCATGGCGGCTGCCCTGGCGGTGCCCATCCTTGCCAATGGCATCCGCGCATGGGCAACCATCGCAATGGCGCAGCTGGTGGGGGCCGAAACGGCGACTGGCATCGATCACATCATCTATGGCTGGTTCTTCTTCGCGCTGGTCATGGCCCTGTTGGGCCTTGCCGCGCGCCCATTCTTCGATCGCCCGGCTGGCGACAGCCCGATTGACGCCGATGCATTGCGGGCCTCGCGCCTGCTGGGAAGGGCCGAGCACCTTGCCATTGCCGGAAGGGCCGCCTTGCTGAGCGTGCTGGCTCTTGCAGGCGGGGTCGCTTTCTGGGCCAGTGCCAGCATAAGGCCGGTGGAGAGCCTTTCCGGGGCAATTCAATTACCCCAGGTCGCGGGGTGGAGCGTGGTCAAACCACAGGCAAATCCTGCCTGGCAACCGCTTGCGTCAGGGGCCGGCAAGCGGGTTCTGGCACGCTATGTCGATGATTCCGGCCGTGCTCTCGACTTGTTCATGGCGGTCTATCCCGGCGGGGCGGGCAGGGCGGATCCGGGCGATTATGGCGAAGGGGCACTGCCGCCAGACAGCGCCTGGGCATGGCTGGGCAAGGGACCGGAGTTTGCCGATGCGCGCAGCGAATATCTGCTGGCCCATGGCGCGGACAAAAGGTTGGCGGTAACCTATTATCGCAGCGGTCGCCTGATCACAGGCAGCCCTGTTCGCCTCAAGCTTGCAACGCTGGTGGACCGACTGCTGTTGCGACCGCAATCCGTTGGCGTGTTCATCCTTTCTGCCGAAGACAGTGGCAAGGGCGATGCATCCGGCTCCATTCGCGCCTTCCTCGATGCCGCAGGTCCGGCGGATGCATGGATGGACGCTGTGATGAAAAGGCCCTAACCGCTTCATTATGTGTGGTATTGCAGGCATATTCCATTGCGCGACGCCCAGGCCGGTGGACCCTGCGCGGATCAGGCGCATGTGCGATGCGCTGGCTCATCGCGGGCCGGATGGCGAAGGCGTGTGGACGGCGCCGGGCGTCGGGTTGGGCCATCGCCGTTTGTCGATCATCGATCTGGCCGGATCGCCTCAGCCGATGCATTCGGCAGATGGCCGCGCGGTCATCGTGTTCAATGGCGAGATCTACAATTTCCGGGAGCTGCGCCGCGAACTGGCAGCGCTGGGGGCGCGTTTCCGCACTGAAGGCGATACCGAGGTCATTCTCGCTGCATGGCAGCAATGGGGGGTGGATTGCCTTGCCCATCTCGAGGGCATGTTTGCCTTTGCGCTTTACGATCTGGACCGCCGCAGCCTGTTTCTGGCGCGTGACCGGTTGGGGGTGAAGCCGCTTTACATGGCGCAACTGAGCGATGGCAGCATTGCCTTTGCCTCCGAACTCGCCGGGCTTGCAGCCCATCCGCTGCTGCGGCGCGATATCGATCCGCTGGCAATCGAGGATTATCTCGCCTGGGGTTATGTGCCCGATCACCGCGCGATCTTTGCGGGCGTTGAAAAGCTTGCCGCGGGCCATCACCGGCTGCTGCGCCACGATGTGCCGCCTGCTGAACCTGTGCAATGGTGGGATGTCTCCTTCGAACAGCGCCACAAGGGCAGCGCCGAGGACCTGTCGGCCCATCTGCTCCATCTGATGCGCGATGCGGTCAGCTCGCGCATGGTGGCCGATGTGCCACTTGGCGCGTTTCTGTCGGGCGGGGTCGACAGTTCCAGCGTGGTCGCGCTGATGGCGGAAGCGAGCCGCGAGCCGGTCCGCAGCTGCACTATCGGCTTCGATGTCGCGCAGCTGGACGAGACATCTTATGCGCAAGCGATTGCAGAGCGGTTCGGGACCGATCATTCCATACGCAGTGTCGGCTCTGACGATTTCGAGGAACTGGACCATATCGTCGCCATGTTCGGCGAGCCCTTCGCCGATGCCTCCGCACTTCCCACATGGCGCGTGTGCCAGCTTGCCCGCCAGAGCGTCACGGTGGCCTTGTCGGGCGATGGCGCGGACGAGGCCTTTGCCGGATATCGCCGCCAGCGCTTCCATGCGCGCGAGGAAACGGTGCGCGCGATGCTGCCCTCCGCGCTGCGCCGTGCCGTGCTGGGGCCGCTGGGA
>CAZWEY010000132.1:0-6626 GCA_964632055.1 uncultured Sphingomonadaceae bacterium
TCGGAAGAGCACACGTCTGACTGGAGTTCAGACGTGTGCTCTTCCGATCTTCCTTGATGTCCTGCTGGAAATAACGGTCGGCGCTGCCGCGCGCCATGGCGCCCACAGAGCCCATGCCGCGATAGGCCTTGTAGGCGCGGCCCTGATAGAGGAACGTCTCGCCCGGCGCTTCTTCGGTGCCCGCCAGCAGCGATCCGATCATCACGCTGGAGGCGCCTGCCGCGAGCGCCTTGGCTGCATCGCCCGATGTGCGCAATCCGCCATCGGCGATGATCGGGGTGCCACTTGCCGCTGCCGCTTCGGCGCTTTCCATGATCGCGGTGAGCTGGGGCACACCGACACCTGCGACAATCCGCGTGGTACAGATCGAACCTGGGCCGATGCCCACCTTCACCGCATCCGCGCCTGCATCGATCAGCGCGCGGGTCGCTTCGGCAGTGGCAACATTGCCGGCGATGACCTGCACCGCATTGGACAATTTCTTCACCCGTTCCACCGCACGGGAAACCTCGCGGTTATGGCCATGTGCGGTGTCGATGATGATCACATCGCATTCGGCGTCGACCAGCGCCTCGGTGCGCTCGAAACCCTTGTCGCCGACCGTGGTGGCGGCCGCAACGCGCAGCCTTCCGGCCGCATCCTTGGTCGCGGCGGGATAGGTCACCGCCTTTTCGATATCCTTGACCGTGATGAGGCCGATGCATTTGTAGTCATCGTCAACCACCAGCAGCTTTTCGATGCGGCGCTGATGCAGCAGGCGGCGCGCATCTTCCTGGCTGACGCCGGGGCGCACCGTCGCCAGATTGTCATGCGTCATCAATTCGCGCACGGGCTGCGCCGGATTGTCGGCAAAGCGCACATCGCGATTGGTCAGAATGCCGACCAGCTTGCCGCCCTGCTCCACCACGGGAATGCCGCTGATGCGGTTGGCCTGCATCAGGCCCTGCGCTTCGCCCAGTGTCGCATCGGGCGAGATGGTGATCGGGTTCACCACCATGCCGCTTTCGAAGCGTTTCACCCCGCGCACCGCAGCACATTGCTGGGCAACGGAAAGATTGCGATGCAGCACGCCGATCCCGCCAAGCTGGGCCATGACGATCGCCATGTCGGCCTCGGTCACCGTATCCATGGCCGAAGACAGGATGGGGATGTTCAACGCGATACCGCGGGTCAGCCGGGTCGATGTGTTGGCCTGGCTGGGCAAAATATCGCTTTCACCCGGACGCAGCAGAACGTCGTCGAATGTCAGGCCGGTCGGGATATCCATGAGCGCCACCATGTGTGTTGCCGGGCTAAGCCCGGAAGATTCGTGGCGGCCCATGTAACCGCGCTTTGCTGCAACTGCTAGGGGGTGGAGAAATTTCCTTGCCCTGCCCCCACATGCTGCGGCCTATTGCGCCACCCAGCCGCCATCGATGTTGTAATTGGCCCCGGTGATATTGCCCGCTTCCTCGCGGCACAGAAACAGCGCCATCGCCGCGCAATCTTCCGGCTGGACGAAACGCTTGGAAGGTTGCCGCTCCAGCATGACGTCCTTGATCACTTCCTCGCGGCTCAGCCCGCGCGCCGCCATGGTGTCGGGGATCTGGTTTTCGACCAGCGGGGTCCAGACATAGCCGGGGCTGATCATGTTTGCGGTGATATTGGTTTCGGCCAGTTCCAGTGCCAGAGTCTTGGTCAGGCCTGCAAGACCATGCTTGGCCGCGACATAGGCTGCCTTGAAAGGCGATGCGGTGAGAGAATGCGCGGAACCCGTGCTGATGATCCGCCCCCAGCCTGCCTCTTTCATATACGGCAAGGCAAGGCGGCAGGCATCGAAGGCGGCGGTAAGATTGAGAGCGATGATTGCGTCCCATTTTTCCACCGGGAATTCGTCCACAGGCGCAACATGCTGCATGCCCGCATTGTTGACGAGGATATCGACCCCCCCTGCTCCCGCCATCATCTGCTCGACCCCCTCGCGGCGGGTGAGGTCAGCCTCCACGAATGTCGCCTTTTGGCCGCTCGTCCCGGACAATTCGTCAAGGATAGCCCTGATTGCATCTGCATCGCCAAAGCCGTTGATAACGACCTCGGCCCCTGCCCCGGCGAGCGCGCGTGCGGTAGCAAGCCCGATGCCGGAAGTGGAGCCGGTAACCAGAGCACGCTTTGTTTTCAGGAACATGGTCGACTCCTTGCCGATTGTGATATTAAGGTGCCGTTCCAAACATCCTTGCCGGTTCTTTTACCCGCCGGCCATGATGCGACCATACGAGGCTTGGCAAAGGACTTCCAGTGCGGCTTGACGATTTCGACGCAGACGATCTGAGGGTCCGCGATCAGCGCGGCGGCAGGGGCGGCGGCATTCGCATTGGCGGCGGAGGCAAGATCGGCATCGGTTCGATCATCATGGCCTTGATCGGGATTTTCGTGTTCGGCGCCGATCCGCAACAGATGCTGGCCAATCTAGCGAGTGGCGAAATGGTCGAACAGCCAAGCGCCCAGGGCGGCTCCAGCTTGGCCGAAAGCTGCACTATCGATGCGATGAGCAAGGAGGCCTGCGATACGCTCGCCTCGCTCAACAAGACCTGGAAACCTCTGCTTTCCAATGCGGGCGCCCGTTTCGAACAGCCCGTGCTCAATTTCTATTCGCAATCGGGCAGTTCCGGCTGCGGCGCTGCGCAAAGCGCCATGGGGCCGTTCTATTGCCCGAGCGATGGCGGCATCTACATCGACACCGATTTCTATCGCGAGATGGAGCAGAAGCTCGGCGCAGGCGGCGATTTTGCCCGCATGTATGTCATTGCGCATGAATATGGCCACCATCTGCAATCCCTGCTCGGCACCTCCGAGCAGGTCCGCGCTGCCCAGCAGCGCAATCCGCGCATGGCCAACCAGCTTTCGGTCAGGCTGGAATTGCAGGCCGATTGCTATGCCGGCGTGTGGGCCGCGCTCAACAAGCAGCGGATCGAGCCGGGCGACCTTGAAGAAGGGCTGAAGGCCGCCCATGCGGTGGGCGATGACACCTTGATGCGCAATGCAGGCCAGAGGCCGATGGAAGACGCCTTCACTCATGGCAGCAGCGAGCAGCGCATGAACTGGTTGCGCCGCGGCCTGAACAGCGCAGATGGGGGCCAGTGTGACACCTTTGGCAACGGCCCGGTTTAGCGCTGTTCTTGCTCTGCTGTGTTCCTGCGCATCGCCTGAAACAGCCCTTCGCTCCACCGGGTCACAGCCCAACGATACGGCCTCGTCTCCCTTGCAGGCAAGCGACAGGGAAGATGACGGGCCAGCGGCAACAGACCTGCAGCCGCAGCAATCCAGACAGCGCGTATTGACCGACAAGACGATTACAGCCGGAGACGTGGCCACCACGCCGGTTGACGATCTCAACCTCAAGGATCGCAAATATCCCGCCATCCTGCTGGACCTTGAAGACGATCCCTATAATCAGGAGGGACTGCAAACCGGGGACGCCAGCTCCTATTGCGACAAGGTGACCGCGCAGATCGTCGCACTGGACGAGGTTCTTGGCGAAGATCTCGACCTGGCCGACAAGGCCAGACGGAAGATCACGGCAGGTTCTGTCGGGCGCGAAGTCGTGGGCATGCTGATCCCGTTTCGCGGGCTGATCCGGGAAGCATCGGGAGCCAATTCAGAGCGTCATCGCATGGCCGGGCTGGTGATGGCGGGCATGATGCGCCGGGCATATCTGAAAGGTCTTGGCCAGAAGGCGGGCTGCCCATACCCCGCCAGCCCGGCCGACGAGGAAACCCGATCGCTGTTGAGAGAATTCAGCCCCGCACAAGCCGAACCCGCAAGGAAGAGGAAGTAACTCGCTGCTTGCCATGATGGCCGCATTTGCTAGCCATGCTGCATGAAACTATCCGACTGCCACAATATCGACGATTTCCGCCTTCTTGCGAAGCAACGCCTGCCCTGGCCGGTGTTCGACTATATCGACGGCGCCGCCGATGACGAGCTGACCAGGCAGCGCAACACCGCGTCTTATGCCGATGCGGACCTTGTTCCCAACGTACTGGCGGGCGTCGAGACGATCGATACCTCCTGCACCATCATGGGCCGCAAGAGCGCGCTGCCGCTGGTCCTTTCGCCCACTGCGCTGCAGCGCGTATTCCATTGGCAGGGGGAACGCGCCGTTGCCCGCGCGGCGCAGAAATTCGGCCTGTGGTTCGGCATTTCGAGCCTGGCCACCGTTTCGATCGAAGAAGTGGGCGCGATGGGGGACAACCCCAAGATGTTCCAGCTCTATGTCCACAAGGACAAGGGGCTGAACCGCTCCATGATCGAACGCTGCAAGGCCGCCAAATTCGACGCCATCGCGCTGACCGTCGACACCATCGTTGCCGGCAAGCGCGAACGCTGCGCCCGCAGCGGTTTCACCAGCCCGCCGCGCTTTACCGTGTCCTCGGCGCTTTCCTATGCGTTCAAGCCGCGTTGGGCACTGGACTATGTTTTCCGCGAAAAATTCGCCCTGCCCAATCTCGACACCCATGTCGCCGAAGGGACCGGCGAGGCGGTCTCCATCGCCGGCTATTTCAACACCATGCTCGACCAGTCGATGGACTGGAAGATGGTCGAAAAGATCAGGGAAGACTGGGGCGGCACCTTTGCCCTGAAGGGCGTGATGAGCGCGGCCGACGCGCGCCGCGCGGTGGAGATAGGGGCGGATGCGATCATGATCTCCAACCATGGCGGCCGCCAGCTGGATGGCAGCCGATCCCCCTTCGATGCCTTGCCCGAAATCGTCGATGCGGTGGGCGGCCAGATCGAGATCATCTGCGATGGCGGTGTGCGGCGCGGCACTCATGCGCTCAAAGCGCTGGCGGCGGGCGCCACGGCGGCATCGGGCGGCAGGCTCTATCTCTATGCGCTGGCCGCCGCCGGGCAAGCTGGCGTGGAACGCGCCATCAGTCTGCTGAAAGACGAGATCGAGCGGGGCATGAAGCTGATGGGCGTGACAAACGTCGACCAGCTCAATCGCGAGATGTTGCGATGGCGCTGACACGCCGCACTTTCTGGGGGGCGCTGCTTTGTGCGCCGCTGCTGTTCCTGGCGAGCCAGGGCGAGGCTGCCCGCCCGCGCAAACGCCCTCCCCCCTCGCCAGAGCCGCCGGCGCAACTGCCCGACATCGTCCATGTCGACATCAATACGGAGCTGGGCACGATCACCGTGGCGCTCGATGCGAAACACGCGCCGGTCACTTCGCGCAATTTCCTGCGCTATACCGTCAAGCGCCGCTTTGACGGCATGGCGTTCTACCGCGCCATGCGGCTGAATTGGGGCGATACGCCTGCCGGATTGATCCAGACCGGGCTGAGCGGCAATCCGCTCAAGGTTCTTGCTCCCATCGCGCATGAACCGACCAGCCAGACCGGCCTCTCCCACAAGGCCGGCGCCCTTTCCATGGCCCGCTTCGCCCCCGGCACCGCGACCGCCGATTTCTCGATCATGATATCCGACATGACCGGGCTGGACGCCAAACCGGACGCCACCGATGCCGAAAGCAGGGCCGGCTATGCCGTGTTCGGCCATGTCGTCGCCGGAATGGACGTTGCCCGGAAAATCTTCGATGCGCCCACCTCCCCGACCCTTGGCCAGGGGGTGATGCGCGGCCAGATGCTGGAGCCACAGATCAAGGTGCTTAGCGTGCGCATCAGCACGGACCAGCCGTTGCAGCCAGCACCAGAAACCGCAACGCAACCCGCGATGGTAGAACCAGTCCCCGCGCCGCTAGCGCCCTGAGCGCCCCAAACAAAAAGGCCGGAGCTTGCGCCCCGGCCCTGCTTGTCTCGCTTTGAAACGCGTCAGTAAACGCGCTTCTTAGGCTTGATGTATTCCACATCGTCCGTCAGCGTGAATTCGTGCACCGGGCGGTAGTCGATCCTGACCGCGCCGCCCTTGCCGCCCCAGCCTTCGAACCAGGTGGCGGTGTGCTTCATCCACTCGCCATCGTTGCGATCGGGGAAATCCTCATGCGCATGGGCGCCGCGGCTTTCCTTGCGGTTGTGCGCGGAATGCATGGTGACACTGGCCTGGCTGATGAGGTTGTCCAGCTCCAGCGTCTCGATCAGGTCCGAGTTCCAGATCAGCGAACGGTCGGAGACGTGTATGTCCTCCATCCGCTTGTAGGTCTCGGCGAGCTTGACCTTGCCTTCGGCCATCAGTTCATCCGTGCGGAACACGGCGGCATGGCCGGACATGGTGCGCTGCATGTCCATGCGCACTTCGGCCGTGGGCGAGCCGCCCTTGGCGTTGCGGAAATGGTCGAGGCGGGTGAGCGCAAGATCGGCCGAATCCTTGGGCAGCGAATTATGCGCGGTGCCCGGCTTGATCAGTTCCTTGAGGCGATGACCAGTGGCGCGGCCGAACACGACAAGGTCGATCAGCGAGTTGGAACCGAGGCGGTTCGCGCCATGGACCGAGACGCAGGCCGCCTCGCCCACCGCGAACAGGCCCGGCACCACCGTTTCCGGGTTGCCGTCAGCGCCGATGGTCATGACTTCGCCGTGATAATTCGTCGGGATGCCGCCCATGTTGTAGTGGACGGTCGGCACGACCGGGAGCGGCTGGCGGGTGAGATCGACGCCCGCGAAGATCTTGCCGCTTTCGGTGATGCCCGGCAG
>CAZWEY010000133.1:0-6625 GCA_964632055.1 uncultured Sphingomonadaceae bacterium
GCTCGCCTCCGCTGGCGCTTTCGGCGGGCCGGGACATGTCGATGCCAAGCTGGCCTGCAATCGCCTCCACCTCGTGCCGGGCAGGCGCATCCTTGCCGGAAAGGGCAAAATCCATCAGCGTGTCATGGCCAGTAAAGAACGGGTCCTGCTCAAGCATGACAATGCGTGTGCCCGGCTGGATGGAGCGTTTGCCGCGGTCCGCCTCGATCTGGTCGTTGATGAGCCGCAGCAAGGTGGTCTTGCCAGCGCCATTGCGGCCGATCAGCGCCAGCCGGTCTCGCGGGCCGATATGCAGGTCGATATCCTGAAACAGCCATCGGCCGCCCTGGATCAGGCCCAGACCTTCCCAGCTCAATATTGGTGCTTCCGCCATGGCGGCTGCCCCTAACGCCTGCATGCTCCGGGGTCCAGCGGCAGGGCAAAGAAGCTTGCAGGCCGATGTGCGCGGCATTCACTTCTTGTTCAAGCCGGTCGATTTAGTCAAAAGGCATCATGCGCAAACCACTCTTCTCTTTGCTGATCGCCAGCTTTGCCGTTCTCGCAACCGCGGGCGCAATGCCTGTCCATGCCAAGCGCGACGATCAGGGGCGGGTGCGCGAGGATATGCGGGCAGGCGAAGTGCGTTCCTTGCGCGAAATCGAAGGTTCGATCCTGCCCAGGATGCGGGGCTCCAAATATCTTGGCCCGGAATATGATCCGGCAGCGATGGCCTACCGATTGAAATTCATCCGTGAAGGCCGCGTTGTCTGGCTCGATGTCGACGCGCGCACCGGCCGCGTGCTCAGGCGTTCGGATTAATGGCGAATTGACCGCGACTTCAGGGGCATGGCTTGACGCGACCGCCCGCAAGCCGCAACTAAATCGCGAAACCGCATCATTGCATCATGCCATACAGGGGACAGGCTCATGCGCATTCTGATCGTCGAGGACGAGCCGACCCTCGGCCAGCAGCTGAAATCCACGCTGGAACAGACCGGCTATGCGGTCGATCTGTCTACCGATGGCGAGGATGGGCATTTCCTTGGCTCGACCGAGGAATATGACGCGGTGATTCTCGATCTTGGCCTGCCGGAGATCGACGGGCTGACCGTTCTGGGCATGTGGCGGCGCGAAGGACGTAAATTTCCCGTGCTGGTGCTCACCGCGCGCGACAGCTGGTCCGACAAGGTGGCTGGCCTCGATGCGGGCGCGGATGATTATCTGGCCAAGCCGTTCAACACCGAAGAGCTGATCGCCCGTCTGAGGGCACTGATCCGCCGCGCATCGGGCAATACCAGTTCCGAACTGACGGCGGGCGATGTGCGTCTCGATACGCGCTCGGGCCGGGTGACGCTGGATGGCGAGCCGGTCAAGCTGACCGCTCAGGAATACAAGCTCCTGTCCTACCTGATGCATCACAAGGGCAAGGTGGTGAGCCGGACCGAGCTGATCGAGCATATTTACGATCAGGATTTCGACCGCGATTCGAACACGATCGAGGTGTTCGTCACCCGCATTCGCAAAAAGCTCGGCGCCGATGTCATCACCACTATTCGCGGGCTTGGCTACAGCCTTGACGATCCGGCAGGTCCCGGACGCGGATAAGAAGGGCAAGCCCCTTCATGAGCTGGAGCAAAGCGCCCGAAAGAAAGCCGCATACAGGAAGCCTGTCGCGGCGCATGATGCTGATTGCGGCAGGGTGGATTACGATCCTGCTGCTGGTCGGCGGGGTTGCGCTCGACCGGACGCTTGCCAATCTCATCACCCGCAATTTCGACGAGCAGCTGGAATATATGCTGACCGCCATGATCGGCGCCGCAGAAATCGGGCCGGATGGCGAGGTGTTCTTCAATCGCCCGCTGGGCGACCAGCGGTTTCTCGAACCCAATAGCGGGCTTTACTGGCAGATCAGCGGCAATGGGCACGAGGATTTCCCGTCGCGTTCGCTATGGGATCGTTCCATCGCGGTGCCTGATGCGAAAGCAGGCGCCGAGCCGCGCATCTATGACAGTTTCCAGTTTCCCGGCGAGCCCTTGCGCATCATCGAGAGGCCGATCCTGCTTCCGGGAAGCGCTACGCCCTGGTTGTTCGTGGTGGCGGCAAGCAGAGCGGACCTCAATTCCCAGATCAGCCAGATCCGATCCATTCTTGCCTGGAGCTTCGCCTCGCTTGGCGCAGGACTGTTTCTGCTGGCTGTGGTGCAGAACTGGTATGGGCTGCTGCCCTTGCGCAGGGTCCGTCGCGCGATCCAGCGGGTGCGCGGAGCGGGCGAGAACAGGGTGAGCGAGCCCTTGCCGCTTGAAGTGCAGCCGCTGGTGGAAGAACTGAACGCGCTTCTGGAGCATACCGAAAAACAGGCGGAAGAAGCCCGCACCCATGCAGGCAATCTCGCCCATGCGCTCAAGACTCCGCTTACCGTGGTGATGAACGCAGCCACTGCCGATGCGCCGGACCTTGCCCCGACGGTGATCCGCGAGGCCGCCGTGATGCGCCGTCAGGTCGATCATCATCTGGCCCGTGCGCGTGCTGTCGGCAGGCGGGCGGTGGGCCAGGCGCGCACTATTGTCTTCGAGAGCGCGGATGCGGTGCACCGTGCGGTGGCAAGGCTCTATCCCGAGGTGCGGCTGGACATTGCCGGCAACCGCGAAAGCGCGGTGGTGATGGAGCGGCAGGATCTCGACGAAATTCTCGGTAATCTGGTTGAAAACGCCGCTAAATATGGCGGTGGCAGCGTGTTTGTGACGGTGGATGCCGAGCCGGGTTCGGATGATTGCCTGATCACTGTGGAGGATGACGGGCAGGGCATTCCCGAAGCGGAGCGCATCCGCATATTCGATCGCGGTGCTCGGCTCGATTCGGGCAAGCCTGGCACCGGGCTTGGCCTTGCAATCGTGCGTGATGTGGCGGAAATCTATGGCGGACGGGTCAGCCTTGCAGAAAGCGAGGATCTGGGCGGGCTGATGGTCCGTCTCGAACTGCCGCGTGCCGCATGAAGCCCTGCTCATCGTCTTTGCTGAACGTTTGATCGACTAGCGGCTGACCGCCCCTGCTCATCCAGGGCTGGTTCAGCTATATGGTCCAGTCTGGTTCGACCATCGGAAATTGGGGAGCAGAGGGTGCGATTCGACAGATTGGTTGCCGTGGCAGCGCTGGGCTCAAGCCTTGCGGCTTGTGCGTCCTCGCACGCGCCGCTGCCGGTCGCGGCAGCCCCGGCCCCAGCCCTAGACCCTGCCCGCGCAGCCCTTCTCGACCAGTCCAGCCGCGATGCGCTCGAGCGCGGCATCGCGTCGGGCAAGCTGGCCGACAACAAGGTCGCCTATTCGGTCGTGCTGGCCGATGATGCAGCCCGGTTCGAGACGGGGCGTTTCAGCCTGAGCCCTGCCGTGCGCGAACAATTGCTGAACCTTGTCGCAGAACTTCGGGCCGACCAGCGCGAAGCCTATCTCGAAATTCAGGGCCATACCGATTCGGTCGGTTCGTCCAGGCTCAACCAGCGGTTGGGGCTGCGCCGGGCCGAAGCGGTGCGGCGTTATCTCGCCGGGCAAGGATTGGCAGCCGAGCGTATGACCACTGTTTCCTACGGGGAAGATGCGCCGGTTGCGCCCAATGCCGATCCGGATGGGCGGGCCGAGAATCGCCGGGTGGTGATCATTGTGCTGAGCTAGGCCCGCCTCAGCCTTTGGCCGCCTTGGCGCGTTCATGGTGGCGGATCACCTCGTCGATGATGAAACGCAGGAATTTCTCGCTGAATTCGGGATCGAGATCAGCATCTTCCGCCAGCCTGCGCAACCGCTCAACCTGCCGCTGTTCGCGCCCCGGATCGGCAGGGGGCAGGGCGGCGGTCGCCTTGTATTCGCCCACCGCCTTGGTGATGCGGAAACGCTCCGCCAGCATGTGAACGAGGGCGGCATCGATATTGTCGATGCTCTTGCGGAAAGAGGCGAGCTTCGGGTCGTCGCCCGCTGCCTGCCCGGAAGATGTGCTGTCAGTTGCCATGATCGCCTCCTATCAGGACGATTCACTGCTTGCCAAGCGGGATGCATCGTCCCATGGCCCGGCCATGAGCGCCGAAGTCATCCCCATGCCCCGCAGCGAGGCGTCGCTTGCGCCTATTCTCTCGCTGACCGCCACCGCCATGAACAGCGTCAACGCCGTCATCCTCGACCGGATGCAGAGCGAAATTCCGCTGATCCCGGCGCTTGCGGGCCATCTGATTGCTGGCGGCGGCAAGCGGATGCGGCCCATGCTGACATTGGCCGGTGCCGAGCTGGTGGGCTATCAGGGCACGCGCCATCACAAGCTCGCAGCCGCGGTCGAATTCATTCACACGGCCACGCTGCTGCATGACGATGTGGTCGATGGATCGGAAACCCGGCGGGGCCGCGAAACCGCCAATATCGTGTTCGGCAATCCGGCCACTGTGCTGGTCGGTGATTTCCTCTTTTCACGCGCCTTCGAACTGATGGTCGAAGATGGCAGCCTCAAGGTGCTGAAAATCCTCTCGGGCGCATCGGCCATCATCGCCCAGGGCGAGGTCGACCAGCTGACCGCGCAACGCCATATCGAGACGAGCGAGGAACGCTATCTCCATATCATCGGCGCCAAGACAGCCGCGCTCTTTGCCGCAGCCAGTCGCATCGCGGCCGTGGTGGCCGAGCGCGAAGAGTCCGAGGAGCGCGCGCTGGATGATTACGGCCGCAATCTGGGCGTCGCCTTCCAGCTGGTGGACGATGCGATCGATTATGATTCGGACGCCGCCGAAATGGGCAAGGACCGGGGCGACGATTTCCGTGAGGGCAAGATGACCTTGCCGGTGATCCTCGCCTATGCGCGCGGCAATGACGAAGAACGCCGTTTCTGGCAGGAGGCGATCGCCGGTTTCCGCAACGAGGACGAGGATCTGGCCCATGCGGTCAGCCTGATCCGCAAGCATGATGCGGTGCGCGCCACGCGTGAGCGGGCGCGCCATTATGCCGAACGTGCGATCCACGCGATCTCGATCTTCCCCGATGGCAAGGCGCGCGCGGCGATGACGCAGGCCGCCCTGTTTGCGGTCAGTCGAGGCTACTGAGCCGGGGGGCAGCCATATCCGCCGTGCCGCCTTCTCTGCCGATCCATGCCGTTCTGCCGCAACTCCTGGCGGCTTTGCAAAAGGCCCCTTCCGCTGTCCTCATAGCACCGCCCGGTGCAGGCAAGACCACCGCTGTCGCGCCTGCCTTGCTGGGCGAGGATTGGTGCACCGGCACGATCATCATCCTTTCGCCGCGCCGGGTGGCGGCGCGCGCGGCTGCCGAACGCATGGCCGAGCTGCTGGGAGAAAGCGTGGGCAATCGGGTCGGCTATCTCACCCGGATGGACAGCAAACGCTCTGCCGCCACGCGCATTCTGGTGATGACCGAGGCCATTTTCGTCGCCACGATTCTGGATGATCCGGAACTGTCGGGTGTCAGCGCGGTTCTGTTCGACGAAGCGCATGAACGCCATCTCGACAGCGATCTGGGGCTGGCACTGGCGATCGAAAGCCAGTCTGTCCTGCGAGAGGGCCTGCGCATTTGCGTCATGTCGGCAACGATAGACGGCGCGCGTTTTGCCCGGCTGCTGGGGCCGGACGCGGCGGTGGTGGAAAGTGAAGGCAAGGCCTGGCCACTGGAGATCAAATGGCTCGGTTCGCGCGCGGAATTGCGCATCGAGGATGCGATGACCAGCGCCATTCTGACGGCATGGCGCGAGGAAACAGGCGATATTCTGGCCTTCCTGCCGGGGCTCGGCGAAATCGAGCGGGTGAGGGAGAGGCTCGCGGAAAAGCTCGCATCGGCACTTGTCCTGCCGTTGCATGGCCAATGCGATCCAGCGGCACAGCGCGCCGCGATCCGGCGCGATGGAGAAGGCCGGCGCCGTATTGTTCTGGCAACAGCCATAGCCGAAACTTCGCTGACATTGGACGGGGTTTCGGTGGTGGTCGATTCAGGCCTTGCGCGCCACGCCCACTTCGATGTTGCGGCAGGCACGACTCATCTAGTCACTACCCGCGCCAGCCAGGCCGCAGCGGCTCAGCGCGCGGGCCGTGCTGCGCGGCAGGGTCCGGGCGTGGCCTATCGTTTGTGGGAAGAGGCCGCCCATGCCGGGCGCGCAAGCTTCGATCCGCCCGAAATCACCATCGCTGACCTTGCCCCGCTTAGCCTCGCGCTCGCGCAATGGGGGGCGGGCGATCCGCAGGCGCTGCCATGGCTTGATCCTATGCCCGATGCGGCATTGGCAGCTGCGCGCGACCGGCTGCAAGCCCTGGGCGCACTGGATGGCGAAGGCCGGATCACGCCACACGGGTCCATGCTCGCCAAACTGCCCATGGAGCCAGCGCTGGCGGCCATGGTGCTCTATGGCGCGGCCCATGGTGCGGGCGAGGAGGCTGCGCGTATCGCTCTGCGCACCCAGCAGGTGATCGGATACGAGAGCGGCATCACCGACACGCCCGATCCGCTTGCGGGTTCCTATTTCGTCGAGAGCCTCACCGATGAAGTGGAGCGTTTGGCCTGGGAGTACATCGCTCGAATCGACGACATGGGTGGAGCAGTGCAAGCCATCGAAGAGGGTTTCCAGATGGCGGAAATCGAAGCAGCGGCTCACGAACGTGAAATGGACGTTCTGG
>CAZWEY010000134.1:0-1164 GCA_964632055.1 uncultured Sphingomonadaceae bacterium
CTGGCCGGTCTACCTCTCGACCAAGAACACGATCATGAAGGCCTATGACGGCCGCTTCAAGGATCTGTTCGAAGAGGTCTATGAAAGCGAGTTCAAGGCCAAGTTCGAAGCCAAGGGCATCACTTACGAACACCGCCTGATCGACGACATGGTCGCTTCTGCCCTCAAGTGGAGCGGCAAGTTCGTCTGGGCCTGCAAGAATTACGATGGCGACGTCCAGTCCGACACTGTCGCACAGGGCTTCGGCTCGCTTGGCCTCATGACCTCGGTGCTGATGTCCCCCGACGGCAAGACTGTGGAAGCTGAAGCCGCGCATGGCACCGTCACCCGCCATTATCGCCAGCACCAGCAGGGCAAGGCGACCTCGACCAACCCGATCGCCTCGATCTTCGCATGGACCCGCGGCCTGATGTATCGCGGCCAGTTCGACAATACGCCCGAAGTGGTGAAATTCGCCCAGACGCTGGAACGGGTCTGCATCGAAACGGTCGAAAGCGGCAAGATGACCAAGGATCTGGCGCTGCTGATCGGGCCGGATCAGGCATGGATGACCACCGAGCAGTTCTTCGAGGCAATCGTCGAGAACCTCGAAAAGGCCATGGCCTGAACGCTTCAGCCCATTGCCCTGTGACAACAATCAAGGCCCCGGCATCGTCCGGGGCCTTTTTGTTTGCAAATGCTGCAACTGCGCTCGTGACAAGGACACGGTAGCAACGTAGCGTTGCATCATGGCCACTGAATTTTCGTCTCCCCTCATCTCGGATGCGCTGGTGATCCTTGGGGCTGCGGGCCTTGTCATTCCTATATTCGCCCGGTTTCGCATCACGCCGATCATCGGGTTCATTCTGGTCGGCCTTCTGGTTGGCCCCTATGGCCTGGGGCGGCTGGTGTTCGATTATCCATGGCTCAGCCATGTGACCATCACTGACCCGGAAGGGCTGGCTCCTTTTGCCGAATTCGGCATCATCCTGCTGCTCTTCACCATAGGGCTTGAACTGTCCTTCAACCGCCTTTGGTCGATGCGGCGGCTGGTATTCGGGCTGGGCGCCCTCGAATTGCTGATCATTGCCGCCCTGCTGACCGCTGGCCTTACCATGATCGGGCAATACTGGACTGGCGCACTGGCTCTGGGGCTTGCCCTTGCGCTCTCTTCTACCGCGCTGG
>CAZWEY010000134.1:1174-6576 GCA_964632055.1 uncultured Sphingomonadaceae bacterium
GCCAATATCCGGCACGCAAACGCCGGTGGGCCGCGCAGCGCTGTCCATGCTGCTGTTCGAGGATATCGCAATCGTGCCGATCATCTTCCTGCTCGGCGCCATGGCCCCCTATGCCCAGACCGATGCCGTGGGCGGCTTTGTCTGGACCCTGTGGGTCGGCGCGCTGGTGGTCATCGGGATGCTGCTGATCGGTCGCATCGTTCTGCCTCGCCTGTTTGCCCAGGCGGCGCGCACAAAAAGTCCGGAACTGTTCCTGGCCGCCAGCCTGCTGGTGGTCATCGCCGCCAGCCTGGTCACCTCGGCGGTGGGGCTTTCGCCGATCGTGGGTGCGCTGGTTGCCGGCCTGCTGATTGCCGAAACCGATTATCATGCCGAAGTCGAAACCATCACCCAGCCCTTCAAGGGCCTGGCCCTGGGGGTATTCCTCATCACCGTGGGCATGAGTGTCGACCTCATGACGCTATGGGACAATCTGGGCACCATTCTCTTTGCGACCATCAGCGTTCTGGTCATCAAGGCCGTGGTCACCGCCATCTTGCTGCGCATGATGGGAGCGCGGCGGGGAACATCGATGGAAACCGGCATTCTCATGGCCAGCCCCTCGGAAACCACGCTGATCGTGCTGGCCGCCGCTACTCAGGCCCTGCTGATCCAGCCCGGCACCGCACAGTTCTGGCAGATCGTCACCGCGATCGGCCTGACCGTTACCCCGCTGCTGGCCATGCTCGGGCGGTTTATCGCGCGCAAGATCGAGCAGGCGCCCGCAAACGAGAAGGAAACCGTTCTGGACGGCTCCGAACCCAAGGTGGTCATCATCGGGCTGGGCCGTGTCGGGCGCCTGGTGGGCGACATGCTGGCCGTGCATGACAAGCCCTATGTCGCGATCGATTCCGATGCCGATATTGTCGCAGCGGCCCGGCGCGAGGGCTATCCAGCGATCTATGGCAATGCCGCCCGGATGGAACGGCTGGAGCGGATGGGGCTGGAACATGCACCCGCTGCCATCATTACCATGGACGAGCCTGTGCTGGTGCAAAGGCTGACGCGCAAGCTGCGCACGGCATTTCCTGCGCTGCCGATCATCGCTCGCGCACGCGATGGCGAACATGCTGCCGCACTCTATCAGGCTGGCGCAAGCCACGCGGTGCCCGAGACACTCGAAGCCTCGCTGCAACTCTCCGAAGCGGTTCTGGTGGACCTTGGCGTTGCGATGGGTCCGGTGATCGTGTCGATCCACGAAAAACGTGACGAGTTCCGGGCGCAAATTCAGGAACTTGGCAAACTGGATTTCATGCCCAAGCTGAAAACCAGCTCAACCGCGCAATAGGCGCTCAGACGGCCAGCACAGCCCTTACCGCCGCGACGGCATCCGCCGCCTTTGCCCCATCAGGACCACCGCCCTGCGCCATATCGGGCCTGCCGCCGCCGCCCTTGCCGCCCAGTGCCTCGACACCGGCACGGACCAGATCGACCGCGCTGAAACGCGCCGTCAGATCGTCGGTCACCGCTACCGCAAAGGCCGCGCGCCCTTCATTCACTGCACAGACCGCCGCCACGCCAGAACCCATGCGCTGCTTGGCCTGATCGAGCAGGCCGCGCAAATCCTTGGCATCCAGCCCTTCGATCACCTGGCCTGAGAAGGTCACGCCATTGACCTGTTCGTCTGCCGCTTCCGGCTTTCCGCCCGATCCGCCCAGCGCCAGAGCTTTCTTCGCCTCGGCAAGCTCGCGCTCCAGCTTCTTGCGTTCATCGAGCAGAGCCGCCACGCGCGACGTCACCTCGTCAGGCGTGGTACGCAAGAGGCTGGCGGCATCCTTTAGCGCTTCCTCGCGCTCGACCAGCCAGGCTCGCGCGCCCTCGCCGGTCAACGCCTCAATGCGCCGCACGCCCGAACTCACCGCACTTTCCGAAACGATGCGGAACACGCCAATATCACCCAGCGCGCGCACATGCGTGCCGCCGCACAGCTCCACCGAATAGGTTTTATCGCCCGCACGCCCCATGCCGAGGACACGGACCTCGTCGCCATATTTCTCGCCGAACAGCGCCATGGCGCCTGCCTCGATCGCGTCCTCAGGGCTCATCAGCCGGGTGGAAACCTCGTCATTGGCGCGGATCTGGGCATTCACTTCGGCCTCGATCACCGCAATATCTTCGGCATCCAGACCCTTGGGGTGAGAAAAGTCGAAGCGTAGCCGGTCTGCTGCCACCAGCGAGCCCTTCTGCGTGACATGCGCGCCAAGCCGGTTGCGCAGAGCAGCATGAAGCAGGTGAGTGGCCGAGTGGTTGGCCCGGATCGCATTGCGCCTGCCCTCATCCACCTTGAGGTGCACCGTATCGCCCACGGCAAGGCGACCGGAGATGACCTTGCCATGATGGGCATGCAGGCGGCCCAGCGGCTTGGCCGTGTCGGCAATATCGATCCGCAGGCCATCATTGGTGCTGATCGTCCCGCAATCGCCGCTCTGCCCGCCGCTTTCGCCATAAAATGGCGTCTGGTTGGTGAGCACGATCACCTCGTCGCCCTCGCTGGCGCATGTTACTTCAGCACCGTCGCGCAGCAAGGCGACGACCCGGCCATCGCCATGAGTCGATGTGTAACCGGTGAACTCCGTGGCCCCTTCGCGCTCGGCGATATCGAACCAGATTTCGCCCGAAGCGGCTTCGCCCGATCCCTTCCATGCGGCGCGCGCGGCGGCCTTTTGCGCAGCCATCGCCGCATCGAATCCCTCCCGGTCCACGACGATGCCGCGGGCGCGCAGGGCGTCTTCGGTCAGGTCGTAGGGGAAGCCGTATGTGTCATAAAGGCGGAAGGCGGTGTCGCCGGGCAGGCTATCGCCCGTGCCCAGATTCACTGTCGCTTCGTCGAGCAGTTTCAGCCCGTTGTGCAAAGTCTGGCGGAAACGGGTTTCCTCGCGTTCCAGCACTTCCTCGATCAAGGGCTGCGCGCGGGCCAGTTCGGGATAGGCGGCGCCCATCTCGGTCACCAATGCCGGCACAAGCCGGTGCATCAACGGATCGCGTGCGCCCAGAAGATGCGCATGACGCATGGCGCGGCGCATGATGCGGCGCAGCACATAGCCCCGGCCCTCGTTCGAAGGCAGCACCCCATCGGCCAGCAGGAAGCCGGTCGAGCGCAGATGGTCGGCAATCACGCGGTGGCTGGCGCGGCTCTCGCCTTCGGCTTTGACGCCGGTCAGGCTTTCGGAAGCGGCGATCAGAGCGCGGAAAGTGTCGATATCGTAATTATCATGCTCGCCCTGCATGACGGCGGCGATCCGCTCTAGCCCCATGCCGGTGTCGATCGACGGGCGCGGCAATGCGATGCGGTTGCCGTCAGCCTGCTGGTCAAACTGCATGAAGACGAGATTCCATATCTCGATGAAGCGGTCGCCATCCTCGTCGGGCGAGCCGGGAGGGCCGCCGGGGATATGCTCTCCATGGTCGTAGAAGATTTCGCTGCACGGGCCACAAGGGCCGGTATCGCCCATCGACCAGAAATTGTCGCTGGTGGCGATGCGGATGATGCGTTCTTCCGGCAGACCCGCGATCTTGCGCCAAAGATCGAATACCTCGTCGTCAGTGTGATAGACCGTTGCCGTGAGTTTCTCTGGCGAAAGGCCCCACTCCCTCGTCAGCAAATTCCAGGCAAGAGTGATCGCCTCTTCCTTGAAATAATCGCCGAAGGAAAAATTCCCCAGCATTTCGAAGAAAGTGTGATGGCGCGCAGTATAGCCGACATTGTCGAGATCATTGTGCTTTCCGCCAGCGCGCACGCATTTCTGCGATGAGGCTGCGCGCGGGATGCTCCGGCTCTCCAGCCCGGTGAACACATTCTTGAACGGGACCATGCCCGCATTGGTGAACATCAGGCTCGGGTCGTTATACGGCACCAAGGGAGCGCTCGGCACGGCTTCGTGGCCATTGCCCGCGAAATAGGCGAGGAAGGACCGGCGGATATCATTGGTCGATTGCATGCGATGCGATTAGGCGGTCCGCATGGCGCGGACAAGTCTGTAAAGCAGCCGGTTCCGCGCTAAATCACCGATTATCGCCGGTGTGCGCCAACCATCCATGCAGCAGCGGGAAACGCAACCAATGTCCTGTCGCCATGGCGTTCAATCCAGCGCTTGATGTTCGAAACCCCCTCGGCACGGGCGGCCTCATCCATATCGCGCAATAATCTGGCCGACGGGCCTATCCGCGTGAAGAATTCGAGCGAGTCGGCGACCGGATCTTCGCTCATCCCGGTTATGAAGGCAAAATCGACCGGTTCTACAGTGATGTCGCGCCAGCCGGCCTTCATCAGGATAGAACGGATGCGCTCCTCCTCGGCAAAGGCAAAAGGCCCCGGCGCGGTGGGGTCGGAAGGTGCCTCAGCACCAAGAATCTCCAGCGGCTTTGTCGCCCAAGGGTTGAGCCTGGCGTCCCGGAAACAGGTAAAAACCAGCTCGGCGGAAGGCGAAGTCTGAGCCAGCAGACTGGCAAAGGCTGCGACCGGATCGTCAAAGAACATGACGCCATGACGCGAAACGAACAAATCGACTGCATCATCGGATTGCCAGCAGGCCGCATCGCCGAGAACGAAGCGGGCATTGGCCAGGTTGGCGCCTCTTTGCCTTGCAGCTTCGACCAGGTCGGGAGAAATATCGAGCCCTGTGACGCGAGCAGCAGGCCGGGAGCGCGCTAATGCGAGAGTAAGCTCTCCTGCACCGCAGCCAATATCGACGATGCAATCGCCTTCTGCCCGGGCAAGCCTCTCCAGCAATGTCTGCGTCAGGCCTGAAAAGGCCCGGTCGGTGATGGCTGCATTGCCAGCCCAGACCTTGCCAACCTGCTCCCGCCATTCCGTTCCTGTTGTCACCCTGTTCCCCAAACCCTGTTGCGACCTGTGCGATCATTCAGTCGAGCAAGCATCCTTGAGCCCTGCTGCCTTTCAGGACCTGTACCGGAATAATGCGTCAGGAACCGTCATGAAAGGAAAAAGGCCGGAGCGGGCCTTCATGGCGCCTGCTCCGGCCTCATTTCATCAAGCGCCGTGGCGCTTCTTGAAGATCAGATGTCGTCTTCCGCGTCCGGGCCCGTCATCATCTCCTCGGCGACCTGGTCGGTGCGGCCGCGGATGGCGGCTTCCAGCCTGTCGCAAACTTCAGGATTTTCCTTGAGATAGGTTTTCGCATTTTCACGGCCCTGGCCGATGCGGATGCTGTCATAGCTGAACCAGGCACCCGATTTTTCGACCAGCCCGGCCTTGACGCCGAGATCGAGGATTTCGCCGATCTTGGAAATGCCTTCGCCATACATGATGTCGAATTCGACTTGCTTGAACGGCGGGGCCACCTTGTTCTTGACCACTTTGACGCGGGTGGCGTTGCCGACAATATCGTCACGATCCTTGATCT
>CAZWEY010000135.1:0-6546 GCA_964632055.1 uncultured Sphingomonadaceae bacterium
CGAGATTCGCGGCCACAGGCGCACCTATATCGGCTCTATGCCGGGCAAGATCATAGCGAATCTGCGCAAGGCGGGCACCTCCAACCCGCTGTTCCTGCTCGACGAGATCGACAAGCTGGGGCAGGATTTCCGCGGCGATCCGGCGTCGGCATTGCTCGAAGTGCTCGACCCAGAACAGAACGCGAAGTTCCAGGACCATTATCTCGAACTGGATTATGATCTTTCGGACGTGATGTTCGTGACCACGGCCAACAGCCTCAACCTGCCGCAGCCCTTGCTGGACCGCATGGAGATCATCCGGCTGGAAGGCTATACCGAGGATGAAAAGGTCGAAATCGCGCAGCGCCACCTGATCGCCAAGCAGATCGAGGCGCATGGGCTGAAACAGGGCGAATTCACCCTGTCCGAACCGGCTTTGCGCGATCTGATCCGCTATTACACCCGCGAGGCCGGCGTGCGCACGCTGGAGCGCGAGATTGCCCGGCTGGCGCGCAAGAGCCTGCGTTCGATCCTTGAAGGCAAAACGGCAAGCATTGAGATCACGCCCGAAAATCTGGGCGATTATGCCGGTATCCGCAAATTCCGTCATGGCGTCTCGGAAAGCGAGGCGCAGGTGGGCGCGGTCACAGGTCTTGCCTGGACCGAAGTGGGCGGCGAATTGCTGACCATCGAAAGCGTCACTGTTCCGGGCAAGGGTTCAGTCAAGACCACCGGCAAGCTGGGCGAGGTGATGAACGAGAGCGTCTCGGCCGCGTTCAGCTTCGTCAAGGCGCGTGCGCCCGCCTATGGCATCAAGCCTTCGATCTTCCAGCGCAAGGATGTCCATATTCACCTGCCCGAAGGCGCCGTGCCCAAGGATGGCCCATCGGCGGGCATTGGCATGGTCACCTCGATCGTTTCCACGCTCACCGGCATTCCGGTGAGGGCTGAGGTGGCGATGACCGGCGAGGTCACCTTGCGCGGTCGCGTCCTGGCGATCGGCGGGCTCAAGGAAAAGCTTCTGGCAGCCCTTCGAGGCGGCATCACCACGGTGCTTATCCCGGAAGAAAACAGCAAGGATCTGGTGGAAATTCCGAAGAATATCCTCGATGGGCTGGAGATTATTCCGGTCAGCCATGTCGATGAGGTTCTGGAACGGGCGCTGGCAGCACCCACTGTGGGGATCGAATGGACTGAGGCTGATGATCTCGCCAGCCAGCCTGGTCCTGCTCAGGCGGGAGGGGTTCCGGCACAGACGGCGCATTGAGCGGAAAAGGGCTGATTCGCAGGATCTGCTTCGTTTTGAGACGGTTAATATCTCGTTTCGGCTCTCTCAGGCGCGGCTTGTCGCATAATCCACCGGTAATCTTTCAAAAAGGGCGCTATTGCGCGCTTTTGCCTTTGACACGGGCGGGAAAAGCCGCTCAATTCCACCCCGCCCGCCAGGCGATGATTCCGGGGCGTCGATTTCATAAAGGTAGGGGGTTTCCAAAACCATGAACAAGAACGATCTGATCGGTGCAGTCGCCGATGCCAGCGGCTTGACCCGCAGCGATGCCACCAAGGCTGTTGAAGGTGTTTTCGATTCTATCACCAAGGCCCTTTCCAAGGGCGACGAAGTGCGTCTCGTCGGCTTCGGCACTTTCTCGGTTGCCAAGCGCAAGGCCTCGACCGGCCGCAATCCCCGCACCGGCGAACCGATGACCATCAAGGCATCGTCACAGCCCAAGTTCAAGGCCGGCAAGGGCCTGAAGGACGCGGTCAACTAACATCTTTCCGCACACGGTGCTTTAGGGTGCCGTTTGCAGAAAAAACCGCTCCCGCTTCCAGCAGGGGCGGTTTTTTGTGGTGCCTCAATCCATTCAGGCCTTCCCGATGGCCTGCCGGTGCCGCTTAATCGCGGCTGGCTGCGGCATAAAGTGCGATTGCTGCCGCGTTCGAGACGTTGAGACTTTCCATCGCCTCGCTGATCGGCAATCGCGCCAGCGAATCGCAATGCTGCGCTATATTGTGCCGCATCCCTTCACCTTCTGCACCCAGAACCAGCGCCACCCGGCCTGCGGGCAGGGCTTCTGCCAGGGTGGCCTCTGCTTCACCGGCAAGGCCGATGCGCCAGTATCCCGCTTCAGCCAGTTCCTCGAGCGCGCGGGAGAGATTGACCACCCGGACCCAGGGCACCAGCTCCAGCGCGCCCGAGGCCGATTTTGCCACCACGCCGGATTCGGGCGGGGCATGGCGGTCTTGCGTGACCAGCGCTGTGGCGCCAAACGCGGCGGCCGAACGCAAGATCGCACCGACATTGTGGGGATCAGTTACCTGATCAAGCAGCACCACCGGCCCGTCGCTGCCTGCATCCAGCACCTCGTCAAGATGGAGGTCTGGCAATGGCTCGCATTCCAGCACCAGACCCTGATGCGGCGCGTCGCGGGCAACCAGACGGGCAAGATCGGCCGGGGCGGCATATTCCAGCGGAAAATCGGCGGGCAGTTCGCCATCAAGCGAGGCAATCCCTTCCTGCGTGGCCCACAGTTTGCGGTGCTCGCGCTCCGGATTGCGCAATGCGGCCTCCACCGCATGGCGGCCCCACAGCCTGACCGCGGTCTTGCCGGAGCGACCGCTGCCCCTGCCGCCTTGCATGCGGCCAGCCCGGCCCCTTGGCGCACGTTTGTTGGAGCCTTTGCTCATTCTCATTCCCCTGGAAAACCACACTCTGGCCAAAACTCGTGCCAGCCGCCCCATTGACAGGCAAGCGCGGCTTCGCCAAGGGGGGCGCCACTCGGCCGGACAGCCCTGCGGGGCTTCTTTGGTGCGGTTCAATCCGCAATCCGGCAATGGTGTGGACAGGTGGCCGAGTGGTTAATGGCAGCAGACTGTAAATCTGCCCGCGAGAGCGTACGCTGGTTCGAATCCAGCCCTGTCCACCACCTGCCTCAGCATTTTCAGGCGCAACTGGCCTTTATGCGGTCAATGCCTTGCCCTGTTCGCCATCGACTGGTGTGCGGAGCGAGGGGCTGATTTTTTCCCAGCCCTTCAGCAAGGCCTTGCAGCCCCACCAGATCACGCTTGTCGCCACCACCGAAACAAGACCGTCGACGAAATAGTGATAGCCGAGATGGACCGAGGCAACCCAGATGAGCAGGAAGAATGCGAGGAAAGGCATCCCGATGCGGGGCGATATTTCCCGCATGGCGAGATAGAACAGGAAGGACATCGCCACATGCATGGACGGCATTGCGGTGATGCCGCGGCCCAGGCCGTAATCCTTGTTGCGATACCATTCGAGCAGCATTTCCTGCACATCGAGCACCATCACCGGATAATGTTCATTGGCGGCACGCAGATAGGCCATTTGCGGGGCAAAACGGGGATCGCCCATGATCGGTTCGAGGAAGCACGGCCCGACCGAGGCGAGGGCAGCAGCCATGACGAAGCCGATGATCGTCCAGATGAGCACGAAGCCGAGAAAATAGGCATGGCGCACCTTGTCGCAGGATTTGGCCAGCAGGATGACCAGGGTGCCGGGGAAAACCAGCAGCATCCAGACGTGATACATCACGTTGAGAAACCAGGTGACGATGGGAAAGCCCAGAACCGGCTGGAAGAAGCGCCAGGCGTCCATGCCGAAAATGGCATGATCCCAGGCGATGAAGGTCTGGTCCCAGTCATAGGGATGGAACAGGGGGATCATTGATTTGGTCTGGGAGAAGGCCGGCATGAAGACCACCAGCACGCCGAACAGCGGCAAACGGGCAAGCAGCATGGCCAGAGTGCTTGGGCTGGTATAGCGTTGGCGCAGGAAGCGGATCGGCTCTGCCGGTCTATGGCGGAAAAGCTGATAGGTGCTGTCGACGATGACCACCAGCATCAGGCTCTTGAAATAGAAATCGACGCTGGCCAGCATCAGAATGCCGTTGAAGGTCACCGAATGGTCCGCCATGATCCTGGCGCAGGCTATCAGCAGCAGTGTGGCGACCGCAAAGACGGGGATCTGCCGGACGATGTCCTTCATGTGACAGTCTATTTCCCGGCGGATCGGGCTGGCGGCTTGCGGTTCCATCGAATGCTCCAGAACGTGGTGGGCATTGCGATAAGGGACAAGGTTAACCAAATCCTTAAGGCAGCGGTGATTTGGCCTGATTGCAGTGGCTTGCATGCATGGCGCTTGTGAGCTGGGCCGCCAACGCCTAGAGGATCGGCATGGCTGGAGAATTGATGGACAACAAGGGGCGTGGGGCTGCCAGCTGGCAGTGGCCCGCCATTCACCCGGAAGGGCGCAAGTTCGGCCTGATCGCCGCTGCGCTCAGCCTTGGTTCTGCGCTGATGGCATGGGAAACGCTGGCCTGGCCGCTGGCTTTTCTGACGCTGGGTGTGCTGGCATTTTTCCGCGATCCCGAGAGAATCGTGCCGCAGGACGATCGCGCAATTATCGCTCCTGCCGACGGGCTGGTGACCCTGATCAGCGAAGTGGCTCCGCCGCGCGAGCTGGATGGCGAAGATGGCAGCGGATCGCCGGGGCTGGGATCGGCGCCAGTGATGCGGATCTCGATCTTCATGAGCGTGTTCGACGTTCATATCAATCGCGCGCCCGTTGGCGGGACGGTGCGACGGGTGATCTATATTCCCGGAAAATTCATGAATGCCGATCTCGACAAGGCGAGCGAGGATAATGAACGCCAGCACATCATGATTGAGCGCAGCGACGGGCAGACGATCGGCTTTACCCAGATCGCGGGTCTGGTGGCGCGCAGGATCATTCCCTTCGTCAAGCCAGGCGATATTCTGGCGGCCGGCCAGCGTGTCGGCCTTATCCGCTTTGGCAGCCGGGTCGATGTCTATCTGCCCGCAGGCACCGACCCTTGTGTCACCATGGGGCAGAAGATCGTCGCCGGGGAAACCGTGCTGGCCCGCATTGGCGAGCGCTGCACGATTGAGGGGACTGCCCAGTGAAGGTGGGGCGATGAGTTCCGGGACCGGTCCCGATGTGGCAGAAGATGGGCAGGGCCGCAGGCTGAAGCCGGGGCTGACATTGCGCGCACTCTTGCCCAATGCAATCACCAGCGCCGCCTTGTGCGCAGGTCTGACCGGCATCCGTTTCGCGATCAATGGCGATTGGGAAAAGGCGGTCGTCGCGGTGGTTCTGGCCGGCCTTCTGGATGGGATCGATGGCCGCATTGCCCGGTTGTTCAACGCGCAGTCGCGTTTTGGCGCCGAGCTGGACAGCCTCGCCGATTCGCTGTCTTTCGGCATGGCGCCCGCACTTATCCTCTATCTCTGGGCCTTGCAGGATTTGCCGCGCTTTGGCTGGTTTGCTGCTCTGGCCTTCGCGCTGTGCTGCGCCTTGCGGCTGGCGCGGTTCAATGCGCGCATCGACATGGACGAACAGCCCCATAAATCAGCCGGCTTTCTGACCGGCGTTCCGGCGCCAGTCGGAGCGGGTCTGGCCTTTCTTCCGCTTTATCTCTGGATGGCGAGCGGCGAGGAGCTGTTTCGCAATCCGGTACTGGTGGCCGCATGGGTGGCTCTGATCGCCTTCCTGCTGATTTCCAACCTCGCGACGCTCAGCTGGACCTCGCTCAGACCGGCGCGCAATGTTCGGCTCGAAGTGCTGGCCCTGGCCGGATTGCTGTTTGCAGCCTTGCTTACAGAGCCATGGTGGACACTGGTCGTGATCAGTGTGGCTTATCTTGGCATGATGCCGCTGGGGGTGCTGAGATATGCCCGGATCAGGCGGCAGCGTTCAGCGCTTCCGACCTCAGGAAGCGACGACGGGGCATAGGGCGAGCCGGCACGATCGCGCGCGCCCGGGGCATGGGGGCGCGGATGTAATGGTCTTCCACGCTGACCCATGCTTCGCGACAGGGCGGGCAGGCCGCAAGCGCAGCGCGGCTTTCGCGCCAGGCCGGAACCGCTTGAGCCAGGCACTGCAGGATAACCATGCCGGCAAGGCCGAAGGACAGGGCGAACAGGGCGGCAATCGACAGGCTGATCATGGCAGACGGATCCTGTTTGTGCCTGCTTTGCCGGGAAGGCGAGGCGGGCGTTGAAGCTTTGGGAGGCTTCGCGAGCGGAGGTGCTGCGAATCACCCTATGCAGCCAATGTTCACTATATGTTCTATTCCGTCAAGCGCCAATTTGCGAGCATGGGCGCGCCTGTCGACTCTGCCATATTCTGGGCATATCCATGGGCGTTCGTTTGGGACTAGCCATTCTGTGGCAATCCGGGTAGGGGCGCTGCGTCCAACGGAATCGAATGGGTGTTCCTTCGTTTTCCCTGAGGGCAAATTCACATGGAAGGCACACATACCGGTGCCGGTCGCGAGGGAAGCTTGCGGCGGGTTCCAGTCTTCCAGAGGCATAACCGGAAAGGAATTATCCTATGGCGGCTCCTACCGTCACGATGAATCAGCTTATCGAAGCCGGGGCCCATTTCGGCCACCAGACCCACCGCTGGAACCCGCGCATGAAGCCCTATATCTTCGGGGCTCGCAACGGCGTTCACATCATCGACCTGTCGCAGACCGTGCCGCTGTTTGCGCGCGCGCTCGAATTCGTCTCGGCCACGGTGCA
>CAZWEY010000136.1:0-6528 GCA_964632055.1 uncultured Sphingomonadaceae bacterium
TTTAACTTTGCCCAAGGCGCCATGGTGTTGTTTGCCGCGCTGGCCATGGCCCGCAAGCGCAGGCTTGGCCCGTTCGGAGCGGGCTGGACCGATCGCGCCGCCCGGCAAAAACAGATCGCCGCGATGCTGCGCGCCGGCCACGCGCTGGACAAGGCGGCGGCTCTGGTGGATGCAGCCAGCAGCCAATCGGCTGAAGAATGGGCAAGCGAACATGATGAACCGCAAGATTAGCGCCAGCTTTGCAGGGGCCCTTGCCTCTGCCCTGCTGCTTTCGGCCTGCGGGGCCGGGCCATCCGAGGCCAGCGGCGCGCCGCTGGCCACGCCATCGGGCGAGGGGATGCGGCATCCGCAATCGGGCCTGCCGCTGGTCGATCTTGCGGTTGCAAGCGGGCACAAGCTTCATCGCTTCCGCGTGGAGGTGGCGCGCTCTTCTGCCGAGCAGGCGCAGGGCCTGATGTTCCGCACAAAACTGGGCGCAGACGAGGGGATGCTTTTTCCGATGCAGCCGCCGCGCGGCACGGCTTTCTGGATGAAAAACACCGTCATCCCGCTCGATATCATTTTCGTGGGGCCGGACGGGCGGATTACCAATATTGCCGCCAATGCCGTTCCCTATTCTCTGGAGCCGCTGGAATCAGCCGGTCTTGCAAGTGCCGTCATTGAGCTGGTCGGCGGGCGTGCCGCTGAGCTGGGCATTGCGCCGGGCGACCGTGTGGAATGGTGATCATTTGCAACGGCATGGCGCTTGGCATGGCGCTCGCTTGGCGCTAACGCAGCGCGCATGGGACTCCTCTCGAAAATCTTCACCTGGTGGGACGGCGCCACCATCGGCACCCTGATCAACAGCACGCTTTCGGGCGAGCATGTCGGAACCGATGCGCAGGGCAACAAATATTACCGGGGCAAGAAGCCCGGACCGCTGGGCAATGAACGCCGCTGGGTGATCTATGATGGCGCCAATGATGCCAGCCGGGTTCCGGCGGAATGGCATGGCTGGCTGCATGGCGCGGGCGATGATGTGCCCGAAAGCTTCCTTCCGCCGCCGCGCATCTGGGAAGCGGAATACACCCCCAACGCCACCGGGACGGCTGCTGCCTATCGCCCGCAAGGCGCGCTGGAGCGGGGCGGACGGCGTGCCGCTGCCACGGGCGATTATGAAGCCTGGTCGCCGGAGCCCTGAGATGCGCCGGGCAATCGCCCTTGCTGTGCTGCCTGCGATGCTGGCGGCCTGTTCGTCCGAGCCCGACGAGGCGGCCCCTGTCGAAACCAGTGTGCCCAAATCGGTGGCCCGGCAGATCGACGCAGCTGTGCGGCCTGTCGAAACCGGGCAGGGCACACCGCTTGCCGAGCGGGAGGCGACGCTGGGCCTGCTCAACAAGCGCAACAATCTGTCGCAGGACATCAAGCTCAAGCCCGGCGAAACCCGCCGGATTGGCAATGTCATCGTCAAGCTCGATTCGTGCGAACGCACCGCGCCCTGGGAGCGGCCGCCCGAAACCGGCGCCTTCGTGCAGGTCTGGGTCAATCAGAGCGGGGTGGGCGAAAAAGAGCCCAAATGGCAGAAGGTCTTTTCCGGCTGGCTGTTCAGGAATTCACTCTCGCTCAATGTCGTGGAGCACCCGGTCTATGATGTCTGGGTCAAGGATTGCGCGATGAATTTCCCCGGCGACGATGCCCCGCTGCCAGCGCCAAAGCCCGCAGCGCCCGCAGCACCCTCGGCCCCGCCTGCTGCTGCCCCTGCTCCTGCTGCCGACAATAGCGCGCAATAACCGCGGGGAAGGTCGCTGAATGGGCTGCCTGGTGCCTGGGCCAGTTCCAGCAGGCGCAGATAGTCCGACCGCTTTATCTCCACCGCGCCGAGCGAGGCCAGATGGCCGGTGATGAACTGGCAATCGAGCAATTGCACGCCGGCATGGCGCAGCGCCACGACCAGCCATGCCAGCGCCACCTTGGAGGCATCGCGCGCCCGGCTGAACATGCTCTCGCCGCAAAAGACACGATCAAAGCCGACGCCATAAAGCCCGCCCGCCAGTTGCCCGTCCAGCCAGCATTCCATCGAATGGGCATGGCCCAGCCGGTGCAGATTGACATAGCTTTCCTCGATCCGGTGGCTGATCCAGCTTTCCGGGTGGCCGGGTCGCGGTGCGGCGCAGGCCTGCATCACCTCGCGAAAGGCGGCGTTGCAGGTTACCTTGAAGCGCCCTTTGCGCAGGAGCTTCGCCAGCGAATGGGAGCAATGGAAGCGGTCAAGCGGCAGGATCGCGCGCTCCTTCGGCTCGATCCAGAAGATGTCCGGGTCGTCCCTGTGGTCGGACATGGGGAAGATGCCGCCGCGATAGGCGGCCATGAGGAGGTCGGCCGGTATGATCTGGGGTGTGGGATCGCGCACCCGTGCATGGTAACAGGATCAGCCGGAGAAAGCGACTTTTGCGCGAATGATTATGGCCGCTTGCCATCACGCCAAGCTGGCGATAGAGCGGCGCCTGCCTGCAGGAGTGTAGCTCAGTTGGTAGAGCATCGGTCTCCAAAACCGAGGGCCGCGGGTTCGAATCCTGCCACTCCTGCCAGTCTCCTTTTTTCCGGCTGACCTGCTGAGCCTGCACCCTTGTGCAAGGCTGTCCAACCCCGACGAGCTATCCGGCAATTGAGCATGCCCGGACATCTGGTAGGGGCGGGCCAGCAAAGGATAACAGAAAGCCACGCCATGCCTGACCAGAAGATTGCCCTCGTCACCGGTTCCTCCCGCGGGATCGGCAAGCGGATCGCCTTGCGGCTGGCGAAGGATGGCATGTTTGTCATCGTTCATTTCGCCACCAACGCCGCGATGGCTGACGATGTCGTCGCCGATATCGAGGCGGCGGGCGGCAGTGCCATCGCCATTGGCGGGGATATGCGCTCGGTTTCGGGCATTGCCGGGATGTTCGTGCGGATCGACGCGGAATTGCAGGCGCGCTTTGGCGAAACGCGAATCGATGCATTGGTCAATTCGGTCGGCATCACCGATGGCGGGCCGATCCACACCATCGACGAGGCGGCTTACGACAAGCTGTTCGATACCAATGTGAAGGGGCCGTTCTTTGCGGCACAAGCCGCATTGGAGCGGATGCCCAATGGGGGGCGGATCGTGTTCTTGTCCTCTGTCGCCTCGATCCGGGCCATGCCGACGCGGCCGCTCTATTCCTCCAGCAAAGCGGCGATCAACGGTCTTGTTATGGCGCTCGCCCAGTTCCTCGGTCCTCGCAATATCACGGTGAACGCGGTGCTGCCCGGCACGACCATGACTGAAATGGCCGAAAAGGCGTTCCAGAAGCCGGGCGCGGAAGACCGGGTCAAGGCGATGATCGCGATGAACCGCGTCGGCCAGCCTGAGGAAGTGGCGGACGCAGTGGCGGCACTTGTTTCCAACGATGGCCGCTGGATCACCGGGCAGTGCATCTCGGCGAGCGGCGGGCAGCAGTTGTAATCCGGCTGCTGCATCTTCGCCTTTGCCGTCTTGCCTTGGCACGGCGGCGCGGCTAAAGCCCCCTTGTCTTCCGACATGACAAAGCTTGAGCCCCTCCCGGACCTAGACCGGGGCGGCGATGGCCCCTAGGCGGAAGACGTGTCCTTTTTTGCAACGGAAGACCGATAGTCATGGCCAAGAACAGCCCCGGCGAATTTCTGCGTCAGGTCCGGGCCGAAGCCTCCAAGGTGGTTTGGCCCACCCGCCAGGAAACCGTGACGACGGCGATCTTCGTCGCGATCCTGATGGTCATCCTGTCTATCTTCTTTCTGGGCATCGATTCGCTGTTTGGCGCTGCCGTGCGCTGGTTGCTGTCCCTGGCCTGAGGTTTTCGAATAATGAGCAAGAACGCCCGCTGGTATATCATTCACGCCTATTCCGGCTTCGAGAACAAGGTTCGCGATTCGATCATCGCCGAAGCGCAGCGGCTTGGCCTGTCCGAAGCTGTCGAAGAGGTCGAAGTGCCGACCGAAACGGTGACCGAGGTCAAGCGCGGCAAGAAGGTCCAGGTCGAGCGCAAGTTCATGCCGGGCTATGTGCTGGCCAAGCTGCGGATGAACGACGATGTCTATCACCTCGTCAAGAACACCGCCAAGGTGACAGGCTTCCTCGGCGCCAACAACAAGCCGCAACCGATCTCCGAAGCGGAGGCCGCGCGCTATTTTGGCGCCGCCCAGGAAGCCGCAGCTGCCCCGCGCAAGCATGTCTCCGTCGATTACGAGATCGGCGATTCGGTCAAGGTGCTGGACGGCCCCTTCGCCAGCTTCAACGGCGTGGTGGAAGAACTCGATTTCGACAAGAACCGCGTCAAGGTCAGCGTCTCGATCTTCGGCCGTGCAACGCCTGTCGAACTCGATTTCGAGCATGTCGAACTGGTGAAGTAAGCAGCGGGGCGCAAGTTCCGCTGATTAGCCTGTATCTGCAACCGTCACCCTGACGGATGGACACCGTGAGCAGTTGCGCTACACCTCTCCTTCATAAAACGGGAGAGGTGCCGCATGGCCGAAGAATATGACGTAATCGTAGCAGGCTCCGGCTCGGCGGGCCTCGTCACCGCGATGCGGGCGCATGATCTGGGGCTGTCGGTCCTGATTCTCGAACGTGCGCACAAATTCGGCGGCACGTCTGCCACATCGGGCGGCGTCATGTGGATGCCGATGCACGGGCTTGGCGGCTTCGACGATACACGCGAATCCGCACTGGCCTATGTCGATGCGGTTTCCAGCGGGCCTGTGCGGCGCGACCGGCAGGAAGCCTTTGTCGATACCACCGCTACCCTTGCGCAATATCTGATCGATAGCGGCGTTGCGCTCCAGCCGCGCCTCTGGCCCGATTACTTCCAGCGCGAACCCGGTGCACGGATGGATCGCTGTCTCATTCACCCCAAGGTCGACGGCTATCGCCTGGGCGAGAAGTTCCACAATTTCCGCGAGCAGTTCACCCGCTTCAAGCTGTTCAACCGCTATTCGATGGATTTCGACGAAGCCAATTCCATCGCCAGCCGCTCTCCCGGCTGGATCATGGCGCTGGTGCGCGTCATCGGGCGCTATTGGGTCGATCTGCCCGCGCGCCTCAAATCCCGGCGCGATCGCTGGCTTTCGCTGGGTGGCGCGCTGGTCGGCGCGATGGCCGAACAGGTATTCAAGCGCGGCATCGAAATCCGCCTTGGCACCACGGTCGACAAGCTCGTCACCCGCGATGGCGCGGTGGTTGGCGTCGAGGCCAATAATTTCGGCCGGCGCTACACCATTGCGGCGAAGAAGGGCGTGGTGATCTGCGCCGGAGGGTTCGAGAAGAACCAGCGCCTGCGCGACAAGTTCCTCACCGTCCCCGGCACCGACCGGTGGAGCAGCACGCCCGACGACGGCAGCTGGGGCGAGGCGCTGGAAGCGGCGATGGAAGTGGGCGCGGCAACCGAGTTTACCGAGACCACATGGATGATCCCGACCATGATCATGCCGATGAAGAACACCTCCAATTATGACGAGACGCATCAGGGCGTGTTCGATGTGGGCCGCCCGCACAGCTGCTGCGTCAACCGCAATGGTGACCGCTTCGTCAACGAGACCACCGCTTATGACCGCTTCGGCAACGGCATGCTCGACGATCATCTGAAGACCGGGGCGAACGCGCCGTGCTGGATGATTTTCGATGCGACTTTCCGCAAGAAGTTCCCGGCGGGCGGCTATCTGCCCACCGCGATCATGCCGGACAGCTCCATCCCGCTCGATCAATGGGACAATTACATCTTCAAGGCGGATAGCGTGGAAGGGCTGGCCGCCAAGATCAATGTCGATCCTGCAAAACTGGCCAAGACCGTCGCCAACATGAATTCCTATGCCAAGTCTGGCGTCGATGCGGAATTCGACCGGGGCGGTGATGCTTACGATCAGGCCTTTGGCGACCCCAGCCTCAAGCCCAACCCGTGCCTCGGCGCGATCGACAAGCCGCCCTACTATGCGATCCGCATCTTCCTGGGCGATATTGGCAGCAAGGGCGGGCTGAAGGCCGATACCGATGCGCGCGTGCTGGACGGCAACGACAAGCCGATCCCCGGCCTTTATGCGGCCGGCAATGCATCGGGCTCGGTGTTCGGCAATTGCTATCCCGGCGCTGGCGCTTCGATTGGCCCTGCTTCGGTCTTCGGTTTCCGCGCGGCGAACGACATAGCTGCGCGGCAATCCCATCCGCCTGTCTGACCCGGACTAAAGCAGTTCTGGTGCAGGGCCGTAGGGCGCAGGCGGGTGTGTGCGTGCGGCTTGCAATCCTGCGCGATCAAGGCTATCGGCCGCGGCTTCGGCTCAGGCTCTGGCTTGTGGCTGATATCCGTGCGGGAGGGGGCCTTGCCCCTGTCTGACCGCTCACTCTGAGGGGCATTGCGCCCCGACAGGAAGAAAGGAGGCCCACAGTGGCCAAGAAGATTGAAGGCTATATCAAGCTGCAGGTGCCCGCCGGCTCTGCAACGCCGTCTCCGCCGATCGGCCCTGCGCTGGGTCAGCGCGGCGTCAACATCATGGAATTCTGCA
>CAZWEY010000137.1:0-6512 GCA_964632055.1 uncultured Sphingomonadaceae bacterium
CAACTCGCCCGCCCGCTCCAGCGTTCCCCCGTCTGGCGGAGAAGCATGATGGAAGCCATCGACCAGCTCGATCCGCACTGGTTCTGGCTGGCGCTGGGCCTGTTTCTGGCCGCCGCCGAGATCGCCGCGCCGGGCATGTTCCTGATCTGGCTGTCGGGCGCCGCCATCGCCACCGGGCTGATCGCATGGGCCATGCCATTGGCAATGCCCTTGCAGATCGTGATCTTTGCCGGGCTTTCCATTGTGCTGGTCTTTGCCGGGCGGCGCTATCTCAGCCAGCATCCTGTCGAGGCCGCCGATCCGCTGATGAACCAGCGCGGCGCCCGCCTTGTCGGCCAGACCGCCATGCTCGTTCAGGCGATCGAGGGCGGGACCGGCCGGGCGAGGGTCGGCGATGGGGAATGGCTCGTGAAGGGCCCCGATCTGCCATCCGGCATCAGGGTGCGCATCTCTGGCAGCGAGGGCGCGGTGTTGCTGGTGGAACCGCTGGAGGACTGAGTCAGGTGGCGCTTTGCCCCGGATGCCTCAGGCCGTGCGCTGTTTTGCCCCGAAGCGGCCATGCGAGCGGTACCTGGTCATCCACCGATCGAGAAACAGCTCAAGCGGGCGCGGCGCAACGCCAAGCGCCTTAAGCCCCGGAAATGCCCCCGAAGTAACGCTGCCCGCTTCCAGCAGCCGCCATTGGTCGAGCGTGATCGGCGCCCCGGGCAGCCAGCCGGTTGCAGCGGCGATCGCGCCGGAAATCGGGTCGGGCAATTCGGCAAACAGGCGTTTGCGGTTCTGGGCTCTCGCGATCTTGCGATTGATCTCGGCCATGGTCATCACCTGAGGACCGCCAATTTCGAAGATCCGGCCGCCATGTGCGGCGGGATTGCTCAGCGCATGGGCGACGGCCAATGCCGCGTCATGGACAAAGAGCGGCTGCAGGCGGGCGCGGGGGCCAAAAACCGGCAGCACGGGAAAGGCAGCGATGAGCCGGGCGAACAGGTTTATGAAATTGTCATCCTCGCCGAACAGGACCGAAGGGCGGATGATGCTGGCTTGCGGGAAGGCGGCCAGGACTTGCTGTTCGCCCTCGGCCTTGGAGCGGGCATAACGGACATCCGATCCGGCATCGGCACCAATGGCCGAAACATAGACAAAGGCGTCGGCTCCGGCGGCCCGGGCTGCTTCTGCTGCCGCCCCCGCTCCATCGCGCTGCAGGGCCTCGACCTCGCCTGCGAATGTTCCGACCAGATAGACCGCACCATCGCAGCCAGCCATGGCATTGCGCAGATGATCCGGGCGGCGCACATCGCAAGGCATGAACTGCACTTGACCTAAATTACCTAGAGGCTTGACTGCAAGTGCATGTTCGCTGTGGCGGGCGGCTATCCTGATCCGTGCTCCGCGTTTCAGCAATTCCTGGGCCACCCTGCTGCCCAGAAAACCCGATCCTCCGACAAGGGCAATCAGCTTGCCATCCAGCCTGTTGTTTTCGCTCATCGAAATTTCCATTTATCTCGCGCAGCACATAATACTCGCCATGCCGCAAGGTCAGGCCAATCGCAAGATGGCCGATGGACAGTATTTGCAAGGGTGCATGATAGCCCCATCTTGGCTCTATTGAGAGCGCACTCCGTCCATTTTCGGCACCAATTGGATTTTTCTCGTTAAGTGTTTTCCTCTAGAATTTAGCTATGACCGAGAAGCAAAATTACTTTCTGATCGACCCGAATGAGCGTCGCCGCGCCGCGATCTGCTTCCAGATGGCTCAGGCTGGCGTGCACCTCGAACCCTTCGAGAGCATCGACGAATTTGCCAGGCAGACCCGATCGGGAACGCTGCTGGTTCACGATGATGACGGCGTGCTTGATGCGCTCATGGCATTGTTCGAGCAGAGCGGCAGCTGGCTGCCTGTCATCGCCTTTGCCGAAAAGCCCGACGCAGGCAGAGTTGTGCGCGCCATGCGCAGCGGAGCGAGCGATTTTCTGGCCTGGCCAGATGACCAGGACAAGGCAGCTGCTGTGCTCGCCCAGCCGCAGGGTGGCATGCCGCCGGCAATGTCTGCTCGCGCCGAAGCGGCCAGTGCGCGGCGCCGGATCGAGCAGCTCACGGGACGCGAGCGCGAAGTTCTTTCCGGAGTAGCCAACGGGCTTTCGAACCAGGCCATCGCCGATATGCTGGGGATCAGCAGGCGCACGGTTGAAGTCTATCGTGCCAATATGCTGACCAAACTTGCCGCGCGCAATTCCCCGGATGCCGTTCGCATTGCGCTTGATGCCGGGATGACATTCTAGGGGCTGATCTCAGCCCCTGACTGTTGCGGACATATTTCGCGCGATCACGCCTCAAGATTAGTTATCGCTATCAGATATATGGCCCTCCATCAGAGAGGCTGCCCTGTCGATTTGCGTCTCAATCTTGCTCAGCTTAACAGCCAGATAGTCCTGCTCCTCATCGTTAAGGGCAGGCAGAACGCGCGCTTCGATGTTGCCTATGGTCAGGCGGATTACGTTGAGAGGCTTAAGCAATTCATTTATAAGACTAAAAACACGCGCCATCGCATTATCCTTAAGCATATCACGATATATTCATACGTATTTAAGCATAAGCATGTGGCATTAATCCAGCAGTAAAATCACGCATATTTAACACCATTCTGGCGGAATCTACTGGAGAGCTGGCAAATGGGCATTGCAGAGGTCCATTTTCTGTCCATATTGACCGGAATAGGGGCTTTACGGAAGTATCATGCAATCGCGGACAGAACAGCGGTCGGACCCGAGCGCGGGCATTCGGGAATGCCACGTGTTGGTGGTTGAGGAAGACAGCGACTGTCTCGAAGAATATTCCGAAGTGGTGGATTGGCTTGGATATACTTGCCACACTGCCGAAGACGCCCGGTCCGCCTTTCGCCTGATTGCCGAAAACCCGCAAATCGGCATTGTGGTAAGCGATATCCAGGTGCCGGGCTGGGATGGCATTTCCTTCCTTGATGTGCTGGCCAATCGCTACTCGGCACTGAGGCCGCTGGTCCCGCTTGTGGTGACAGGTTTCGGATCGATGGAACGTGCGGTTGAAGCCATGCGCCTCAACGCCGCAGACTTCCTTGTCAAACCCGTCCAGAAGCAGAATTTTTCCGATGCCTTGATGCGGGCGGCGCGTCGCTGGGCGCAATTGTTTGGCGAGATCCGGATGGCAGATATTGCCGGGCCAGACTTTCAGTTGGAAGCTTCTGCGTCGTCTGGCTTTGCAGGCAGTTTGCCCTTGCCATCGGAGCGCACGGCAGAGGAGACGCTCGGCCTGATCCGCGCGATTGTCCGGTCACGCCAGAAACGCGGTGATTTTCTGGATACCCAACTCTTTGCAGACCCCGCCTGGGATATATTGCTGGATCTCACTGCGGCGAAATTGCAGGGAGAGGTCGTGCCGGTTTCCAGTGCTTGTGCCGCATCCAACGTGCCCATGACAACGGCCCTTCGCTATATCCGGCACCTTGTCGATGCAGGGCTGGTGAGGCGCTGGAAAGACCAGACTGACGCCCGCCGCTTTCTCCTCGAACTGGAGGATGAGACGATGGATGCGATGCTGCGCTATATTGCCGATTTTGGACAGTCGCTCACCCAGAAGAAGGGGTGACAAGCCTCTAGGGTCACCGGTCGAATATCGAGATGATTTCGGCCAGGAAATCGACATGCTCCTGTGCGGTCCTGAAGCCCTTGCGCATCGTGTCTATGCTGGCATGCGTGCCGCCCATGTCGCGCCACTGGCGCAGGATCGAGAGCGATTCCTCCACCGTCAGGCCCACGCCCTTGGGGCTTTGCAGGATGAGGTGCTGGCCGAAGCTGGCTTCATCGCGCCCGTTTTCGGCCAGCAGTTCCTTGATGCGCGCCATGCCGGGCACGGCGAATTGTTCGAACCCGCCGGCATAGATGAATCCGTCGGCCATTCTCGCTGCCCGCTTCCACGGTGCTTCGCCGAAGCCACCGCAGAAAATGGGGATCTGGCGGCCCGGTCGCGGCACGATATTGCCGCGCTCCATCGTGTGGAACTGGCCTTCGAAGCTGACCAGCGGTTCGCCCCACAAGCGGCGCAGATAAGGGATCTGCTCGTCCATCTTCTCGCCGCGTTTATGGAAATCTTCGCCAAGGGCGACATATTCGACCCAGTTCCAGCCCGTGCCCACGCCCATCGTGAAGCGCCCGCGTGAGAGGATGTCGAGATCGGCCGCCTGCTTGGCGACCAGAACCGTCTGGCGCTGAGGCAGGATGAGGACGCCTGTGAAAAATTCGATCCGTGAGGTCTTGCCGGCAAGGTAGCAGAATGAAGTGAACGGATCCCAGAAGGGGTCCTTGTCTGTATAAGGGCCCCATAGTTTGGGATCACGATCCGCATGATCGGCGCCCACGACATGGTCATACATCAGCAGCGTATCGAAGCCGAGGCTTTCGGCGGCAAGGCCGATGGTGTCGAGAGCATGCGCATCGCCCGCCTGCTCGATCTGGGGGAACACCGCACCGATCTTCATTGTCTCTCTCCTGATGCAACCTGACTTTCCCCGGCCTGATAGGGCGCGCCTCTGGTATGCGCAATCGGCATCGCGGCGCTTGGCATGACGCGGTTGCCCCTATAGGCAATTGGCCAGACCGAGAGGGGAGAAGATATGATGTTCAAGGCAATGGTCTTGCTGAAGCGCAAGCCGGGGCTGACGCTCCAGCAATTCATCGATCATTACGAAAACAACCATGCGCCGCTGGGCGTGAAGTATCAGACCAAGATGGTCCGCTACATCCGCCATTACCTCCACCCTTCGCCCTATCCGCTCGACGGGACGATCGTAGAGGCGGAATATGACGTGCTGACCGAGCTGTGGTTCGAAGACAAGGCAGCCTATGACGAGGGCATGGCGCTGATGATGGCGCCGGAAGCCAATGCGGTCTTGAACGAGGACGAGGCCCGTTTCCTCGACCTGACCAAGAGCCGGCTTGCCTATATCGAGGAGCACGAATCCGAAATTCCGGGGCAGGTGGGTGTGCGCGACAACCGCAAGGATATCCGCTCGCTGGTCCTGCTCCAGCGCAAGCCGGGCATGACGATGGACGAATTCATCGACCATTACGAGACGGTCCATGCTCATCTCGGCGTCAAGCACAGCGAGACGCTGGCCCGCTATCGTCGCTTCTTCCTTCGTCCCGCGCCTTACCCGTTGGACGGGACGGTGGTGGAGCCGGCCTATGACGTTGCGACCGAGGTTTCGTTCGCCAGCAAGGAGGACCGCGACCACGCCACCGCCAATATGATGAAGCCCGAGGTCAACGCTATCATCGAGGCGGATGAGTCCACCTTCATCCACAAGCCGACGCGCCGTTTCATGGGCCTTGAAAGCCATGAATCGGTTCTGCCCTGGGTCGATCCTTCCCGCTTCACCACCTGGTAAGGATCGCAATGACCAACCGCCACTTTTCAGGCCTTCACTGGCGCGCGCTTTCCTTGTTGCTGGGCCTTATCGGCGTCTATCTGACGGGGGTGGGCGGCCAGCTCGCCCTGCTTGGCGGCTCGCTTTATTACGTGCTGGCAGGGCTTGGTGTGCTGCTATCGGCGGCGCTGCTGTGGCGGGGAGACCGGCGCGCGGCGGCGGTCTATTGGGCGATGCTGGCTGGCACGCTGGCCTGGTCCTTGTGGGAGACAGGCACACAGGGCTGGCAGCTTGTCGCGCGGCTCACCGGGCCTGCGGTTCTGGCGCTGCCCTTTGCGGCCTCCGCGCTGTGGCGCCGGGCGGGCGGCAAGGCGGTTGCGGCGATGTTCGGTGTCCTTGCGGTGGCGGTCGCGGGAACAGTCGTGTCGCTATCCAGCTTCACCCCGGGAGCGCCTGATCGAGAGCAGATCGCCCGCCCGGCGCAGGCTGCCGATGGCGAATGGCGCACATGGGGCCGCACCGACAGCGGCACGCGCTTTGCCCCCTTCTCCCAGATCAACCAGTCGAATATCGGCAAGCTCGAAGTGCTCTGGACCTATCGCGCCGGTCATAAGATGGGCGAGAACACGCCGCTGATGGTAGGCGATGCGCTGTTCGGCTGCACCGGCAATAATGTGGTTTTCGCGCTGGATGCGGAAACGGGCCGCGAAAAGTGGAAGTTCGACCCCAAGATGCGGGCCAATGCCTTTGGCCGCTGGTGCCGGGGCGTTGCCTATCATGAAGCGCCCGCCCCCTCGCCTTCGGGCGATTGCCGGGCCAGCACCTATGTCTCGACCCGCGATGCGCGGCTGATCGCGCTTGACGCCGCGACAGGCCGCCCTTGTGCGGGCTTTGGCGAGGCCGGCACGGTCAACCTCAATACCGACATGGGCGGCGACCCGGAGAACCTGCTTTACGCCAGCTCTCCCGCCATCGTGGTGGGCGATCTCGTGATCGTCGCCAATTGCGTTTATGACGGGCAATCCACCAAGGCCCCGCCGGGCGTGGTGCGCGCCTTCAATGCCCGCACCGGCAAACTCGCCTGGGCATGGGATCCGGCACGGCCCGATATCAC
>CAZWEY010000138.1:0-6500 GCA_964632055.1 uncultured Sphingomonadaceae bacterium
AGGCGTTCCGCTGCGCTTCGAGGCGGCGGTTGCAGGCGGCATCCCGGTGGTCAAGGGCTTGCGCGAAGGGACCGCAGCCAACCAGATCGAGAGAATCTACGGCATCCTCAACGGCACCTGCAATTATATTCTCTCCACGATGGAGGATACCGGGCGTGATTTTGCCGATGTCCTGAAGGACGCCCAGGAGCTGGGCTATGCCGAGGCCGACCCAAGCTTCGACATCGAAGGGATCGACGCTGGCCACAAGCTCTCGATTCTCGCCGCCATAGCTTTCGGCGCCCAGCTCGATTTCGATGGCGTTCATATTGCCGGTATCTCCCGCCTTTGTGCCTTGGATATCGAGCAGGCAGCCGCTCTGGGCTTCGTCATCCGGCTGATCGGCATGGCAGACACCGAAACGGGAGAGGATGGCGCGCGCCGTCTGTTCCAGCGTGTTCAACCCTCGCTTGTCCCGCGTGACCATCCGCTTGCCCATGTCGACGGGGCGACCAATGCCGTGGTGGCCGAAGGCAATTTTTCCGGACGCCTGCTGTTCCAGGGGCCTGGAGCCGGCGAAGGGCCGACCGCAAGCGCGGTGGTGGCAGACCTTATCGACATTGCGCGGGGCGAGACTGGCGCGACCTATTCCGTCCCGGTCGGCACCCTTGCCGCGTTGCCGCAGGCCGGCTCGGCCAACCGAACGGGTCGGCGCTATATCCGCTTCATGGTGGCTGACAAACCTGGCGTTCTCGCCGAAATCACCGCCGCCATGCGCGATGCGGGCGTCTCCATCGAAAGCCTGATCCAGAAGGGCCGCCCCGAAGAAGGCGGTGAAGTGCTGGTCGCCATAGTCACCCATCCGGGGCCCGAAGGCCATGTCGCCGAAGCCTTGCGCCTGCTGGAGGGATCATCCAGCCTGACAGCTCCCCCACTGGTGATGCCCTTGCTCGCAACCTGAAATCGTAATGATTGCTCACTAATCCCGCTCAGCCTAGTCAGGCTATGCAACCCGTCAGGCCATGAGAGCCTAGAAAAGACAGGAAACCACGACGATGCCAGACAAGTCCGCCACCCCCACCAGTCCGGTTCTGGCCAGCCAGGTGCTTGATCGGGTTCTGGTCATGGAAATGGTCCGCGTGACTGAAGCCGCGGCGATCGCGGCATCGAACATGGTCGGCCGGGGCGATGAAAAAGCCGCCGACCATGCCGCGGTGGAAGCCATGCGCAAGGCCTTCGACCAGCTCTACATGGACGGCACCGTTGTGATCGGCGAGGGCGAGCGCGACGAAGCGCCGATGCTCTATATCGGCGAGAAGGTGGGCGGCGCACCGGGCAGCGGCCCCAAGATCGACATCGCGCTCGATCCACTGGAGGGCACCACCATTACCGCAAAGGCAGGACCCAATGCGCTGGCCGTTCTGGCCGCGGCCGAGGAGGGCTGCCTGCTCAATGCACCCGATGTCTATATGGATAAGCTGGCCGTGGGGCCGGGCTATCCCGAAGGCATCATCGACCTTGCCAAATCACCCACCGAAAACGTCAAGGCGGTAGCCGAAGCCAAGGGCGTGCAGCCGCATGAAATCATCGTCTGCGTTCTCGACCGGCCACGCCATGCCGATCTCATCGCCGAGCTGCGCGGTCTTGGCTGCGGCATCCAGCTGATCCCCGATGGCGATGTGGCTGGCGTGATCGCAGTGACCAACCCGGAAACGACCATCGACATTTACATGGGCCAGGGCGGCGCGCCAGAAGGCGTGCTGGCGGCGGCGGCGCTGCGTTGTGTGGGCGGTCAGTTCAACGGGCGTCTCGTCTTCCGCAACGAAGACGAGCGCAGCCGCGCCCGCAAATGGGGCATCGAGGATCTGAGCCGGATTTACCTGCTCGAAGACCTGGCCAAGGGCGATTGCATCTTTGCCGCAACCGGCGTCACCGACGGATCGCTGCTCAAGGGCGTCAAGCACCTGCGCGGCGGCCGCATGACCACCGAAAGCGTGGTGATGCGGGCCAGTTCGGGCACGGTCCGCTGGGTCCGGGGCGAACACCGCGCTGATTGAGGTTGCGGGGGGCACTATCCCCACTCACAGAACCGGCCCCGGTTGCATTCGCGCGACTCTTGGCTAGAGGCGGCAGGACACCTCCCGCTTCTTGCCAAAAGGGACTATTGCGCGATGAAGATCATGGCCGGCAATTCGAACCTGCCGCTCGCCCGGGCCATTGCAGGCTATCTTGAGCTGCCGATGACCGATGCCAGCGTGAGGCGTTTCGCGGATGACGAGATTTTCGTCGAAATTCACGAAAATGTCCGTGGCGAAGACGTCTTCCTGCTGCAATCGACCAGCCTTCCCGCCAATGACAATCTGATGGAGCTGCTGATCTGCATCGATGCGCTGCGTCGCGCATCAGCCCGCAGGATCACGGCGGTCATCCCCTATTTCGGCTACGCCCGGCAGGACCGCAAACCCGGCCCGCGCACCCCCATCTCGGCCAAGCTGGTCGCCAACCTGATCACCGAGGCGGGGGCCGACCGCGTGCTATCGGTCGATCTGCATGCAGGCCAGATCCAGGGTTTCTTTGACATCCCGACAGACAATCTCTTCGCCGCGCCCGCCATGGCGGCCGATATCCAGGCCCGTTATGGCGGTGACTCGCTCACTGTCGTCTCGCCCGATGTCGGCGGCGTGGTGCGTGCCAGAGCCCTTGCCAAGCGGCTGGAAAACGCGCCGCTGGCCATCGTCGACAAGCGCCGCGAACGGGCTGGCGAATCGGAAGTGATGAACATCATCGGCGACGTGAAGGGGCGCAACTGCATCCTGATCGACGATATCGTCGATTCGGGCGGCACCTTGTGCAACGCGGCGCAAGCCCTGATGGACGAGGGCGCAAACAGTGTGGCGGCCTATATCACCCATGGCGTTCTGTCAGGCGCGGCAGTCCAGAAGGTCGACAATTCGGCGCTCAAGGAACTGGTGATCACCGACACCATCCTCGCCACCGACGCGGCGCAGGACAGCGACCGCATCCGCATCCTCTCGATCGCCCCGCTTATCGGCGAAGCAATCCGTCGCATCGCCGATGAAAGCTCGGTCAGCTCGCTGTTCGACTAGGCTCATGGATCTTGCCGCCGACATCGCGCTTGCCCAGCGCCTCGCCGATGCAGCAGGCGCGGCGATCCGGCCGCATTTCCGGCAGGCCCTCCTCACAGAGCGCAAGGGCGATGCAACGCCGGTGACGCTGGCCGATCGCGCCGCCGAAGAAGCGATGCGCGCTATACTGCGCACCGAAAGGCCGGAGGATGGCATCATCGGCGAGGAATTTGCGGCAGAAAAATCCGATGCCCGCCGCCAGTGGGTGCTCGATCCGATCGACGGCACGGCGGGTTTTCTTGCCGGGCGGCCAATGTTCGGCACATTGATCGCCATGCTCGTCGATGGCTGGCCGGTGCTGGGGCTGATCGATCAGCCGATATTGGCGGAACGCTGGATAGGCGCCACCGGGCAGCCCACCACGCTCAATGGCAAACCGGCCCGCACCCGCGCCTGCCGCGCCCTGGGCGATGCCACTATCGCCACCACCGGCCCGCATTATTTCGACGATCACCAGGGCCAGCATTTCATGGCGCTCGCCGCCAAGACCGATCACAAGCGCATGGTGATGGGCGGCGATTGCTACAATTACGCCATGCTCGCCTCCGGCCAGATCGACATCGTGTGCGAGGCCAATCTCAAGCTGCATGACTGGGCCGCACTTGTGCCTGTCATCGAAGGGGCGGGCGGCACCATGTGCGACTGGAATGGCGAGCCGCTCTTTGCCGGCTCCGGCGGTCATGTGCTGGCGCTGGGCGACCCGGCGCGGCTGGAAGATGTGACAGAAGCGCTCGCCTGCGGGCATTGAGTCTGCGGCATGGGCGCAAACGCTTGCCTTTTGCCTGGCCGCAGCCTAAGGGGCGCGGCTTCAACGACACGTAATCGACGGGCCGGCCTGGCGAACAAGGGCTGCCAGGGCTGGTTGGACGTGTCCCTTTTAAGGAGACGAAAATGCCCAAGCTGAAGACCAAGAGCGGCGTGAAAAAGCGCTTCAAGCTCACTGCCACCGGCAAGGTGAAGCATGGCGTGGTTGGCAAGCGCCACCGCCTCATCAGCCACAATGCCAAGTATATCCGCCAGAACCGCGGCACCGACGTGATCTCCGACGCTGATGCGAAGACGATCAAGAAGTGGGCGCCCTACGGGCTGAACTAAGAGCGATTTCGAGCCGGACCAGTTCACCGGCGAATCGGAAATCGCGGCAGTGAGATCAGGAGTACTCAAACATGTCCCGTATCAAGCGTGGTGTTACCACCCGAGCAAAACACAAGCGCATTCTGGATCAGGCGAAGGGCTATCGCGGCCGTCGCAAGAACACGATCCGCGTTGCCCGTCAGGCGGTCGAGAAGGCCGGCCAATATGCCTATCGCGACCGCAAGGTTAAGAAGCGGAATTTCCGCGCCCTCTGGATCCAGCGCATCAACGCCGCCGTGCGCGCCGAGGGGCTGAGCTATTCGCAGTTCATTCACGGCACCAAGCTGGCCGGCGTCGAGCTGGACCGCAAGGTGATGGCCGATCTGGCGATGAACGAAGGCGGCGCCTTTGCCGCCATCATCGCTCAGGCAAAAAAGGCGCTCGGCGCCTGACCGCCTCCCCGGTTTGACCGGGGTTCGCAGCAAAGGGGCGCGGACGGCATCGGCCATCCGCGCCCTTTTTCATTGCCTTTGCGACTGGAATGCAGGACGCAAGGAAAGGGCCGAACTGACGGGGGCAAGGGATGGGCAAGAGCTGCACGATCGACGTCCGCTTCTTCCCTCCGCCTGCTGGATTGGAAGGCCACTTCTCCAGCTTTTACCGCACCGACATCACAGTGGGCGATGGCGCTCGCGTGGTCGATTATCTCCAGCCCGAATGGGGCAATCTGCGTTTCTTTTCCGGCGACACGCCCTCGGCGAGACTGGCAGGCGGCCCTCCCCTCTCGGGCGCCCGATTCACCGCCACCGGCCCCAGCTCTCTGCCGACCCGGTTCGAACTGGGCACCACCCGGATATGGGGCATCGGGCTGTTCCCGCTGGGATGGGCCAAATTCATGTCCGCCCCGGCATCATCGCTGGCCAACGCCCTGGTCGATGGTGAGCGCCATGCTGCCTTTCAGCCCTTCGCGCCGATCCTTGATACTCTCTTTAGCGAACCGGGCGATGACGAGAGGGAATATGCGATCCTGATCGACCACTTCCTGGCCAGAAACCGACCCCACCCCGATGAAAAACGGATCATGGCTATCCATGCGGCCCTGGTCGATCCTGGGGTCAACAGTGTTGCTGACTTCTGCGAGCAAGCCTCTATGAACCAGCGGATGCTGGAGCGGCTGTGCCATAGAGCCTTCGGCTTTGCGCCCAAGCTGCTGTTGCGACGCCAGAGATTCATGCGCAGTCTTGCCGCATTCATGCTGGAGCCGGGTGGTAACTGGACCGGCGCGCTGGACGATCACTATTATGATCAGGCCCATTTCGTGCGCGATTTCCGTTCTTTCATGGGCATGAGCCCATCGGAATATGCCGCACTCGACCATCCGATTCTTGGTGCCTTCATGGCCGAGCGCGCGCGCATATGGGGCGCTGCGGCCCAGACTCTGGACAAGCCGCGCTGAACCGGCAACGCTCCTGCTTTGCAATCACGTCGATTTAACGCTAGCGGGCCGCCATGGAGAACATGCAAGACAAACTGGCGCAGACCCTGGCGGCAATCGCTGCTGCCGCCTCTCTCGACGCGCTGGAAGCGGAACGGGTGGCGACGCTGGGCAAGCAGGGCTGGATCAGCCTGCTGCTCAAAACTCTGGGCGGGATGAGCCCCGAACAGCGACAGGTTGAAGGCCCGCTCATTCAGGCCGTGCGCCAGGAAGTCAGCGATGCCCTGGCCAACCGCAAATCTGCCCTGGAAGGAGCAGCGCTGGAGGCGAAGCTGGCCAGCGAGACCCTCGACCTGACCTTGCCCCCGCCCGAAGCACCCAAAGGCTCTGTCCACCCGATCGGACAGGTGATGGACGAACTGGCTGAAATCTTTGCCGATCTCGGTTTTGCCGTCGCAACCGGGCCGGAAATCGAGGATGACTGGCACAATTTCACCGCACTCAACATGCCCGAAAGCCACCCGGCCCGCGCAATGCATGATACGTTCTATTTCCCCGATGCTTCGCCCGATGGTGGCAGGATGCTGCTGCGCACTCACACCTCGCCGGTGCAGGTGCGCACCCTGCTCTCACAGGGCGCACCCGTGCGGATCATCGCGCCGGGCCGGGTCTATCGCTCCGACAGCGACGCGACGCACACGCCGATGTTCCATCAGGTCGAAGGCCTCGTCATCGACAAGGGCATTCACCTTGGCCACCTCAAATGGACGCTGGAGACCTTCCTCAAGGCCTTCTTCGAGCGCGAGGATAGCGTGCTGCGCCTGCGCCCCAGCTATTTCCCCTTCACCGGGCCCTCGGTCGAGGTC
>CAZWEY010000139.1:0-6414 GCA_964632055.1 uncultured Sphingomonadaceae bacterium
GTGGTGCGGATGATGCACCGGGCGATGATCGCGGGCGCGGTCGCGGACGTGGCGCGGATGACATGCCCGGCCATCGCTGAGCCTGCACCTTGCCGGCCCCGGAGCGGGAACTGTCCCGTTCCGGGGCCTGTTTGAGAATTGCCTTTGTCTGCCAGGGCATTATGCCATAGTTTTTATCGGGGGGTATTCATGATCAGGTTTTCCGTTTCCGCTTGCGCCGCTCTGGCAGTGGGGGCCTTGCTGGCTCCTGGCATGGCCCATGCCCAGTCGGACAAGGTGCAGGACGAAGTGCTGGCAAGCCCCGGTAATTTCCGTATCGGCACCGGCTTTGGCTATTCCAGGGGCGATTATGGCGATGTGAGCGACACCGATGTGTTCTCGGTTCCTGTCAGCCTCACCTACACACAAGGCCCGCTCAAGATCAGGGTCAGTGTGCCATGGGTGCGGATCGACGGGCCGGGTTCGTTGCTCACCACCCCGCAAGGATCGGGCGGCAGCGGAAATTCCGGCAGCAGCGGCGGCGAAATCGAGGTTGAGGACGACGAGGACGAGGATGAGGACGACGACGATGCGCTGATCGGTGGCGGCGATGATGCCGCGGCCGCCGCTGCAGCCGCCTTGCCGCTTCGCCAGCAACGTTCCGGCATTGGCGATCTCGCCGTGGCGATGACCTACAGTTTCGATCTGGGCAGCGATTTCTATTTTGAGCCTACCGCCCGGGTGAAATTGCCCACCGCCTCGCGCCGCAAGCGTCTGGGCACTGGCAAGGTCGATCTCACTGTGTCGAGCGATCTGGTCAAGGAGCTGGGCGATGCCACCTTCTATGTCCATGGCCGCCGCAAATTCACCGGCAAACCCGCCGGTTCTTCCATCCGCTCGGTCTGGGGCGCAGGCGCAGGCGCCAGCCTGATGGTCAAGGACGGGCTGGCGATCGGCGCGGATTACGACTGGCAGCAAGCTTCGTTCAAAGGCGAGCAATCGATCAGCGAGCTGACCGGCTGGCTCAATGCCCGGCTCGCGCCCGGTTTCAGCCTGACCGTCTATGGCGGGACCGGGCTTAACGCCAGCAGCGCCGATCTCATCGCCGGGCTAGGATTGAGCCTGCGCCTCTGATCAGCTGGTCGGGATTGCCCTGACCACGCTTTCCAGGCTCTCGAAAGTGACCGGATAGCCCTGATCGTCGCGGATACGTAGAACCGGCTCTTCGCCGCTGCGATCGACCCAGGGCGTGATCATTTCTACCGCGATCGACTGGGAGTGCGATCGTGCTTCCTCAAAGCTGCCATACAGCGCAAGACGTTCCAGATTGCGGCGGGTGGGGAAGATAATGCTCAATTCGCCCCGGTCGGCCATGTTCAGCGCTTCTGTTGCCGAGACCCAGAACAGGTGTTCGTTTTCCGTCTCGTCGACCGCGATTTCGACATTGCCGGTGCCAAGATCGACCAGATAGAAACGCGCATCGAAGATTTTGGGCGCCTTGACCTTGGGATGCCAGCGCGAAAACGGGATCAGCTGATCAAGCGCCAGCTTCCAGCCCATTTTTTCGAGCACGGGCGCAAGGGCCTTTTCTTCCATCACCAGTTCGCGCGCGCGGGCAACCTCGGCTGGGCTGACCTTGCAATCGATCCCGATAGCAAGACCTGTCTCCTCCAGCATTTCGCGCACCCCGGCAATGCGCGCGGCAACATCTTCCCGATCGAGATCGGGAAAAAGCGCCTTGGCCAGTTCGACATCTTCGGGATCGACCTTGCCGCCAGGAAAGACAGCTGCGCCGCCGACGAAATTCATGGTTTTGGAACGAACCACCATGAGAATTTCGGGCGATCCGCCATGGGGGCAGTTCCGGAAAGCGACGACGGTGGAAGCGGGGATGCCATAGGCATCGGGATCGGGTTCAGGCCATTGCATGAAGCGCAGTGTGGGGCGGAAATGGCGTCTTGCCAAGTGCGAACTGGTGCCCGTTCTGTCGGAATATCTTACAGATTATGGGGTGGAAGTATGACGTTAACCATTGTGAAGGCCGGTTTTCCTATATTGGCACGGATCATGCTTAGTAGAGAGCGTACAGCTCATGTACGCCTGTCTTCGAACGAGGCGGGGCCATCCTGGTCTCCTCCGGCCCCGCCTCCCCGAAGCATCTTTCGCAAGATCAGCAAGAAGAAGCGAGCCGGATTCCCTTTGGCTCAGTCGCTGCGCGCGACCTGCTTTTCGTCCATCAGCTGATGCAGCTCGCCCGCTTCGAACATTTCCATCATGATGTCGCTGCCGCCGACAAATTCGCCCTTCACATAGAGCTGGGGGATGGTCGGCCAGTCGGAATAGCTCTTGATGCCCTGGCGGATATCCATGTCCTGCAACACGTCAACGCTGCCATATTCGACACCGAGGTGATCGAGAATGGCAATCGCGCGGCTGGAAAAGCCGCATTGCGGGAAGAGCGGCGTGCCTTTCATGAACAGGACGACGTCCTGTGAGTTCACGATGCTGTCGATGCGGTCATTGATATCGGACATGAGTGTAGCCTTGATAATGTCGGATGATGGCACTCAATTGGGGACAGCGGTGGTCAGTTGCAAGGCATGCAGCACGCCGCCCATGCGGCCACCCAGCGCATCATAGACCATCTTGTGCTGCTGCACCCTGCTTTTTCCGGCGAAGGATGGGGAGATGACGCGCGCCGCGTAATGGTCACCATCGCCGGCAAGGTCGGTGATCTCGACTTCTGCATCGGGAAGTGCTGCGCGGATCATCGCCTCGATCTCGCTGGCCGGCATTGCCATGGCTCAGGCTTCGCCCATCAGCTGGCGGCGGGCTTCGACATTCTTTTCGTCGAGCGCAGAACGCACGCCGGCCTCGTCGATGTCGACACCAGCGCTGACCAGATCGCCCAGCAGCTTGCGGATCACATCCTCGTCGCCTGCTTCCTCGAAATCGGCCTGCACGACCGATTTGGCATAGGCGTCGGTTTCCTCGGCGGTCAGGCTCATTTTTTCGGCCGCCCATTGCCCGAGCAGCTTGTTGCGCCGCGCGGTGATGCGGAACGCCATGTCTTCGTCATGGGCGAACTTTGCTTCTTCTGCGCGTTCGCGGTCCTTGAAATCGGTCATCTGGAGCCTTTCAAAATGGGGCGGCACTATCGGTGATTCCCCATCGCACTTAGTGACGGGGCGGCGTTGCTTCAAGCATCCATCGTGACGACAAGCTTGCCAATGGCCTTGCGCTGCTCGAGCAGAGCGATGGCTTCTGCGGCCCTGGCAAGCGGAAAGATGGTGCTGGCGCGAGGATCGATCGCGCCTTGCTGCCACAGGCGGATCAGTTCGGCCACATGATCGCGGTTGCGTTCGGGGCTGCGTCGGACAAACTCGCCCCAGAACACGCCAGAGACGTCGCAGCCTTTCAGCAGGGTGAGATTGAGCGGCAGTTTCGCGATACCGGCAGTGAAACCCACCACCAGGAAACGGCCTTCCCAGGCGATGGCGCGCAGGGCCGGTTCGGAATAATCGCCGCCGATGATGTCGCACACCACATCGGCGCCATCAGGCCCGCATGCATCCTTGAATTGCTGGGCAAGGGCCCTGGACTGGTCCTTGTCTAGTGGCGCGCGCGGATAGATGACGGTTGCATCGGCGCCAGCGGCGCGGACGGCCGAGGCCTTTTCCTCGCTTGATACCGCGGCGACCACCCTTGCGCCCAGCGCCTTGCCGAGTTCCACTGCCGCCATGCCGACGCCGCCCGCCGCACCCAGCACCAGCAGCGTTTCACCGGACTGGAGCCGCCCACGGTCCTTCAATCCGTGAATGACGGTGGCATAGGTCATCAGCAAGGTGCAGGCCTGATCCATCGGCAGGCCGTCGGGCAGGGGGAAGAGATAGTGCAAAGGCACCACCACTTTTTCCGCCAGCCCGCCCCAGATGGTCAGCGCCAGCACCCGGTCGCGGGGCTTGTATGCGGTGACGCCCTCGCCGACCTGCTCGACAATTCCGGTGATCTCGGAACCGGGCGCGAAGGGGCGCGGCGGCTTGGTCTGATAAAGGTCGCGAATGATCAGGGTGTCAGGGAAATTGATGGCGCAGGCTGCCACCTTGACCAGAACTTCTCCCGGCCCCGGTTCGGGCTGCGGCACCTCTGTCAGTTCAAGCGTTTCCGGCCCGCCTGGCTGGCGGGACAGCAGCGCCTTCATGCTACGCGTCCGGTGCCCTTGGCGAACCATGGCAGTTCGACGGCCTGCCTAGCCTCGTATGAGGAAATCGCATCGTCGCGGGCGAGCGTCAGGCCGACTTCGTCGAGCCCATTGAGGAGGCAGTGCTTGCGGAACGGGTCGATCTCGAAGGCGAAGCGGTCCTGGAAGGGCGTGCTCACCGTCTGGGCTTCAAGATCGATTGCAATCGGATCGGTCCGGGCGACCTCCATCAGCCGGTCAACCGCCTCTTGAGGCAGGACCACGGTGAGGATGCCGTTCTTGAAGGCGTTGCCAGAGAATATGTCGGAAAAGGAGGGTGCGATCACCGCCTTCAGACCCATGTCGAGCAGCGCCCATGCGGCGTGCTCGCGGCTCGAACCACAGCCAAAATTGTCGCCCGCGATGAGGATTGGCGAGCCAGCAAACTCGGCGGAGTCGAAGATGTTGTCGGGGTCTGCCCGCAGCGCCTCGAAGGCGCCTCCGCCAAGGCCTTCGCGGGTGATGGTCTTGAGCCAGTGCGCCGGGATGATGACATCGGTGTCGATATTCTTGCGACCGAACGGGATGGCGCGGCCATCAACGGTGCGGATCGGTTCCATCAGTCGGTCTCCGGCTGGTCTGCAGGGCCAGACTTGCTTTCCTGCTCCGCCCGTTCCTTGCGGCGCGAGGCATAGAGCACGGCGGCAGCCAACGCAGCAGAGCCAATCGCGGCACCAGCAAGTGCGGCCTTGCCTGCCCAGCCGCTACCAGTCTTCTCGGTGCCGGGTTTTTCGGTTTTGTCGTCTTTTTTGCTCATGCCCGTTCCTATGGCCAACCCGGCCATGGATTCAAGCATGATTCAAACGTGACCGGGCGAAATTCAGCCTGGCAGCGGTGCAGGGCGGTCTGCAGGGGTACCGCAGGCCATGCAGAAGCGGAAGAAAGCCATCTTGCGCGTGTTGCAGTGGCCGCAATGATCGAACAGTGTCATGCCGCAATGGACGCAGAAATTGGTCTCGCTGCCCTCCATTGCCGCAACCGGACGATCGCATCCGGGGCAGACCTTGGCCGCCATCTTCTTGAAGGCTTCGTCATGCGAAACGAGCTTGCGTCGCTCTTCTTCGGCTTGCTGTTCCACTGCCTGTCGGCGCGCAAGATAGGCGCGCATGTTCTTGATGATGTAATGGCCTGCGACAAGGGTGAGCGCGATGCCGACAATATAGCGGATATATCCGCCATAGCTGGGCAGATAGGGCACCAGTTCGACGAAGAACACGAAGGCCGCCGCCAGCACGAAACCGCGCATCAAGGGCCAGTGATCGCTCTTGCGTTTTTTCGCGACCATCCATGCAGCGACCAGCAGCAAGGGCAGGGTGATGGCCAGACGCAGCGCGAAGATGCGCAATTCCTGCCAGAACTGGGCGCGCTCATAAGCGGGCCAGCTGGCCTGCTGCAGCCGGTTCTGCTGGTCCATCAGGCCGGACTCGCGCTGTTGCAAGGGCAGGCGTTCATTTTCCAGATCGTTGATCGTGGACTGGACCGAGCGTTCATTCGCCTTGAGCTGTTCCAGCTGGCGGGTGCGTTCGAGCACTTCGGGGTCCTGGCGCGAGCTGGTGGTGGCGGTGCGGGTCTGGATCCAGGCCTGGAAGGTTTCGGTGCCGGTTGCCGATGCTTTCTGCGCCTGTTCCAGTTCCAGACGGGCAATATCCAGCCGGTCGTCGATCGCGCCGCGCCGTGCGGATATCTGCGCCAGTTCTTCGCGCAGCTTTTCCGATGCGGCGGAATCGACGAATTGATCCTGCTGGACGGTTTCCTCGACCTGCGGCAGATCGCCGATAACGAGATTGCCAAGGCCGACGATGAAGCCGGCAAAAACCACCGAGAGCACCCACAACACGATGCTGTAGGTCCGTTCCGGCACGCGTGCGCTTTTCAAGCTCATCATCCGTTTATCGCTCTATTTCAGCGGGATAGGGCTAGACCTGGCAGCGAGGTCTGTAAAGCGCCCTTATCCGTTCAAATCCCTGACATCAGTCAGTTTTCCGGTGACCGCGGCGGCAGCGGCCATGGCGGGTGAAACGAGATGCGTGCGCGCTCCCGGTCCTTGGCGGCCGACGAAGTTGCGATTGCTGGTCGAGGCGCAGCGTTCGCCCGCCGGAACCTTGTCGGGGTTCATGCCCAGGCATGCCGAACAGCCCGGCTCGCGCCATTCAAGGCCTGCCTCGATGAAGATCCTGTCCAGCCCTTCGGCCTCG
>CAZWEY010000140.1:0-6404 GCA_964632055.1 uncultured Sphingomonadaceae bacterium
GCACCACAATCGCGCCCACCGCCGGATTGGGGCGGCTAAGCGGCCTGCCGCGCGCTGCGATTGCGGCGGTGGCCTCCATCCAGTCGCGATCAGTCGGGGCTGGCACCGGCAATCTCGCCCCGTTCGATCATTGCGGCTTTCTTGCGCTCGTATTCGGCGCGCTTTTCCGCCTCTATCCTGGCTTCCTCGGCGCGTTCGGCATCGGCTTCGGCTTCGATCTTCTCGACATCCATGCCCGATGCACGGCCCAGCGAGCGATAAATATCCTTCACCTTGCGGTCGCGCTCGGCCTGTTCGGCGGCCCATTGATCCTTCAACTTCTGGTTGGCGATATTGCGGGCGATGATTTCCTCGTCGCTCCTGTCGGGCGCCAGCGTCGATATCCAGATGATGTCGGGCTTTTCCGGCGGGCCGATCATCTCTTCGCCCCACATGACGGAAAAGATGGCGAAAGTGGCGGCAGCCGAAACCGCGGCAATCCGCCAGCGATAAGGATTGGGGCGGGCAAATTCGCTCGCGAAATCCTTCACTCCGGGCACCGGGTTGAGCCATTTGAGAAACTTCATGGGCAGCACATAGGCGCTTGGCGCCCGCATCGCCAGTGCGCGATGCCATGCGGCCTATCCGAAGGCTGCATAAAGGCTGCGGCCATGGTCCTTCAGCCAGCGATTGGCGGCATCCAGATCATCGTCGAAGATCGCGCGCAAGGTCAGGTGAAAGGCGGGGCTGTGATCGAAATGGAGGAGATGGGCAACTTCATGCGCCACGACCGAACGGCGCACTGCATCGGGCGCCTGGATCAGCCGCCAGTTGATCCGGATCGTGCCTTTCGCCGAACAGCTGCCCCAGCGCCTTTGCGCGCGCGACAGGCCAAGCGAAGGCACGGTGCATCCGGCAGTGGCGCAGAAATGGGCCAGATCGACCTCCATCAGCCGGACAGCCTCTTTCTCCAGCCAGCGTTGCAGCCGTCTTTCCATGCCCTCCGCCGGACCGCCGATGCGGATGGCGCCTTCGCCCAGCTGCGGGCTTCGTGGATAGGCGAGGCCCCAGTCGATGCGGTGGTCCTGCCCGCGATAGGAAATCGTGCCTCCCGGCAACGGCGGGGCAGGGGGCATCAGCGCATCGAGCTGGCCTTCCAGCCAGTCTGCGCTGGAACGGGCAAAGGCCAGTGCTTCTGCCGTGCGGCACCAGCGCGGAACGGTGAGGCGCACTTCGCTGCCATCGGGCGCAAGCCGCATCACCATGCGCCGGGCATTCGCGCGCCTGAGGATGACCAGCGGCAGGCTGCGTTCGCCCAGCGCAACCATCGGCGCTTCGCTATTGCCCAGCAACCAGTCGATCATGGCGACTCCCGGCAAGATTGGCCGTCCGTGCCCCAATCGGTGATGTGATGTTCGAGCGGTCCGGCGTCGGTTTCGCTCACCACCTTGCCCGCTGCCGAAATGTCGGCACGTTTAACGCTCATCGGGTCGCCCGAAACCAGAGGATGCCAGTCGCGCAATGGCTCTCCTGCGGCGCGAAGGCGATAGGCGCAGCTGGCCGGCAGCCAGGCAACATCATGGACATTGCGGATGGTGAGCCTCAGGCAATCGGGCACGAAGGCCTTGCGATGGCGATAATCCTTGCAGCGCGCGGTGGCGGTATCGAGCAGGCGGCAGGCGACATTGGTGTGGACGATTTCGCCCGTATCCTCGTCTTCCAGCTTGTGCAGGCAGCAGCGCCCGCAGCCATCGCACAGCGCTTCCCATTCGTCGCGGGTCAGCCGGTCCAGCGGCAATTCCCAGAAGCGGTCTCTCAGTGCACCCACTTGGCCAGCTCGGCTGCAATCGCGGCGGGGCCAGCCTCGACCGGAAGCAGGGCGATCGGTTCGCCCTTGCGGCCCATCAGATAGGTGCCGCGGCTGTGGTCCATCAGATAGCTTTGCGCGTTGCCCCCTTTGGCGCGCGCATAATAGGCGGCAAAGCCCTTGGCGGCCGCGGCGATCTGTTCGGGCGTTCCGGTCAGTCCCAGAAGATCCTTGGAAAAGGCGCGGGTGAACTCGCCCACCTTGGCAGGCGTGTCGCGTTCAGGATCGATCGTGATGAAGATCGGCTGGATCTGGCGGGCAAGCGCAGGCTCGGCTTTGGCGAATTGGGCATAAGCCTGCATGATCCGCTGAACATCGGTCGGGCAGATATCGGGGCAATAGGTATAGCCGAAATAGACGATGCGATAGCGCCCGTCGAAATCGCTCCAGCTGACGCTCTTGCCGGCGCTGTCCGTGAGGGTGAACGGGCCGCCGATGGCAGCGCCTGCAAGCGGCGGCTGTTCCTCGGCACCGGGCGAGGAGCCCGGAGAACAGGCACCGAGCGCGAGGGCGGCCATAGAGGCCAAAGGGAGGGTAAGGAGGGTGTTCTTCGACATGGCGCATCGGTTCATGCTCTGCTAACCCGTGATCGGCAAGACCCGATTCAGGGTTTCACGCAAGGAATGGAGGATTGCCCCAATGTCATTCGGCAAGGTTCGGCCGGTTCAGGCAGCTGGCAGAGGCATTTTCGCACTCCTGATGGCGTTTGCGATCGGTTTGGCCGGGCTGGCTGCACCTGCCTATGCCCAGTTTTCCGATGGCTACAAATTCCTCGAAGCGGTGAAGAAAAAGGACGGGCAGAAAGTTACCGACCTGCTCAATGAACCCGGCACCACCGTCATCAATGCCCGCGATATCGTCAATGGCGAGAGCGCGCTGCATATCGTGGTGCAACGGCGCGATGCCACCTGGATCAGTTTCCTCACCGCCAAGGGCGCCAACCCCAACACACGCGACAAGCAGGGCGTTACCCCGATGATGCTGGCCGCCAATCTTGGCTTTCTCGAGGGCTTGCAGAGCCTGATCGATGCTGGCGGGCGGGTGGATGATGCCAATGATGCAGGCGAAACGCCGCTCATATCGGCGGTGCATCGCCGCGATACGACCATGATGCGCATTCTGCTCAAGGCAGGCGCCAATCCCGACCGGGCCGATAATTCAGGCCGTTCCGCCCGCGATTATGCGCGGCTGGATGGCAGCAGCCTGCTCTCTGAACTGGAGCGGAACGAAAAGCCCAAAGCGGAACAGGCAGGCAGCGTCTATGGGCCGAGCTTCTGAGCCATGGCCGGGGTCGATGAGCTGAGTCTGGATCAGATCCGGGCGCTGCTGGCCCCCGCCATTGCGCGCGAGGCCGCCTTTGACGGCTGGAGCGATGCGGCCGTGACGGCGGCGGCGAAGCAGCAGGGCATATCACCCGAAGTCGCCGGTCTGGCTTTTGCCGATGGCGCAATGGACATGATCGAAGGCTGGATCGAGCATGTCGACCAGGCGATGGCGCAGCATTTTTCCGCAGACGCGCTGAGGCAATTGCCCGTGCGCGAGCGGATTCGCCAGCTGGTGCGGTTCCGGCTCGATGCGGTGACAGGATATGAAGAGGCGTTGCGCCGGGCGCTTGCGATCATGGCCATGCCTCAGAACCTCAAGCGTTCGGCCCGGCGCGGCTGGGCCAGCGCAGACCGCATATGGCGGCTGGCGGGCGATGCTTCTGCCGATTTCAACCATTACACCAAGCGCGCCATTCTGGCCGGCATCTATGCCGCGACGCTTTCCGTTTTCGTGGACGACCAGAGCGAAGGCAAGGCAGACACGCTCGCCTTTCTCGACCGGCGGATCGAGGGGATCATCCGCTTTGAAAAAGCCAAGGCGCAGCTTTTGCCGCCCGAAGAAGAGCGTTTCAGCATGGCCCGTTTCCTTGGCCGGCTGCGTTATCCCGCTCGCTGAAATTTCTTAATGCGAACCAGTTGCAATTAGCCGTCGCTTCTGGCAGCGCATTGCAATGATGACACTGGACAGCCTTCCTGTCGGGATTCGCGCAAGGATCAGCGCGGTGGACTGGGCCTTGCTTGCGCCCGAAGAGGCTGCGCGCCTGCAGGCGCTGGGCCTCGACGAGGGCGCGCGGGTGGCCGTGGCCCATCGCGGTGTGTTTGCAGGGCGCGATCCGCTGGCCATTATGGTAGGCCGGATGCAGGTCGCCATCCGTCGCGCTCATGCCCGCGCCATGAAGGTCGAGCTGTTGTGAGCCGGATCGCGAAGGCGGCGCTGGTCGGCAATCCCAATGCGGGCAAGAGCGCCCTTTTCAACGCGCTGACCGGTGCGCGGCAGAAGATCGCCAATTATCCCGGCGTCACGGTGGAACGCAAATCGGGCCGGCTGCCGCTTGCTTCGGGCCAGACGATCGAGCTGGTCGATCTGCCCGGCTCTTATGGATTTGCCGCCACCAGCCCGGATGAAGAGGTGACCCGCAAGGTCATCCATGGCGAATTTCCGGGCGAAGCGGCCCCCGATGTGCTGATCGTCGTGCTCGATGCCTCCAACCTCGAACAGCATCTGGTGTTTGCACAAGAGGTGATCGAGCTGGGCCGGCCGACCGTGGTTGCGCTCAACATGGTTGATCTTGCCGAGCGCGACGGGCTGGTGATCGACCCGGCTGCTTTGCAAGCGGCTTTGGGCGTTCCGGTTATCCCGACGGTCGCCGTGCGCAGGCGCGGCCTTGCCGAACTTGGCGCGGCCATTGCTGCTGCCGAGGCGCGGGCCGAACAGGCTTCGGATCAGCCCAGGCCACATATCACCCTGCCCGAACGGCGGCTGGCGGCGCATAATATTGCGCAAGGGGCGATTGTCTCCGAAAGCGCGAAGCACCGCTTGCATTCGCGGCTCGACAGGCTGCTGCTGCACCCATGGGCAGGCCCCGTCATCCTGTTTGCCCTGCTGTTCCTCGTGTTTCAGGCTGTTTTTGCCGGAGCCACACCCTTTGCCGATGCGCTGGAAGCAGGCGTGGGAGCGCTCTCGGCAGGGGTGAGCGGGCTTGTGCCTCCCGGTTTTCTGCATGACCTCCTGACAGAAGGCGTGCTGGCCGGTGTCGGCTCTGTCGTTGTCTTCCTGCCTCAGATCGTCATCCTTTTCGCCTTCATTCTGGCTATGGAGGCAAGCGGCTACATGGCGCGCGCCGCCTTCCTGATGGACCGGATGATGGCCGGCGTTGGCTTGTCCGGGCGAAGCTTCATCCCGCTCCTTTCCAGCTTTGCCTGCGCCATCCCCGGCATCATGGCGACGCGCAGCATTTCTGACCCCAAGGACCGGCTGACCACCATCCTCATCGCCCCGCTGATGACCTGCTCGGCGCGGTTGCCGGTCTATACGGTTATCATCGCTGCCTTCATCCCGGACCGCAGCGTGGGCATGGGCGTGGGGCTTCAAGGGCTGGTGATGTTCGGCCTTTATGTGGCGGGCATTGTGGGCGCGATGCTGGCAGCACTGGTGCTGCGGCGTTCGGTCACCAAGGGCAATGCCAGCGGCTTCATCATGGAACTGCCCAAATATCAGCTGCCGCGTCTTTCAGACCTGCTGATCGGCCTGTGGCAGCGGGCATGGGTGTTCCTTCGTCGTGCGGGCACGATCATCTTCATGGTCACTGTGGTCTTGTGGCTGATGCTCACCTTCCCCAAGGCCCAGCCGGGCGAAAGCCAGGTAGAGGCAAGCTTTGCCGGGCAGATTTCCAGCGGCCTTGCGGTGGTGGTCGAACCGATCGGCTTCAACCGCGAGATTGCGCTCGCGCTCATCCCGGCAATGGCCGCGCGCGAGGTGGCGGTATCCTCGCTTGCCACGACCTATGCAGTGGCATCGGAGGATGACGACCAGACCGCCATGGCGCTGAGAGACCAGCTTTCCGGGCGCTGGAGCCTGCCGACCGCGCTCGCCTTCCTCGCCTGGTTCGTGTTTGCGCCGCAATGCCTGTCCACCATAGCGGTTGCCCGGCGCGAAACGAATGGGTGGAAATGGCCGCTCTTCATGTTGCTCTATCTGTTCGGCTTGGCCTACATCTTCGCCGGAATCACCTATTGGAGCGCGGTCGCTCTGGGGTTTTAGCGGAGCGAGAAAACATGGCTGGAAGCGTCAACAAGGTTATCCTGATCGGCAATCTGGGCGCCGACCCGGAGGTGCGCAGCTTCCAGAATGGCGGCAAGGTCTGCAATCTGCGCATCGCCACCTCGGAAAGCTGGAAAGACCGCAACACCGGCGAGCGTCAGGAACGCACCGAATGGCATTCGGTGGCGATTTTCTCCGAAGGGCTGGCAGGCGTTGCCGAGCGCTATCTGCGCAAAGGCTCCAAGGTCTATATCGAAGGTCAGCTGCGCACCCGCAAATGGCAGGACCAGTCGGGCAATGACCGCTATTCGACCGAGGTTTCGGTTGGCGGCATGGGCGGGGTGATGACCATGCTCGATGGCCGCGGCGAAGGAGGCGGCGGTGGCGGCGGTGGCGGCGGTTCGGGCCGCGGTTCCTCGGCCGGCGATGACTGGGGTTCCAGCAGCGGCTCGTCTTCCTCTGGCGGCGGCAT
>CAZWEY010000141.1:0-6308 GCA_964632055.1 uncultured Sphingomonadaceae bacterium
GCCTTCGCCCGCGTGGCCAAGGAACTGGGGCGCGCCTATCCGGAACTGGGTGACGAGTTCACCCTGACCTCGATCGAACTGTCGTTCCTCACCGAACGCCGTCAGGCCTTCGAGAACCTCGCCTATCGCGTCGATCTGGAATCGGTGCGCGGCGTGGTGACGACCATGATCCAGACCGAACGCTACGGCACCCCGCTCGCCTCCGCGCTGCGCGTGCTGTCTGCCGAATTCCGCAACGAACGCATGATGCGCGCCGAAGAAAAGGCCGCGCGCCTGCCCGCGATCATGACCGTGCCGCTGATCCTGTTCATCCTGCCGACGCTGTTCATCGTCATTCTCGGCCCGGCTGCCTGTTCGATCGCCGATGCCTTTGGCGGAGGCGGCCCGGCCAACAAATAAGCCGCCTGACAGGCGAAACCGGATAAAGGGCGGGCATCCGAAAGGCTGTTCGCCCTTTTCCTTTCAGCGCAGCACGCGGCCTGCCACCGCATCGAGCATGGCGACCATCCGCCGGTCGCGCTGAGCTGGTGCCGTAAACACCGCACCCTCCAGCGCCCGGTCGATCGGGCTTGGCGCGCGGGTCTGGGGAATGGCCTGGGCCAGCCTTTCAATCGTCGCCTGCGCCAGGCTGACATTGGCATGCATCACCGCCAGAATGTCGCTGGCCGCAACGCCTGCCTCGCCCTCGCGCCAGCAGTCATAATCCGTCACCATGCCGAGCAGCGCATAGGGCAGCTCCGCCTCGCGCGCGAGCCGGGCTTCGGGCATGGCGGTCATGCCGATCACATCGCCGCCCCAGCCACGATACATCAGGCTTTCGGCACGCGTCGAAAATTGCGGCCCTTCCACCGCGACATAGCAGCCGCCGCGATGGGCTGTGCCCCCTGCTGCCTTCACCGCATCCGCCGCAAAGCCGGAAAGGCGCGGGCAGACCGGATCAGCCATGCTGACATGGGCAACCAGTCCAGGGCCAAAGAAGCTGCGTGCGCGGCCCTCTGTCCGGTCAATGAACTGGTCGACCGCGACGAACTGGCCCGGCGCCATATTCTCACGCAATGATCCGATGGCGGAAATGGCCAGGATATCCGTCACCCCGCAGCGCTTCAGCACATCGATATTGGCGCGATAGTCGATCGCCGAAGGCGGCAGGCGATGGCCTTCGCCATGGCGCGCAAGGAAGGTGAAACGCACGCCTGCGATAAAGCCTGTTGTGACAGGGCCGGACGGCTCGCCAAAGGGGCTGGCAACCGCGATCTGTTGCGCATCTTCCATCATCGGCCCGTCATAAAGCCCCGAGCCACCGATTACCCCGATATGCCAGTGGTCGCCCATCGCGCCCCTTTCATGCAAGAACCCCGGCCTTTCGGGCCGGGGCTGTTGTGATCAGAGAACTTCGACGATCGTGACATTGGCGACGCCGCCGCCTTCGCACATCGTCTGAAGGCCCCACTTCTTGCCGCGCGCCTTCAGCGAGTGGATCAGCGTGGACATCAGCTTCGCACCCGTTCCGCCCAGCGGATGACCCAGCGCAATGGCGCCGCCATTGACATTGAGCTTCTCCGGATCGGCTCCGGTGTGCTTGAGCCAGGCCATCGGGATCGAAGCAAAGGCTTCGTTCACCTCGAACAGATCGATGTCGTCGATCTTCATGCCGGCGCGGGCCAGCGCCCGGTCAGTGGCGGGCAGCGGCTCTTCGAGCATCAGAACCGGATCGCCGGCGGTGACGGTCAGATTGTGGATACGCGCCATGGGGGTGAGATTATACTGCTTGAGCGCCCGTTCCGACACGATCAGCGCCGCAGAAGCGCCATCGCACATCTGGCTGGAAGTAGCAGCGGTCAGCGAACCGCCTTCGACCAGCAACTTGACACCCTGGATGCCCTCAAGGCTGACATCCATGCGGATGCCTTCATCCACCGTGTGCCATTCCTTGCCATTCTCAGTCTCGATCTCGATCGGGATGATCTCTTCCTTGAATGCGCCAGCCTTGGTCGCCGCGGCAGCGCGCAGATGGCTGTTGTAAGCGTACAGATCCATTTGATCCTTGGTGAAGCCATGCTTCCTGGCGATGGTTTCCGCGCTGGCAAACTGGGAGAACGCCTGGCCGGGCATGGTTTCAAGCACCGGATATTTGGCAAGGATGCCGGGCGAGACATAATAACCAAGGCCTGCCTCGCGATGGAATTTCGAGGCCGAACCCATAGGAACGCGGCTCATGCTTTCCACACCTGCCGCGATGACCACGTCTTGCGTGCCGGACATCACCGCTTGCGCTGCAAACTGGATCGCCTGCTGAGACGAACCGCACTGGCGGTCGATGGTGACGGCAGGGGTCGATTCCGGGAGCAGCTTCGAGGCAAGGACGGCAATCCGGCCAGTCTGGTGCGACTGCTGGCCCGCCTGGGTGACGCAGCCCATGATCACATCGTCAACGGCGTTGGGGTCGATGCCGGTGCGCTCGACAAGTCCGTCCAGAACGGCGGCAGCGAGATCGACCGGATGGACACCGGACAGACGACCGCTGCGACGGCCGCCAGCGGAGCGGAACGCGTCAACGATATAAGCGGTGCTCATGGACTTTCTCCTGAAATGGATTGGCAATGGGCTGCGACTAGGCAGGGCCGCGCGGACGGTCAAGCGGAGTCATCGAGCGGGGTGCAAAAGCACGCATCAACCCTGTCGCTGCATCGCCAAGTCGTATAGTAACGAAAATCATAAGTATCATGACCCATGTATTTTGCCTTGCTCTGCTTGTCGCCACAATCCCGTCTGTCACTGTCGCGCAGGACATGCGGGGTAATGGCGTACAGGGTGACGCCATGCAGGGTGCCGCTATGCAGGGTGTCCGGCAACCGATCCTCGTCACCGGGTCGCGCCTGCCTTCGCAAATCGTTGAAGGGCTGGAACCTGCGACAAGCCTCGATGGCGATCGCCTGAAAGCCCGCAATCTCACCAATCTGGCCGATGCCCTGAATGAAACGCCCGGCTTTCGCGGCTCGATAACGCCGGATGGGGTGCAGGAGAATTTCGGCCAGGGAGTCAATTTCCTCAATGCTTTCGGCATCGGGTCGCAGCGCACGCTGACCCTCGTTAACGGGCGGCGCGTGGTCAGCTCCAATGTGCCGACCATGTTCGGGCAAGCCCCGCCGGGGGCACAGGTCGATCTCAACATGATCCCCACGATCCTCGTCGAACGGGTCGACCGGCTGGCTGTGGGCGGTGCGCCTGCCTATGGCTCGGATGCCATCGCGGCGACTGTGAATGTGCGCTTGCGCAACGATCTGACCGGGCTGGAGCTGGAAGGCACCAGCGCAGTGACCGGCAAGGGCGACAATTTCCGTTATAATCTCTCTGCCGCCTATGGCACAGATTTTGCCGGAGGGCGTGGCCATATCGTTCTGGCGGCAAGCCATGACAAGGTCCGTGGCGTGCGCCAGAATGCACGCGGCTTCTATCGCGCCAATGTCGCCGAAGCACCCAATACCGGCCTGCCCGGTGCCGATCCGGCAAAAGACGGACGGCTCAACCCCTCTATCCCCTACGACACTGGGCCGGGTGACGGCATTCCCGCCAATGTTCTGGTGCGCGATCTGACCATTCCTTTCCTCACCGAAGGCGGGCTGATCTTCGGCGGACCGCTTGGCCAGCGCTTTGCCTTTGCGCAGTCGGGCGATCTTGTCCCCTTTGCGCCCGGCGCCCCTTTTGGCCCGTTTTCCTCTGGCGGCGACGGATTGCGGCTTGGCGATTTTGGCCAGATCACCAGCGACCTTGACCGGCTCTCGTTCAGCATGCTCGGCCATTACGATCTGACCGACCGTCTTCAGCTCTTTGCCGAAGCCCATTATTTCCGCTCGCGGGCCGACGAGCTGGTCGACCAGCCCAATTTCAACGCCCTGCTGTTCAGCGGGGTGAGCGGGCCCTTGCTCTTTTCTGCCGACAACCCCTTCCTCACCCCGCAGGCGCAGACGCTTCTCCTCTCCAGCGGCGCGCCTATCTTTCTGCTCAGCCGCGCCAATGCCGATATTGGCGATCCCACCGGCTATGCAATCAGCAAGGTATCGCGCGGGGTTCTGGGATTGAGGGGTGATCTGGAACTGGGCTCCAGAGCATTCACCTTCGAAATCGCTGCCAGTTACGGTCGCAGCGTTTTTACCGATAACGACCAGCAGATCGACCAGCAACGCTTTGTCAACGCCATCAATGTGACGCGCGATGCCCAAGGTGCGATTGTCTGCGATCCGGCGCCGCTCTTGCCGTCGGGCGGGGCGCCGCTTGCCGATCCCGCCTGCCGACCGCTTAATCTGTTCGGCGCGGGCGCTCCATCCCGCGCGGCGCTCGATTATGTGCTGGCCGATGTAACCACGCGCAGCCGGATGGAGCAATTCGTCCTCTCGGCCAATATGGGCGGCGCGCCCTTTGCCCTGTTCGGCCATGATGTCAGCCTCAATCTGGGCTTTGAACATCGCAGCGAAAAGGCGCGCTTCGTGCCTGATGGCTTCATGCAGGCAGGGCTTGGCCGCACCACCCCGGTGGCCCCTGTTGCGGGCGGCTACCGGATGGATGAAATCTTCGGCGAAATGCTCGTCCCGCTCATCGCCCCTGAGGACGAGGCAGCAATCCATGGGCTGGACCTTCTCGCGCGCGGCAGGCTGAGCCATAATTCAGCCTCCGGAAGCTTCACCGCATGGACCGGCGGCGGCCGGCTCGCCCCGGTGAAGGGGCTGGATTTTCGCGGCAATTTCACCCGCTCCTTCCGCGCGCCCGCTGTCGCCGAGCTGTTTTCTCCGCTCAGCCCTTCACGCGAATTCGTGCCTGATCTGTGTTCCAGCGCCAACCGCAATTCCGGGCCGAACCCTGCCATCCGCGCGCGCAATTGCGCAACCTTTCTGGCGGCCTATCCGCTCTCTAGCCCGCTGATCGCCTCGCTCGTCACCGTGCCCGCGCTCACCGGCGGCAACCGCAATCTCGCCAATGAGCGGGCCGACAGCTTTACTTTCGGCGCCGTGATCGCGCCTGAGGCGATCCCCGGCCTCAGCGCCTCGGTCGACTGGATCGACATCAGGATTCGCCGCCCCATCGCGCTGCTTTCTGTTGCCGATGTCGCGTCTGCCTGTTTCGACAATCCCGATTTCGATCTGGCAGACCCCGCGCATGGCAATGGATTTTGCTCCGCGATCGGCCGCGATGCGACAGGCCAGGTTCTGGCCGATCCGCTTAATCCGGCGGTGACGAGCGGCTATGTCAATGGCAAGCGGTTGCGTTTCAGCGGGCTGCAGGCCTCGCTTGGCTGGGTAACTCCGCTCGATACGATCGGCCTTTCCGGCACATTATCGGCAGGGATCGAACTGTTCCACGTCCATCGCCGCACCCGCAATATTCTTGGGCTGGCAAGCGAACGCATCGACGGGCTGATCGGCGATCCGGCATGGCAGGGCCAGCTCCGGCTTGGCTATGCGCAGGCCCGCTGGGGCATGGGCGCTCAGGTCAATTATACCGGCAAGCAGCTGTTCGGGCGCGTAGATCGCTCCTCCGGCCCCAACGACACGCGCGAGATCGACCATCTGAAACCCTACGCCACTGTGGACGCCAACCTGTTTGCCCTGCCGACCGACGGGCTGAGGCTGAACGCTGCCATCACCAATATCTTCAACCGGCAGGGCCAGCGCTATTTCGGCTCTCTGATCCCGTTATCGATCAACGATCCCCTTGGGCGCCGCTTTTCGCTGAGCATCGCCGCGGCGTTCTGATGCCGCGCCATCACGCGACGCTGATATTGAGCGCCCCGTCGCCCTCGTCGATCCGCACGCTTGCGCCATCGGGCACTTCGCCGCCCAGCAGCTTTTCTGCCAGCGGATCCTGCAAATAGCGCTGCACAGCCCGTTTCAGCGGCCTTGCGCCATAGACCGGGTCATAACCCACCCGGCCGAGCCAGCGTTTGGCGGCATCGCTCAGCTCCAGCGTGATCTTGCGGTCCTTCAGCAGCTTCTGAACCCTGCCGACCTGAATCTCGACGATGGGGGCCATGTGCTCCTGGCCAAGCCTGTGGAACAGGATGATCTCGTCCAGCCGGTTGAGAAATTCGGGCCGGAAATGCCCGCGCACGACTTCCATCACCTGCGGCTCGACCGAGGAAACATCCTCGCCATCTGCCATGTTGGCGAGATACTGGCTGCCAAGGTTGGAGGTGAGGATGATGAGCGTGTTGGAGAAATCGACCACGCGACCCTGCCCGTCGGTCAGCCGGCCATCGTCGAGCACCTGCAGCAGCACGTTGAAGACATCGCTGTGCGCCTTTTCGACCTCGTCAA
>CAZWEY010000142.1:0-6256 GCA_964632055.1 uncultured Sphingomonadaceae bacterium
GCACGTCAACACCACCGACTCCGCGATCCGCATCACCCATATCCCGACCGGCATCATCGTCGCCAGCCAGAACGACCGTTCGCAGCACAAGAACCGCGCGACCGCGATGAACATGCTCAAGGCGCGCATGTATGAGGCGGAGCTGGCGAAGCGCGAGGCCGAGGCATCGGGCGAATATCAGGCCAAGACCGAGATCGGATGGGGCCACCAGATCCGTTCCTATGTCCTGCAACCCTATCAGCTGGTGAAGGATCTGCGCACCGGGGCGACATCGACCAGCCCGGATGATGTGCTGGATGGCGAACTCGACCTGTTCATTTCCGCAGCACTTGCCCAGAGAGTGACCGGTGAAAAGGTCGAAATCGAGGATGTCGATTGAGGGCTGGGGCTGCCTTTCTGGCCTTGGCCGTTCTGCTGGTTTCAGCTTGCAACAGCTCTGAAACCGACGCTGATCGTCCGGCCAGCTCGCGCGAATTTCCAAGGGCCTATCGCCCGGTATCCGAACTGGGCGGCAACAGTATCAGCACCGAACAGGCGCGCGACGATCGCAATGAAGCGGTGACGGTGATGGATCTCGCCGCGATTCAACCGGGCATGACCGTGGCCGATATCGGTGCGGGCGAGGGCTATTACACCGTCCGTCTGGCCGAGCGGGTCGGTGCGCGCGGGCGGGTTCTGGCGCAGGATATCGACGGTGCGGCGATCAAGAAGCTGGGCTCTCGCGTGGAACGAGAGCGGCTGGACAATGTCTCGATCAAGCAGGGTGCGCCCGATGATCCGCGCCTGCCGCAAGACAGCTTCGACCGCGTGTTTCTGGTGCATATGTATCATGAGGTGGGCGAGCCTTATGCCTTTTTGTGGCGGCTGCGTCCGGCGCTGCGTAAGGGCGGGCAGGTCATCGTGGTCGATGTCGACCGGCCAACCGACCAGCACGGGATCAATCCGCGCCTGCTGTTCTGCGAATTCGGGCAAGTGGGCTTCCGTCTGGTCGAATTTGTCCGCAAGCCCGAACTGGCGGGCTATTATGCGCAGTTCGAGGCGACGGGCACCCGGCCTGAACCGGGGGATATCAAGCCCTGCCGCCAAAGAGGTGACTTGCGGTGAGACAGGCCTGCCCCTAGGGCGGCCTTGTTGGGTTAGATTGGGACGAGAATGAGTTTCAAGGGTTTGAAGCCAATCCGCTATGCCGGTCGCGAAGTGTGGCCGCTGGTCGAGGGTGGCAAGGGTGTTTCGGCCACCAATCACGCCAGTTCCGGCGCATGGGCGGCTGCGGGCGGCATCGGCACGGTGAGCGCGGTCAATGCCGACAGCTACGACCCTGAAGGCAAGATCATTCCCCAGCTCTATGAACAGCTGACCCGCCGCGAACGGCACGAGCAGCTGATCCGCTACGGCATCGACGGCGGTATCGAGCAGGTGCGACGGGCGTATGAGATTTCGGGCGGTGTCGGCGCCATCAACATCAATGTGCTGTGGGAAATGGGCGGGGCTCAGCCGATTCTCGAGGGGATCCTCGAAAAGACCCGCGGCCTTGTCCATGGCGTCACCTGCGGCGCTGGCATGCCCTACAAGCTGTCGGAAATCGCAGCACGTTACAACGTCAACTATCTCCCCATCGTCAGCTCGGCGCGTGCTTTCCGTGCCCTTTGGAAGCGCGCCTATCACAAGGTGAGCGAGCTTCTGGGCGCGGTGGTCTATGAGGACCCCTGGCTTGCGGGCGGCCATAATGGCCTCTCCAACGCCGAAGACCCCCTGTCGCCCGAAGATCCCTATCCCCGCGTCAAGGCGCTGCGCGACACGATGCGCGCCGAAGGCGTTTCGGACGATGTGCCGATCGTGATGGCGGGCGGTGTGTGGTATCTGCGCGACTGGGACAACTGGATCGACAATCCCGAACTGGGCCAGATCGCCTTCCAATTCGGCACGCGGCCGCTGCTGACGCAGGAAAGCCCCATCCCCCAAGTCTGGAAGGATGCGCTGCGCGAGCTCGAGCCGGGCGATGTGCTGTTGCATCGTTTCTCGCCGACAGGCTTTTATTCCTCGGCCGTGCGCAATCCGTTTCTTCGCAAGCTCGAAGCGCGTTCGGAACGCCAGATCCCCTATTCGCGCGTCGAGGCGGGCGAACATACCGTCCAGCTCGATGTGGGCGTGAAGGGCCGCAATTTCTGGGTAACGCCCGCCGATCTCGATCGCGCGCGGGGCTGGGTGAGCCAGGGCTTCACCGATGCCGTGCGCACGCCCGACGACACGGTGGTGTTCATGACCCCTGCCGAGCGCGAGGAAGTCCGCAAGGACCAGACCGATTGCATGGGCTGTCTGTCGCATTGCGGTTTTTCGTCATGGAAGGATCATGACGATTATACCACCGGACGCCTTGCCGATCCGCGCAGTTTCTGCATCCAGAAGACCTTGCAGGATATCGCGCATGGCAAGCCGGTGGACGACAATCTGATGTTTGCCGGCCACGCGGCCTATATGTTCAAGCAGGACCCTTTCTATTCCAACAATTTCACGCCCAGCGTGAAGCAGCTGGTCGACCGCATCCTGACTGGCGATTGATCCCGCTTCGTCGGCTCAGACCGGCGAACCCACTGCCATTTCGTCCATGCGCGGCAAGCGGGTCAGCTGGTTGCCGCCGCTGACGGGCAGGGCGACGCCGGTGATGTAATTGGGCGCTGAAAGCCACATCACCACATCGGATATGTCCTTGGGATAGCCGCAGCGGCCCATCGGCACTTCCCTGGAGAAGGCCTCGATGACGCCCGGCACTTCGGTCATCGGCAGGACGAGATCGGTCAGGATGAAGCCCGGAATGATCGCGTTCACGCGGATGCCGCGTGCGCCATATTCAACCGCGGCATAACGCGCGAGGCATTCCGTCGCCGCCTTGCCGCAGGAATAGGCGAAGTTGGGCGGCATGGTGCGATCAACGGCGGTGGAGGAGATCAGCGTGATCGCTCCATTGTCGTTCATGATCTCGGCCATGTAGCGCGTGAACAGCACGTTGCTGACGAAGTTGATGTCCATCGGCAGCTTGAGGTTCTCGGCAGTGGCTTCCGAAATCAGGCTGTTGGTTGGCAAGCCCGCGCAGTTGAGCGCGAAGTCGATCTTGCCGTATTTCTCGCGTGCGTGAGCGGCGAAGGTCTTGATATCGTCCTCTGAGGCCGCATCGCAAACCATGCAATCCGCGCCGATCTTCACGGCGACCTTCTGGAGTTCCGCACCTCGCCTTGCGCCGATCAGGACTTTGGCGCCTGCTTCGGCAAATGCCCGGGCGCTTGCCCCGCCAATGCCGTTTTCGTTCGATGCGCCCAGAACGACCGCAACCTTGCCGGTGAAATCCATGGCCTTCCTCTCCGCTTGCATTGCAGGCAAGGGATGCCGGAACAACCGGCTGCTGGCAATCGCGGTCTGACGGTATGCTGTCAGTCCATTTCCCAGGCACGTTCGCCATGGCTGGTGATGTCCAGCCCTTCGCGCTCTTCATCCTGGCTGACCCGCATCGGGGTAAAGCGGGAAACGCCCATGGCGATGATGACCGTGGCCACCGCCGACCACAAGACCACCACGCCGACGCCCAGAGCCTGAGCGCCTAGCTGGCTGGCCATGCCCATGCCTTCGCCATAGCCGGTCCCGCCAAGGGCTGGAGAGAGGAAAATTGCCAGCAGCAGCGATCCGGTAATTCCGCCCATGCCATGCACAGCGAAAACATCGAGCGAATCGTCGATGCGCCAGCGCAGCTTGACCAGCTGGATCGCCATATAGCAGACCAGGGTGGCGATGATGCCGAACAGGATGGCGGCACCCGGAGAGATGAAACCGGCCGCAGGCGTCACCGTGGCCAGGCCTGCAATCGCCCCGGTGGCAAAGCCGACCGTCGTCGGCTTGCCGACGTGATAGCGTTCCACCACCACCCATATGATGGCCGCCATGCAGGCGGCTGCATGGGTGTTGAGTATCGCGCTGGCCGCATCGTCGGTTGCGGTCAGCGCCGAGCCGCCATTGAAGCCGAACCAGCCAACCCACAGCAGCATGGCGCCGATCATGGTCAGCGAGGGAGCATGAGGCAGCATCAGGGTTTTGAGAAAGCCTGTGCGGCTGCCCAGCAGTAGCGCCACGACCAGCGCCGAAACACCCGCGGTAGCATGAACCACAATGCCGCCGGCAAAATCGAGCACGCCGATCCCTGCCATCCAGCCGCCGCCCCAGATCCAGTGCGCGACCGGGGCATAGACGACCAGTGCCCAGATCGCGCAGAAGGCGATGACCCAGGTGAAACGGGCGCGATCGACCCAGGCGCCGACCATGAGGGCAGGGGTAATGGCGGCAAATGTCATCTGGAACAGGGCAAATGTGCTTTCCGGCAAGCTGGTGTTTTCGCGGATATCGCCCAGATGGATGAGCATCCATGCGTTGCCTCTGCCAACCCAGCCGGAGCCGACTTCGCCGAAGGCAAGGGTGTAGCCGACCACGATCCACAGCAGGGAAACCACACCGGCGATTGCTGCAATCTGGAGCAAAACAGAGAGAAAATTCTTGGCGCGGACCAGACCGCCATAAAACAGTCCCAGTCCGGGCAGGGTCATCAGCAGGACGAGGGCCGAGGAGATGAGGATCCACGCAGTGTCACCGCTGTCGCCGGCCGCGATGGTGCTGTCCTGCGCCAGAGCCATTCCGGGCATTGCCAGCGTTGTAAGCGCCCCTGTAAGGGCCAGCTTGCGTATCATTGGTGAACTCCCGCCATGCGCTCCCTAGGGATTCGCGCCTGTGATAATGCGGCTCCTAGGACAGGTTGGGGGATTGCGGCAAGATGGTGCGTTTTGCAGCTTGAACCGGCGACGGGCACGGCGTTATCTGAGGTGCATGCGCTATCTGTTCGCTCTTGCATCGCTCGCCCTTCTGATCGGCCCTCTGCCTGCACACGCCGAGGAGGAATCCGATCCGCCCTACTGGGCCTCGATCCGCGCCAGCAAGCTCAATATGCGGGTTGGGCCGAGCGAGGATTTCCGGATCAGCTGGGTCTATCAACGCGAAGGGCTACCGCTCAAGGTCGTTCGCAAGAAGGAAGGCTGGCGGCTGGTGCGCGACCCGGATGGGGCGCAAGGCTGGGTCGTCGCCCGTTTTCTCAGCCGTGAACGCTATGCCGTCGTCCTGGGCGAAGGCAATGCGGCGATGCGTGAGGAACCTGAGGAAGCCTCGGCTTTGCGCTGGAAGCTTGCCCCCGGCGTGCAGGGCAAGCTGGGCGAATGCGAGAACGAATGGTGCGAGCTGGATGTGAAGGGCAGGACCGGATGGGTTGCCCAGGGCCGGCTCTGGGGCGCTGAAGATCTCCGGAAACCGTCAGACTAGCAGATTTCCACCGCCACCGCCGTAGCCTCGCCGCCCCCGATGCACAGGCTGGCCACGCCGCGCTTGAGCCCCTTGTGCCGCAGCGCGTTCACCAGAGTGCAGACGATGCGCGCGCCCGATGCGCCGATCGGGTGGCCAAGTGCGGTCGCCCCGCCATGCACATTCATCTTTTCATGCGGGACGCCCAGGTCCTTCATCGCGAACATGGTGACGCAGGCAAAAGCCTCGTTCACCTCGAACAGGTCGACATCGGCAATGTCCCAGCCAGCATTGGCCAGCACTTTCTGGATCGCGTTGATCGGGGCGACGGTAAATTCGGCTGGCTTGCGGGCGTGACCGGCCACCGCGACGACGGTTGCGACGGGCTTTGCGCCCTTGGCCTCAGCAATGCTGGCGCGGGTAAGGACCAGCGCGGCCGCTCCATCCGAAATGGAGGATGAAGAGGCGGCGGTGATCGTGCCTTCCTTCGCAAAAGCGGGTTTCAGGGTCGGGATCTTGCCGGGATTGCCCTTTGGCGGCTGCTCGTCCGTATCCACGACCACTTCGCCCTTTCGGGTCTGGATGGTGACGGGGACGATCTCGCCAGAAAAGGCGCCGCTGGTGATGGCTTCATTGGCGCGGCGCAGCGATTCGATGGCGTAGGCGTCCTGTTCGTCGCGGCTCAGTCTGTATTGCCCGGCCGTCGCCTCGGCATAGCTGCCCATTGACTTGCCCTCATAGGCGTCTTCCAGCCCGTCGAGGAACATGTGGTCGTAAACGCTATCGTGGCCTGCCCGCGCGCCGGAGCGATGCTTTTTCAGGAGATAGGGCGCGTTGGTCATGCTTTCCATGCCGCCAGTCACCACCATATCGACCGTTCCGCAGGCCAGCGCTTCTGCGCCCATGATGATCGCCTGCATCCCCGATC
>CAZWEY010000143.1:0-6210 GCA_964632055.1 uncultured Sphingomonadaceae bacterium
TCTTCCAGTCTGGCCTGCTCCTGCTGAGTTCGGCGCTGCTGGCGCTGATTGCCGGGCGCACGGGCGGCATCGCGCTGTTCACGCTCGCCGGCATGATGCTGGCAAGCCTGGCCGGTGCGCTGGTCTCGCTCGTCATCAGCTTTGCGCCCAATGCCTTTGCCATTTCGGAAATTGTCACCTGGCTGATGGGCGCGCTGACCGACCGCAGCTGGCGTGAAGTGGCGATCGCGGCTCCGCTAACACTGGCGGGCATCGCCTGCCTGATGCGCGCGGGGTCCGGGCTGGACGCGCTGACTTTGGGCGAGGCGAGCGCGCGGTCGCTGGGTATCAACCCTGTGGCGCTGCAAGGCTGGCTGATCGCAGGCGTGGGGCTGGCGGTTGGCTCGGGCGTCGCAGTGGCGGGCATTGTCGGTTTTGTCGGGCTGATCGTGCCGCATCTTGTGCGCCCGTTCACCGATCGCCGCCCTTCCAGCCTGATCGTGCCCAGTGCGCTGGCAGGCGCCCTGCTGGTGCTGCTTGCCGATTGCCTGTGCCGCATTGCGCCGCTGGTGACCGAATTGCGGCTGGGTATTGCGCTTTCGCTGCTGGGCGCGCCGTTTTTCCTGTTGCTGCTGCTCAGGATGCGACGGGGGCTGGCCTGATGCTGAGCGCGCGCGATCTTCGTCTCGATGGCCGCCTGCAAGGCATATCGGCGGCGTTTCAGCCGGGACAGCTCACCGCCATCTGCGGGCCCAATGGCGCTGGCAAATCGAGCCTGCTTGCCGCTCTGGCAGGGCTGGTTCGCCCGGATAGCGGCTCGGTCGAGCTGGACGAAACGCCTCTTTCAGCAATGCCTCCGCCTGTCCGCGCGCGCGCCATCGGCTATCTTGCCCAAAGCAGCGAAATCGCATGGGATGTGAGCGTGGAAACGCTGGTGGCACTCGGCCGCATCCCCTGGCGCGGGGCAGCTGGCGATGGCGCAGCGGTGGAAAGCGCCATCGCCACGATGGAACTGGAAGAACTGCGCCACCGCCCGGTTTTGCAGCTTTCGGGCGGGGAAAGGGCGCGGGTGCTGATGGCGCGCGTTCTGGCAGGCGCACCACGCTGGATTCTGGCCGACGAACCGCTCGCCAATCTCGATCTGGCGCATGCCGCCTCGCTCATCGCCTGCCTCAAACAGCAGGCAAGGCAGGGGACGGGCGTGGTGATGGTGATGCATGATCTGGCGCAGGCGATGAACCATGCCGACGCAGTGCTGGTGCTGGATCATGGCGCGATAGCGGCCAGCGGGCCGGCAGAACAGGCACTCTCTGCCGAAACCATCGCTCAAATCTGGGGCGTTCCGGCCCGCTGGCTGGGCGAGCCGGGCACAAGAGCTCTCTTTACTGGTTAGGCTCGCCAGACAGCCCGCGCGCCTTGAGCAAGGCATCGGCTGTCGGCATTTGCCCGGCATAGGCCTTGTAAAGCGCTTCGTAATCCATGCTGTTGCCGCGGCTCAGCACCTTTGCACGGAACAGATCGCCATTGGCGCGGGTCGCCCCACCTTGCTCCATGAAACGGGCAAAGGCATCATGGGCGATCATCTCGGTCCAGGTATAGCTGTAATAGCCCGCGGCATAGCCATGATCCCAGATATGGCGGAAATAGGGGCTGTGATAGCGCGGCGGGACAAGATCGGTCCTGAGCCCCATGCTGGGCAGCACCCATTTCTCGAAATCATCGGCATTGGCCGAGCGGCCCGGCCGGATCGTGTGCCATTTCAGATCGAGCAGGGTCGCGGCCAGTATCTCGCCAAAGGCATAGCCCTGGTTGAAATTGCGCGCCCGACGCACCTTGTCGAGCAGTTCGGCAGGCATCGGTTCGCCACTTTGCCAATGGCGCGCAAAATGCGGCAGCACTTCGGGCAGAGTGGCGAAATTCTCGTTGAACTGGCTGGGAAATTCCACGAAATCGCGCGCCGTATTGGTGCCTGAAAGCGAAGGATATTTCTGCGCCGCAAACAGCCCGTGCAGCCCATGGCCGAATTCGTGGAACATGGTGATCATGTCGTCGAAACTGACCAGCGCAGGCTCGCCTTGCGCGGGCTTGGGAATGTTGAGCACATTGTAGATGACGGGCCTGGTGCCCATCAGGAAGGATTGCTCGACGAAATTGCCCATCCATGCGCCGCCCTGCTTGTTGGGGCGCGCAAAGGGATCGAAATAGAACAGGCCCAGCTCCGAACCGTCGGCATCGAAAACGGTATAAACGGTGACATCCGGATGATAGGCCGGGATATCGCTGCGCTGTTTGAAGCTGAGGCCGTAAACCAGGTTGGCGGCATGGAACACGCCATCTTCCAGCACGCGCTTCACCTCGAAATAGGGGCGAACAGCGCTTTCATCGAGATCATATTTCGCCTTGCGCACCCGCTCGGAATAGAAGTCCCAGTCCCATGGCTGCACAGTGAACTTGCCGCCATCGGCGCGGATCGCTGCGTTCAGTTCATGCGCTTCTTCTTCCTGTCGTTCGGCAACGGCAGGCACCATGCTTTCCATGAAGGCGATGGCCTGTTCCGGGTCTTTCACCATGCGGTCGAACATCGCGGCGCTGGCATAATCCGGGTAGCGCAGCAAGGCGGCCTTCCTGGCGCGCAATTCGGCCATTTCCGAAATGATCTGGCGCGTGTCATTGGCATCGCCGCGCGATGTGCGGGTCACGCTTGCCTCGAACAGGCGGCGGCGTGTTTCGCGGTTTTCCAGCCGGGCTAGCATGGGCTGCTGGGTGGTGTTGACGAGGGTGAGCACATATTTGCCCGCCAGTCCGCGCGCTTCGGCTTCCTTGGCGGCAGCGGCGACCTCGGCTTGCGACAGCCCGGCCAGATCCTTTTCCCGCTCCACCACCAGTGCGGCCTGTTTTGTCGCCTCGGTCAGCCTTTGCGAAAATTGCGTGCCCAGACTGGACAACCGGGCATTGAGATCGACCAGCGCCGCCTTGTCGGCATCGTCCAGCTCGGCGCCGGCATTGACGAAACGCTGATAGGTGATATCGATCAGGCGCGCTTCCTCGCTCCCCTCCTCCAGTGTGCCGCGCGCCTCCCATAATGTCTTGATGCGGGCAAACAGGCGTGGATCGAGATAGATCGCATCGAAATGAGCGGAAAGCCGGGGCGACAATTCCTCTTCGATCGCGTCCAGCTTCTCATTGGTGTTGGCGGCCACCATTGCGCCAAAGGCTGAATAGGCGCGGTTCAGCATCTGGCCCGAACGCTCCATCGCCTCAAGCGTGTTGGCGAATGTGGGCGGGGCGGGGTTTTCGGCAATGGCGCGGATTTCCGCGCGCTGGATTGCCATGCCCTGTTCGATCGCGGGCTGATAATCCGCATCGCCAAACTTGCTGAAATCGGGCGCTTCGAAAGGCAGGGTCGATTTCTGCGCGAAATAGCCGCCAGCAGAAGCAGGGGCGGGGACGGCATGAATTTGGGGCGCTTCGGCGGCTTGGGTCATGGCAGGAAGGCTCAGGCAAAGGGCAAGGGAGGCGGCGGAGGCGAGAAGGCGGGCAAGGGGCGGGCAGGAAACGGTCACGATGCAAGGCTCTCCTGTTATGCGAGGCAAATATGTGCCCTATGCGGGCCTGATTGAACAGGGGGTGAGCGCAGGAATTTCCTCATCAGCCAAACCATTGGGGCAATCGTCCAAAGGTGCACTTGACCCCGCCGAACATCTGGGGAACTTGGGCCGCCATGTCTCTCACTCATATCTCCATCCGCGGCGCGCGCGAGCATAATCTCAAAGGGGTCGATATCGACCTGCCGCGCGATGCGCTGATCGTCGTCACAGGGCTGTCCGGTTCGGGCAAATCCAGCCTCGCCTTCGACACGATCTATGCCGAGGGCCAGCGGCGCTATGTCGAAAGCCTGTCGGCCTATGCGCGCCAGTTTCTGGAGATGATGCAGAAGCCCGATGTCGAGCATATCGACGGGCTTTCGCCCGCGATCTCGATCGAGCAGAAGACCACCAGCCGCAACCCGCGCTCGACCGTGGCGACCGTCACCGAAATCTACGACTACATGCGCTTGCTGTGGGCGCGGGTGGGCATTCCCTATTCGCCCGCCACCGGAGAGCCGATTTCGGCGCAGACCGTTTCGCAGATGGTCGACCGGGTCATGGCCTTGCCCGAAGGGACGCGCGCCTATCTGCTGGCCCCCGTCGTGCGTGGCCGCAAGGGCGAATATCGCAAGGAAATGGCCGAATGGCAGAAGGCCGGCTTCACCCGGCTGCGCATCGATGGCGAGCTTTACGCGATCGAGGATGCGCCTGCGCTCGACAAGAAATACAAGCACGACATCGAAGTGGTGGTCGACCGGATCGCGGTCAAGGACGGCATCCAGACGCGGCTGGCCGACAGTTTCGAGCAAGCTTTGAAGCTCGCTGAAGGGCTGGTGTATTTCGATCTGGTGGATGAGGTGGTGCCGGGGCGCGAGGCAGAAGGGCAGGGCAAGAACCTGAAGGGCGCGGGCCTGCCCGCCAACCGCATCGTCTTTTCCGAGAAATTCGCTTGCCCCGTCTCCGGCTTCACCATCGAGGAGGTGGAACCGCGGCTGTTCTCCTTCAACGCGCCGCAAGGGGCCTGCCCGGCCTGCGACGGGCTGGGCGAAAAGCTGTTGTTCGATCCACAGCTGGTGGTGCCCAACGAGGCATTGAGCCTGAAGAAGGGGGCCATCGTCCCCTGGGCCAAGTCCAACCCGCCTTCGCCCTATTACATGCAGGTGCTCTCCAGCCTTGCCGCCGAGTTCGGTTTCTCGCTTGAAACGCCGTGGGAAGATCTGCCGGGCGAGGTGAAGCTGGTTATCCTCTATGGCACGGGCGGCAAGCCGGTGCCGCTGACCTTTGTCGACGGGCGCAAGAGCTACACCGTCACCAAGGCCTTCGAGGGCGTGATCGGCAATCTCAATCGCCGGATGCTGCAAACCGAAAGCGCATGGATGAGGGAGGAGCTGGGCAAGTTCCAGACCTCGCAGCCTTGCGAAACCTGCGAGGGCAAGCGGCTGAAACCTGAGGCGCTCGCGGTCAAGCTGGCGGGCGCCGATATTTCCTCCGTCACCCGCCTTTCGGTGGGCGATGCGGTGGCATGGTTTTCCGATCTCGATCAACATCTTACCGCGCAGCAAAGCCAGATCGCCAAACCCATCCTGAAAGAGATCAACGAGCGGCTGGGCTTCCTCAACAATGTCGGGCTGGACTATCTCAACCTCGACCGCACATCGGGCACATTGTCAGGCGGAGAGAGCCAGCGCATCCGGCTCGCTTCGCAGATCGGTTCCGGCCTCTCCGGCGTGCTCTATGTGCTCGACGAACCCTCCATCGGCCTTCACCAGCGCGACAATGACCGGCTGCTCGTCACGCTCAAACGGCTGCGCGATCTCGGCAACACGGTGATCGTGGTCGAGCATGACGAAGACGCGATCCGTGCCGCCGACCATATTGTCGACCTTGGCCCCGGCGCGGGCGTGCATGGCGGGCAAGTGGTGGCGCAGGGCAGCCTCAAGGACATCCTCACTTCGAAGGACAGCCTCACCGCCCAATATCTCACCGGCGCACGAGCGATCGAAGTTCCGGCAAAGCGCCGCAAGGGCAACGGCCATGCGATCACCGTCGAAGGCGCGCGGGCCAATAATCTGCGCGATGTCACAGCAAAGATCCCGCTCGGCACTTTTTGTTGCATCACCGGCGTTTCTGGCAGCGGCAAGTCTTCGCTCATCCTCGACACGCTCCATGCCGGCGCCGCCCGCGTGCTCAACGGCGCGCGCGTCATCGCCGGGCCGCATGATCGCATCACCGGCCTCGAATATTGCGACAAGGTCATCGAGATCGACCAGTCGCCCATCGGCCGCACCCCGCGCTCCAACCCGGCCACCTATACCGGCGCCTTCACCAATATCCGCGACTGGTTTGCCGCCCTCCCGGAATCAGAAGCGCGCGGCTACAAGCCGGGGCGCTTCTCCTTCAACGTCAAGGGCGGCCGCTGCGAGGCCTGCCAGGGCGATGGCCTGATCAAGATCGAGATGCACTTCCTGCCCGATGTCTATGTCACCTGCGAGGAATGCCAGGGCAAACGCTACAACCGCGAGACGCTGCAGGTGAAGTTCAAGGGCCACTCCATCGCCGATGTGCTGGACATGACGATCGAGGACGCGGAAGAGTTCTTCAAGGCCGTGCCCCCCATCCGCGACAAGATGCATATGCTGAACGA
>CAZWEY010000144.1:0-6112 GCA_964632055.1 uncultured Sphingomonadaceae bacterium
GTATCCATGCTTGCCTCGATGAAATTGCCTTCCGGATAGATCAGGAACAACCGAGGTTCCATGCCCCTGATCTGGCCTGCAACAATAATCGATGCGGTGAAGGTTCCGGAACTTTCCTGCCCATGATCCTCGTCGCGCGCCTTGATCGTGTCGCGCAGGAGCTTGCCGATCATGGTCGCCACCTGGAACATGCTGGGCGCTTCGAGCAGGCTGTTGTGACGTTCGTCCGGGGCCTTGTTGCGTTCTTCCAGCTGGCTGACAACGGCCTGGGTGGTGGCCAGATTGCCCGCCGTCATCACCGCGATGATCCGTTCGCCCGGCACGCACCAATGGTGCATCTTGCGGAACACCGAAATATTGTCGACGCCGGAATTGGTTCTTGTGTCGCTCATCAGGACCAGCCCGCTGTCCAGCGTCAGCCCAACACAATAGGTCATGCGAATCCCCGTCAATTTCCCTGATTTATCGGCTTACTGTTCGGTGACCTGCTGCTCAACCGCAAGCTCGACCATCAAGGCGTGTTCCGCACCACCAAAGCTGATCCCGGTGACAGGGGCAGCCTCGGCATAATCGCGGCCCGAAGCCACGCGGACATAGCGCGCATCCGGGCTGATGCCATTGGCGACATCGAAGCCGACCCACCCCAGCCCTTCGACATGGGCCTCGGCCCAGGCATGGCCTGCTTCCTGGTCGACCTGCCCGTCCATCATCAGATAGCCGCTGATATAGCGTGCCGGCAGGCCCAGCGCACGCGCCACGCCGATGAAGATATGGGCATTATCCTGGCACACCCCGTGACCGGCAGCGAGCGCTTCTTCTGCCGTTGTCGCCACATGCGTGCGCCCCGGCTCATAGGCCACCCTCGCCCGGATCTCTGTCGAGAGGCCATGCAGCAGGCCAAGCGGATCACCAGCTTCGGCCCGTATATCCGATATCAGGGCCCTCATTTTCGCGCCCGGCCTGGTTAGGCCGGTCTGGGCGAGAAAACTCCACAGCGGCAAATGGCCTGTATGCCGCCCGATCACGCCTGCATGATCGCGTGTTTCCACCACCCCGCTGCAGGTGACCCTGACTTCCTCGCGCCCCGGCTCCACCGCAATCAATGTGACATGGTTCCAGTTCTGGTCATCATAATGCAGCTCCTCATGCGCACCGTCATAGGCCATTTCCCATGCGATGATGCTCTGCCCATGGGTTTCCTTCGGCATCAGCCGCAAACGTTGCAGCGCATGAGCGACAGGGCTTCCGAAATGATATTTGGTGGTGTGGCGAATGGCGAGGCGCATGGCGGCAAGGCTCCTCAGGCAGTGAAGCGGTAATCTTCGCAAATGGCGTTTGCCAATGCGCGATTGGTTGCGATGAAACCGACCAGGAATTCATGCAGGCCATGGTCGAAGATGCTGTCGATATCCTCTGCCGCAAGCGCATGGGCCGCATTGTCCATCGCCAGTTGCGCGCGGCCCGCACCGCCATGTTCGTGGCCAAGGGAGGCAAGATTTTCGGACAGCTGCGAGTAGCAGAACGCCATCGAACGCGGAAAACGACCATCAAGAATCAGGAACTGGGCAATGCTGCGCGGGTCCATTCGTCCGGCATTGAGCCAGCGATAGGCCCGCTCGCCTGCCAGCGAGCGCAGAACCGTGTCCCATTGCGTGCTGTCGAGGCTTGAGCCGACATGCGCGAGCGAGGGAAGCAGAAGGTAATATTTGACGTCGAGAATGCGCGCGGTGTTATCGGCCCGCTCCAGATAGGTGCCGCAGCGCGCAAAATGATAGATTTCGTTCCTCAGCATTGTGCCATAAGTGGCGCCGCGCACCAGCGTCGAAAGCCGCCTCACCGCAGCCAGAACCCCGCCCAGATTGCTGTCCTTCACGGGCCTTGCCAACAGATCGCGCAGCAGCATCCAGTTCTCGTTGACCGCCTCCCATACCTCGGCGGTGATGGAGGAGCGCACCATGCGCGCATTGGTACGCGCCGCCTCGATCATAGAGAGCACATTATTCGGGTTTTCCCGGTCGCGCAGAACGAAGTTGCACACCATCGCGCCCTCGAAACGATCGCGGCAGGCAAGATAGGCCGGCTCTATGCCGAGCGTGGTCAGCACCGAGTGCCACTCCTCGATCGCGGCCTCGCTGTCGCGCACCAGCGCCATGCGGAAACCGGCATCGAGCAGACGCGCCGTGTTCTCCGCCCGCTCGAGATAGCGGAACATCCAGAAAATACCGTTGGCGGTCCGGCCCAGCATATGTGTCAGTCCTCCAGCACCCAGCTGTCCTTGGTCCCGCCGCCCTGGCTGGAATTGACCACCAGCGAGCGCTTTTTCATGGCCACGCGGGTCAGCCCGCCCGGCGTGATCTCGATGCCATTGGGCGAGACCAGCACGAAAGGCCGCAGATCGACATGGCGCGGGGCCAGGCCGGCCTTGGTGAGCACTGGCACGGTCGACAAGGCCAGGGTCGGCTGGGCGATGTAATTGGCCGGCCGCGCCTTCAGCTTGGCCCGGAAAGCCGCGATTTCGCGCCGCGATGCGGCAGGCCCGACCAGCATGCCATAGCCGCCCGATCCATGCACCTCCTTGACCACCAGCTCTTCCAGATGATCCAGCACATAGGCCAGGCTGTCGGCATCGGCGCAGCGCCAGGTCTGCACATTCCTGAGCAGCGGCTTTTCGCCGGTATAGAACTCGACGATCTCCGGCATGAAGCTGTAGATCGCCTTGTCGTCGCAAATGCCAGTGCCAGGCGCATTGGCAATGGTGATGCCACCGGCGCGATAGACATCCATGATGCCGGGCACACCCAGCAGGCTGGCAGGATTAAAGGTCAGGGGATCGAGAAACTCGTCGTCCACACGGCGATAGAGCACGTCGACCGGCTCGAAGCCGCGCGTGGTGCGCATGCAGACCCGGCCATTCTCGACCCTCAAATCGCTGCCTTCGACCAGCTCGGCCCCCATCTCGTCGGCAAGGAAGGCATGCTCGAAATAGGCGCTGTTATAAATTCCCGGTGTCAGCACAGCGACCACCGGCTTGTCGGACGCAGCAGCAGGCGCGCAGGCAGCAAGGCTTTTAGCCAGCTTGCGCGGATAATCCGACACCGGGCGCACATGGACCCGGGTGAACAGCTCCGGGAACATAGCCATCATCGTTTCGCGATTTTCCAGCATGTAGGAAACGCCCGACGGCGTGCGAGCATTGTCTTCCAGCACAAGGAATTCGTCAGGCCCCGTGCGCACCAGGTCGATACCGACAATATGGGTATAGATGCCGCCCGGCGGCGTGAAACCGACCATTTGCGGCAGCCATGCGTCATTGTCGCGGAACAGCCGTTCGGGCAGGCGGCCGGAGCGGATGATCTCCTGGCGGTGATACATGTCGTGCATGAAGGCATTCAAGGCCCTCACCCGCTGCTCGATCCCGCGCGATAGCTTGCGCCATTCGTGGCCAGTAATGATGCGTGGCACCATGTCGAAGGGGATCAGCCGCTCCTCGGCATCCGCCTGGCCATAGACATTGAAGGTAATCCCGGTCTTGCGGAAAAAGGCTTCGGCCTCGCGCCCCTTGCGCCGCATCCAGCCCTGGTCCTGTTCCCCCAGCCATTCGCAATATCCGCGATAGGCAGGCCGGGCTGCACCATCAGCGCCCAGCATTTCGTCGAAATGGCTATCAGGTCCCGTAAGGCTCATGGCACCCCTTTTTGCTGCAATGCAGCATGACACGGTGCAACATGAATGCAACATATATTTTTATGTATAAATTACAGTCAATTATGACGATTTTTCGAGAAAAATATGTCTGCATTCATCCCTTGAATTCGGTTCTTCCCGCTGAATATGATGTGCACCGCACCATGATCCGGGAGGCTGGACGAATCACTGTGTTCCCGCCTGGGCCTCAGTCGGGCAATCGCCGATCCGCTGGCTTTCCATCTGCATTTTCATCTGCATCCTGCCGCCGGGAATATTGGCGCTTTTCTGTTCCATATCCATGTTCATTTTCATGCCGTCAGGCCGCGTTTCGCCCTGCATCGCAATGCTTGCCACAACCCCCTGCTCCATCCGGCAGGTCATGGCGGCATCGATGGTGGAGGCTGTGGCATTGAAGCGGTCGAAGCTGCAATTGCCCTGCTGGCCCTTGCGGATCATCTCTTCATAGCCGCCCTTGGCGTCTTCGGGTGAAAGGCAATATTCGTGCACCTGGCTTTTCTGCCCCGTCATCATCTGCTTCATCTGGTCGGCGGCCTGGGGCGGCAGGCCCGGAATATCGAATTCCAGCAGTTTGACACTCGACCGGTAAAGCCCTGGCTGCGGCCCCTTCACCTTGGCGGCCTGTTCCCGCACCTCTTCCATCGATGGAGGGGCCTCGGCGCCCTTGTCGCTGCCGCAAGCGGCAAGCAAGAGAAGGGGGAGTGAAGCAAGAGCGATGATGGGGCGCATGGCAGGTCCCTTGGAGACTCGCACGCAGCTGAGCCTGCGTGGACAGCAAGGCTATCAAGCGCTGCTTTCAATGCCAAGCAATAGAATTCATGATATTTTTCAGGCCACCAGCCGCAGATTGGGCGATGGCATGGAGCGTACCGGCTCAAGGAAGCTTGCATGGTTGCGGTGGAGATGTTCCACCACCGGGCCGTAAAGCGGCCGCTCGAACTCGATGCCCGCTGCATGGTCTTCGACCCAGCGGATGACCCCGCACAAGCCTTCGATCCCTTCGGGGCGCAGGCATACCAGATCGCCTGCATGCATGGTCAGCGCAAAACTCTGGATACGACAGCCCAATATCGAAAGGTCGGTCATGACCACCCGGTCGAGAAACCCCGAGCGCGAGCGGCAGCGCGCCGGCAGGACCAGCTGCAACCTCTCGGCGCGGCGCTGTTCGCCGGTTGTCGCTGTCAGGCTACTTTCTGCCAAGCCTCTCATCACTGTGTCCCTTGTCGTTGTCCTGCCCTTTATGACGGGGGAAAGGCCGGAAGTTTAAGGCGGCGCCGACATTGCAGCGCGCGCAGCAATGCCCCATATCCCCGCCATGGCCGAACTTGTGATCCGTCGCGGGCTGGAAGAGCCCGATACGTCAGGCAGCTTCGTGCCGCACAAGCCCGCGCGCCCGGACAAGACCGAACCGGGCAAGCCTTTCCGCATCATCTCCGATTATGAACCGGCAGGCGATCAGCCCACCGCCATCGCCGAATTATGCGAAGGCGCGCTGGCCGGCGAGAAAACGCAGGTGCTGCTGGGCGTGACCGGTTCGGGCAAGACCTTCACCATGGCCAAGGTGATCGAAACGCTGCAACGCCCCGCGCTGATCCTTGCCCCCAACAAGATCCTCGCCGCCCAGCTTTATGGCGAGTTCAAGAGCTTCTTTCCCGAAAACGCCGTCGAATATTTCGTTTCCTATTACGATTATTACCAGCCCGAGGCCTATGTGCCGCGCTCGGACACCTATATCGAGAAGGAAAGCTCGGTGAACGAGGCAATCGACCGGATGCGCCATGCCGCCACCCGCGCCGTGCTCGAACGCGACGACGTCATCATCGTCGCCTCGGTCTCCTGCATTTACGGCATCGGCTCGGTCGAAACCTATTCGGCCATGATCTTCGACCTTGTGGCGGGCGAGGCACACGACCAGCATGAGATCATCCGCAAGCTTGTCTCCCTGCAATACAAGCGCAACGATGTGGCCTTTGCGCGCGGCAATTTCCGGGTGCGGGGCGACAGTCTGGAAATCTTTCCCAGCCATTACGAGGATGTCGCCTGGCGCATTTCCTTCTTCGGCGACGAGGTGGAGGAAATCAGCGAATTCGACCCGCTGACCGGCAAGAAGGGCGCGAGCCTCGACCATGTGCGGATCTATGCCAATTCGCACTATGTCACGCCCGGCCCGACCATGAAGCAGGCGGCAGAAGCGATCCGTTTCGAACTGGCCGAACGGCTGAGGGAGCTGGAGGCCGAGGGACGTTTGCTGGAAGCGCAAAGGCTGGAACAGCGCACCAATTTCGACCTCGAAATGATCGCGGCGACGGGCAGCTGCGCAGGTATCGAGAATTACAGCCGTTTCCTGACCGGCCGCCTGCCGGGCGAACCGCCACCGACATTGTTCGAATATCTGCCCGATAATGCC
>CAZWEY010000145.1:0-6100 GCA_964632055.1 uncultured Sphingomonadaceae bacterium
AGTTTCTGCACGGCGTTGGGCTGAACCACCGTGTCGCCTGCGCCCTGAACGATGATGCCCGATGCGGGGCAGGGTGCGAGGAACGAGAAATCATACATGTTGGCGGGCGGTGAGACCGAGATGAAGCCGCGGATTTCGGGACGGCGCATCAGCAATTGCATACCGATCAGCGCGCCGAAGCTGTAGCCCGCGATCCAGGTCGATTGCGCTTCGGGGTGGATCTGCTGCACCCAGTCAAGCGCGGAAGCCGCATCCGACAATTCGCCAATGCCATTGTCGAAGCTGCCCTGGCTGCGGCCCACGCCCCTGAAATTGAAACGCAGCGTCGCAAAACCACGATCAGTGAAGGTCTTGTAGAGCCTTTGAACGATCCGGTCGTTCATCGTGCCGCCGCCTTGCGGGTGCGGGTGAAGGATCATGGCAACCGGCGCACGGGGGCGCGGGGCAGGGGAATAGCGTCCTTCAAGACGGCCTTCGGGTCCGGGAAAGATGACAGACGGCATAGGTTCGGTTCTCGTGATCTGCGAGGGTCAAGCGCGGCTGGCGCGCGGGAGATGCCGGGCTATATAGTGCGCTTGGCGTTTTTCGCAATTGCAACTGCCGGAGACATCTTGCGCATCTATCTTGACCATGCCGCGACCACCCCGCTGCTGCCGTGTGCGCATGCGGCGATGGAGGAAGCCGCCCGCATCTGGGCCAATCCTTCCAGCCCGCACGCCGAAGGCCGCGCCGCGCGCGCGGCGCTGGAAGATGCGCGGGCAAGAATCAAGACGGCGCTGGGCTGGGATGGCGAACTGATCTTCACTTCTGGCGCCAGTGAGGCGCTGGCGCTGGCGATCGGGCGCAGCGTCAAGCCGCTTGCTGGAGTTTCATCGGTCGAACATGAGGCGGTGCTGCGGCTTGCAGGCGATGCAGCGCGGCTTGCGGTCGATGCAGGTGGTCTTGTGCGCCTGCCAGATGGGCTGGCAGGCCTCGTCGCGATCCAGCAGGCCAACAATGAAACCGGCGTGATCCAGCCGCTCGATGCGCTTGCAGGAACGATTCGTGATGCTGGCGGCTGGCTGCTTGCCGATTGTGCGCAAAGTGCCGGCAAGCGCGCATTGCCCGATGCCGATATGATCGCGATTTCGGCGCATAAATTCGGCGGCCCGATCGGCGTCGGCGCCTTGCTGATTCGCGACTGGGCCATGCTCAAGCCCACAGGCGGGCAGGAGCGCGGCTACAGGCCGGGCACGGAAAACCTGCCCGGTGCCATGGCGATGGCCGCAGCACTGGAAGAGGGCGCGGGCTGGATGACAGATGCGGCTATTCTGCGCGCCCGGCTGGAGCAGGGCATAAAGGTGGCAGGCGGCGCGGTGGTGGCGGGCGATGCGCCACGTATCGCCACCATCGGCGCATACCGCATGCCCGGAAAACCGGCCCAGGCCCAGCTGATACAGCTGGATGCGATGGGCTTTGCCGTCTCTGCCGGAAGCGCTTGCTCGTCCGGTTCGCTCAAAGCCAGTCATGTGCTTGGCGCCATGAGCGTCGAGGGGGCGGGTGAGGTGATCCGTATCTCCATCGGGCGCGAAACGACAGAACCGCAGATCGATGCCTTTCTTGCGTCATGGCGCGAGATAGCATCATGATCTATCTCGATTATCAGGCGACCACGCCGCTTGCGCCCGAAGCGCGCGAGGCGATGCTGCAGTGGATGGGCGGGCCGGACAGCGAGAGCTTTGGCAATCCGCACAGTGCGCATCGCATGGGCCGGATGGCGGCGGCTGGTGTGGAGGCCGCTCGCGAAGAAGTGGCGGCGCTGTGTCCGCCGGGCGGGCGGGTCATTTTTACATCGGGTGCGACAGAGGCGATCAATCTTGCCTTTGCCGGAAGCGGAATTTCTCGCCCTGCGGTTTCGGCTATCGAACATGCCGCGGTGATCGATTGTGCTGCACTTTCTGGAGGCTCTGCGCTGCCGGTGGACGGCGAGGGGCTGGTCGACCCGCAAGTGAGCCTGCCGGATGGCACCGATCTGGTCGCCGTCATGCAGGTCAACAACGAGATCGGCACGATCCAGCCTGTCGAATATCTTGCCGAACGGGCACACGCGGCAGGTGCTTTGTTCCTGTGCGATGCGGTGCAGGCTGCGGGCAAGATCGCGCCGCCCGCCAATGCCGACATGATCGCGCTGTCGGCGCACAAGCTCCATGGTCCCAAGGGCATCGGCGCGCTCTGGCTGCGCGACGGTTTGCAGCTACAGCCGCTGATCCGCGGCGGAGGGCAGCAGCAAGGCCTGCGATCGGGCACGCTCAGCCCGGCCTTGTGTGCGGGCTTTGGCGCTGCGGCGAGGATTGCGAAGGAACGCATGGCGCAAGACGCGGCGCATGTGGGCCGGTTGTGGGAAATTGCTCGCACACAGTTTAGTGGCTGGAGCCTCAACGGATCGGCATCGCAAAGGTGGAAAGGCAACCTCAATCTGCGGCGCGAGGGGCTGGATGTGGCGCGGCTGATGTCCGATCTGCGCGATATCGCCTTTTCCGCCGGCTCTGCCTGTGCCAGTGGTTCGGGCAGGCCCAGCCATGTGCTGAAGGCGATCGGGCTTGACCCGGCAGCGGCGAAAGCGTCGATCCGCATCGGGTTTGGCCGTTATACGGGCGAGGAGGAACTGAGACAGGCGGCAGCGGCGATCAACGCCGCCGCCGATGCACAGGGGGTGCCATGATCCGGGTCGAATTCGTGACAAAGGGCGACGAAAAACTTGGCGCCGAAGCGCAAGAAGGCGATGTGCTGCTGGAAGTGGCGCAAGCTGCCGGAATGCCGCTGGAGGGCACTTGCGAAGGGCAGATGGCCTGCTCGACCTGCCATGTGATCGTGGCAAAGGAATGGTTTGCCCAATTGCCTCCAGCCAGCGAGGAGGAAGAGGATATGCTCGACCTTGCGGCAGGCGTCACCAGCACCAGCCGGCTCGCTTGTCAGATCATCCTCACCGCAAAATTGGATGGTATCGCAATCCACATCCCCGATCAGAGCCACGATATGCAGCGGCGTTGACCTGCCCTGATGCTCTGATACGACGCTGGCATGGACAGGCGTTTAGAAACGCCGAAGGGAGAATGCGATGAACTGGAAGAATGCCGCATTGGCTGTGGCGGGCCTTGCGATTCCGCTGGGCCTTTCCGCCTGCAATCAGACGGCTGACGAAAACGCGGCAAATGCTCCTGCTGCGCATGAGCAACGCTTTGGCGCCGCAGATGAAATTACCCCTGGCAATGTCGATCGCCTGGGCCTTGCCTGGTATCATGAATTCGCGACCGATCGCGGGCAACAGGCGCTGCCGGTTATCAAGGACGGCGTTCTCTACACCGTCACCGACTGGTCGATTGCGCATGCCTTTGACGCAAAAACGGGCAAGCTCTTGTGGTCGTTCGATCCCGAAGTCCCGCGCGAGAAGATGGCGACGGCCTGTTGCGATGCCGTCAGCCGTGGTGTCGCGGTGAGCGATGGCAAGGTGTTCCTCGCCGCCTATGATGGCCGGGTGTTCGCGCTTGATGCCGCGACAGGCAAAGCGGTCTGGCAGGCGCAAAGCCTTATCGACACCAGCAAGCCCTATTCGGTTACCGGTGCGCCGCGCGTGGCTGGCAACCGGGTGATCATCGGCAATGGCGGCGCGGAGCTGGGCGTGCGCGGCTATATCACCGCCTTCGATACTGAAACCGGTAAGAAGGCCTGGCGCTTCTTCACCGTGCCCAATGCCAGCGGCAAGCCCGATGGCGAGGTTTCGGACAAGGTGATGGCTGGCAAGGTCAATGCTTCATGGTCTGATGGGGCATGGAAGACCACCGGCGGCGGCGGAACGGCATGGGACGGCATGGCCTATGATCCGGAAGCGGGCCTGTTCTATTTCGGCGTCGGCAATGGCAACCCGCATAATTACGAGATTCGTTCGGGCGGCAAGGGCGACAATCTGTTCCTCTCGTCCATCGTCGCGCTGAAGGCGGAGACTGGCGAATATGTCTGGCATTATCAGCAGACGCCGGGTGAAACATGGGACTATACCGCCACCCAGCCGCTGATGCTGGCCGATCTCGCAATCGATGGCAAAGAGCGCAAGGTCATCATGCAGGCGCCCAAGAACGGGTTCTTCTATGTGCTTGACCGGATCACGGGCGAGCTGCTCTCGGCTGACGCCTTCACCGAGGTCAACTGGGCTGACGGCATTGATCTGAAAACCGGAAAGCCGAAGGAAAGGCCCGAAGCGCGCATGCCCAATGGCAGCTTCGACATGATCCCCGGCCCGCTGGGCGGCCATGGCGCGCAGAACTGGTCCTTCAGCCCCGCTACCGGCCTTGTCTATATCCCGGCGCAGCACATGATGCACCATTATGCCAAGGGCAAGTGGACCTATCAGCCGGGCCATTTCAACATTGGCTACGATCTCTCCGGCTCGGCCATGGCAACCCCCGATCTGCTCAAGGAAGCGCGCAAGAATGTCTGGGGCGAACTGGTCGCCTGGGACCCGGTGGCGAAAAAGGCCCGCTGGAGCGTGCGCCACAAGTGGTTCTATAATGGCGGCACTCATGCGACCGCGGGTGGCGTTGTGTTCCAGGGCTCTTCCGATGGCAGCTTCAATGCCTATGACGCCTCCAATGGCAAGAAGCTGTGGAGCTACGAGGCGGGCAACGGCATCATCGCCGCGCCGGTCAGCTATGCGATCGGTGGCAGGCAATATGTTGCGATCATGGTTGGGTATGGCGGTCCTTCCGCCTTTGTCGGCGGGCTGACCCCGCTCCAGCCGCGCCGTCCCGGCCGCCTGCTGGTCTTCGCGCTGGATGGCGAGGCCAAGGCGCCAGCCTATCCGGCAGAAGTGCGCGCGCCCAAATTCGGGCCGGAAGTGACCTCGGCGGGCGACCCCAAGGCCGGCGCCATCACTTTCGCGCAGAACTGCGTGCCATGTCATGGCCCGGCCGCGCTCAGCCGTTATCAGGCTGATCTCCTGCGCTCGCCCTTCATGACCAGCAAGGAGGCGCTCTATGGTGTGCTGGGCAAGGGCACGGAAAAGCATCGCGGGATGCCGCCTTTCACAGGCGTGCTGAACGCGGGCGAGATCGAGAATATCCGTGCCTACATCATCGACCGCGCCCGCAAGGAAAAGCCGGACGACGGATTGTAAGGGTTTCTGCATACCTGCCGAACAATACGGGACGAAGTTCCGTATCAGGCCCAAGACCCGGTGGATTGATGACCTGCCCCGCTACCGCTCGTGCGGTGGCGGTGGTAGGGCCGGGGCATGGTGACTGAAACTGCTGAACCCGATCCGTTTGACGCCATCGTCGATGCGCCTTTCGACAGTGCGCTTTCCGAACGCTATCTCGTCTATGCGCTCTCCACGATCACGGCGCGTTCGCTGCCTGATCTGCGCGACGGGTTGAAGCCGGTTCACCGCCGGCTGCTGTGGGCGATGCGGCAGCTGAAGCTCGACCCTTCCCAGGCCTTCAAGAAATCGGCCCGCGTGGTGGGCGATGTCATCGGCAAATATCACCCGCATGGCGATGCCTCCGTTTATGACGCGATGGTCCGCCTCGCGCAGAATTTCGCGCTGCGCTATCCGCTGGTCGAGGGGCAGGGCAATTTCGGCAATATCGATGGCGATAATGCCGCAGCCTATCGCTATACCGAAGCCCGGCTGACGCCGACCGCGATCCGCCTGATGGCGGGGCTGGACGAAGGCACGGTCGATTTCGTGCCGACCTATAATGGCGAGGAGGAAGAACCGGAAATCTTCCCCGGCCTGTTCCCCAATCTCCTCGCCAATGGAGCCAGCGGCATAGCCGTGGGCATGGCGACGTCCATTCCGAGCCACAATGTCGCGGAAGTGATCGACGCGACGCTGGAGGTGATCGACAACCCCCATGTCGAACATTCCCGCCTTATGGAGCTGTTTCAGGGGCCGGATTTTCCGACCGGCGGCGTCATTGTCGACAGCCCGGATGCCATAGCGCATGCCTATGAAACGGGGCGCGGGGCTTTTCGCGTCAGGGCGCGCTATTTCGCGGAAGAAGCCAAGGACGAGGCCGACCGCGACGCAGGGATCGAACGGCTGGGCGGCGGCCAGTGGCAGCTG
>CAZWEY010000146.1:0-6009 GCA_964632055.1 uncultured Sphingomonadaceae bacterium
AGGGCGTAGCTTTTGGAGTTCGCCAACGTTCAGCTTTACTTGCTTCTTGGCGTTGACACTCTCGTCATCTGCGGTGGCATGAGAAATGCCAATCGCCTTGCTTCCATTCCCTATTTTTGACGATTTCACATAGTTTACGAGAAGGAATTTGAACCGCGTATCGATCGCGAAGTGTCGCGCCCGATTCTCCATGACTGTGAAGGCAAGTTCCTTGGTTGAGGAGATCAGCTCCTGCCTTAGGTACTGTGTATTCAAAGACCGGATCAATCCAGCCGGAACAAGCAAAGCACCACTTCCATCCGGACGGGTCAGTTGGAGCAATAGCTCGGCAAAGGCCACGTAGAGGTCGGGCTCGCCATGCGCCAATGCGGGAAATTTCTCGACCAACCGCGCGGCCATTTCGGCCTTCTCCATTTTCGCGGCTTCATAGCCGCGCAGTGTTTCCTTCTTGTAGCTTGAGCCATAGTTGCGGCTCTCGCCGCTTGCTTTAATGTACTCATGACGGGAAAGTTTGACCTTCTCCCAGGGTGGGTTAGCCACCACGAGATCGAAGCCTTCGGGAGCGAGCGTTTTCCATTCTTTCTCAGGGGCAAGCAAGCTGTCCTGAACGCGCCATTTTGCACGCATATGGGAGAGGGCGTCGAGATCGTCGGTTAGAACCGCAAGCGACAGCAGTGTGCCACGGAGAGCGAGTGGTGATAGATCAGCGGCGTAGACGGAGTTTCGCAGCCATTCATTGGCAAGGATTCTATCGGAGCCACAAGCGGTCAAAGAAACCGCAGCAAGAAGAATTCCGGCACCGCAGGCTGGATCAACCACCTTCATGTCGGGCACAAGACGATCCTCGACACTGCGGGCCAGATGAAGAGCAAGCCGGAAATCAGTATGGTACGCGCCGCTGCTTCTGCGATCAGACTCGTCGAGCGCCTCCCTTGCCAGGGCGCTAAGGGCGAGAGCTGGATGAATACCAGACTCATCAATCGACTGAACAATAGCTCGCGCGTCGCCTACGAGGCGGGCGGGGGATTTGAGGGTGCGTACACCGAAACGGCTATGATACTCGGCGAGATCAAAGCCGCCAAAGCGGGAGGCGGCAGCTTCCAATAGCTGGAAACGCAGCTCGACACGGTTTGAGCGAGATTTGCTCATTGCCCGTTCGATAACTGTGTCCGTCTTGGCAAGGCGTTTCGCCTCGACGGTGTTTGACGGCCTCATGCTGCCTCCCTGTTTTCGGCAGCCGGTTTTTCGATGGAGAAGAGCACCTCACCCACTTCCGATCCGGCTTCGCTTGCGGCACGGTTGGGCCTATATCGACCTATCGCATCAAGATGATGCATTACGACTTCCCCCAAGCCTTGAAATGCCTCGTTCAAAACGGGCAAGGGGACGTGCCCCTCAGTGCTGTACGACAGGAAAATCCGCCGAGCCGGAATCTCCGCAACCAAACGCTCAAGGGCGTTAGCCGCCCGAACTTTGTAGCAATAATCCGAAGCGATGTGTCGCCAGGGACGTATGCCGCAAACGCCCTCAACAGTAGGCTCGTCACCAAGGGCAATGGTTTCAAGAATGTGATAATAGGCGGCGTACTGACGCTTCGTATAAGGCGGGTCGAGGTAAACTGTGTCCTCCTCCGAGCACTTCACATCCAGCACATCGCAATGCGACATCTTCGCCTTGGGCAGGCTGTCGGGAATTCGCCGAGGTGCAAGGGAGATGCCTTCAAGGGACTGCCTTTGCCACTTTGAAAGAAAGCAACCGTAAGTCCCTGCGGTGTTAGCGACCCGGTTTGCGGCTAGAAGCAAGTCTGCGAGAAGGATTTTTTCTTCAACGTCGTTTATCAAATTGCGCGCTACCATCTCGGCGATGAGGCGTCGCACCCCATCAATTTTCTGCGCGTTCTGTTCTGTGAAGTACATCCGTTCAATGCCGCAGCGCGCAGAAGAGGCGGGACTATATTCCTTCCAGATAAATCCGCGTCGAGGCTCGGCGGCGTTCAGACTCTCGATCGCGCTATGATATCCGCCAACATTCGCAAACGCTGCTTGCGCGGACGACAGCAATCGCGCGTAGGACATGATTGCAGAACTGAAAAGATGGTCGTTGACATGAACCGGCCATCCGGCGCGAGAAGCTGCATCAGCGACCGCGCCCGTACCACTAAATGCATCAACGAAAGTACCGCCATCGGCAGGCCCGATATTTTTAATTATCGCTTCGACAACTCGCGTTTTGGATCCGATGTAACGGAACGACATTATGGAAAAGCTCCAATCATGTAAAATACTAGACAAGTAATTTCAGAAACGCTTTAAATTGCCTTAGATCACTCAGCCGATGCCCAAGGTTTCACGAATCTGCATCTTATTAACCTCATTAGTCTCAACACAGATACGCGTTCCCGCTGGACAACGGTAGCCGAGCCGTAGCCTAAGGTTAACCCGTCCAGATCCGCGAGCTAACAAGTTATCTCAGTTCGAAACCCGGCACGCGCTTTTGCGGCCAAACCAATGGGAAGGCCCGCCAAATCTGCCAATTTGTCCCAGACGCTGATTGCGGACCTGATTTCGGCGATCATAGTTTTGACCTCGCCTGTCTTAAGGTCGGCAAACTTCCCGAATTCCAGCAGATCATCGATCTCGAAGCCGTCGGTTTTGCCGGCCAGCGACATCTGGTGCTCGTTGGTCCAGTCCCCGTCCGGATTGTAGGCGTAGACGACATCGAATGCGGGCGAGAGGCTCCAACGACCCGCGCTATCCATGAGGAAAGCGATGTTCTTGGTGTGGTCGTCCTGGTTGCGAATGAAGACATTGAGAAGCGCGCGTCGCACTTGCTCCTTGATCGCTTCGCGGCCGAGACCGAGCATGCGGATGGTCTCGATCGCCTGCTCGTAGCTATAGGCCCGAGCGAGGTTAAAATCGAAATGGCGCATCGCGCAAAGCGACTGCATGTGGAGCTTCTTGCCGTCTGGCGTGCGGTCAAAGCGCTGGGTCATGAAATGTGCTCGTCCACCTTCTTCGTGCAGGCGAGAGCGAGCCATGTTGATGCCGGCCTCTCGGGCTAGCAGATAGCAAGCGTATTCAAGGCGACCGAAGCCCATCGGGTCGGCTAGCTCCTTGTCGGCGTTGCCCGACACGCCATCGAACTTGACCAGCCATTGCGTATACCCGGGCCCTGCAGTCAGCTGCCCTGAATGGAATTCTCCGGTCGCCTCGTTCCAGGCGAGGACGGCCTTGGCCCGGGCGCCGCCGGCGGAGGTGCCGACGCGCAGGATCTCCTGGAGTGCGCGGTGGTCATCCTCTCCCTTGAGCACACCGGCCAGTTGTTCACGCGCGGCAATGACCCTGTTGGCGAGCTCGACAAGCGGAGCGATATCGACCGACCGACCCTGTTCACGGCGCTCACCGGTGGCAGGTTCGAATTCGAGCGCGCCCATGCCTCGGCGACCGGTATAGCAAAGACGCTCGACCGGATCGAAGCTGTCGGCTGTGCGGCCCTGCTCGGCAAGCCAACGGTTGATCAGGGCGTTACCAAACTTGTCGGGTAGGCTGTCGGCCAGCATGCCCGGAAGCCCTTTGAAAGTCTCGTAATTCAGCGCGGGAAAGTCGTAGACGCCACTTCGCAGGGGCATTGTGAGCGGGGCGACTTCGATACCGCTGCGGCTGAATTCCGGAGTGTATTCGAAAACCCCGACATCGCGATCCTCATCCCACAGGACGGCGCCGATCTGACGACCCCAGAGATTGACTACGGCACGCGTCATGGAGCCTCGTCACCCCAGCTCCATTCCTCGCCAGCCTCACCTTCAGAAGACTTGCGCACCCTTTGCCGCGCCTTGCCAGTATCGGACCGGGGATCGAGCGGGCTCAGCTTGGCGTCCGGCATGACATCCAGCAGGCGGTCTTCAATTTCGAGCGCACGCATTATCCTGGCGAGGCTATCGATGGTCCCGCCATTACCGGCTTCCAGGCGGGCGAGCGTTGAACGCGAGATACCTGCCATTTCCGCAAGCTCGGCCTGTTTGAGATTGCGTGATATGCGATATGCTTCGATCTGCTTCCCGAGGTCGGATAGCAGCACCGATAGAGGGCGCAGGTCTGATGAATCATAATGTGGCATTATCGAGACATTATCTCCGATATGGAGCTTTGTGTAGCGATTTTGCGTCTTTACATGAAGGAACCTAATGTGTCAATATCGAGACGTAACTTGGCTTATAACCGATAATGCATCAAATTTGCGACTTTATGTAGGCCGGAGTGATGGAAATGGATGACGAGAAGGAGCAAAACGACCAGACGGACTGGAAGGGTCTACGAGAGATCGACCGTGCCATCTCCGAAAATCGGCGTATGGAATACAGCTGGAAGAAGGCTCTAGCAGATCCTTGGGAACGACGCGGACTCTGGCTACTTGGGCTGGTCGTCGTCGCATTTGCGGCGTTCGTCATCCTGCAGGATTTCGTGCTGTAGCTATCTATTGCTCCATTCTTTGACGTCGTCTGCAGCTTCCTCACTCGCGCCCGTGGCACCTTCCGTCTGGCGATCAAGATAAGTTCGCACGGTTCCAATCCTGCCACGACCCTGTCGGCGCACCCGTTCGACCTCATCTGTGATGCCAGACCGATCAGGAGTATCGGGCATTGAGGGACCACCCGCAGAACCCACGGCTCCTCTTGCGCGTACCTGCTCAGCACTTCCGATCCCGGGGCGGCTGACAGGAGCGAAGTCCGGCAGCGAAAGGTCGGCTTCGATGTCGTCTTGCAGGCGATCAGCATAGCTCTCGACAAACCGCGATTGCAGCTGCTGGCCGCGGGCGCTCATCTGGAACTCGATGTCGTCGAACCGAACCGGCCCGTAATAGTCGCGATTGGCTTCCATCTCAGCCATGCCCCATTCGCGATAGGCCTGGCTCAGGTTCAGCGTGCCTGCGGCGCTGTTGGCCTCGTACCAGCTGGCCTGGTTCTCGAGGCGGCTGGCCATCTCTTCGGCACGACGCGCCTCTCGCGTATAGCTTTCGGCTTCTGTCAGCGATCGGCTGAGACCCGACGAACTGGTCGACACCTGCGATACCGAGCTCGAGCTCGTCTCGCGCAGGAAGCCTTCACGCGTGTTCGACCAGTTACGGCTATCCGAAAGCTGCCGCAGCGTGCCCATGATCCTGCCACGGTCTTCCGAGGCGATCCCGATATCGCTGTCGGTCCACGACTGATTTCGGCCACCGCGGACGCCAGCCTGCGCGTTTAGTACTCCGCCTTCGGCCTTTGCTCCGGCTCCTGCTTCGCCGTTAAGGAACCAAGAAATAGTAATGTCGTCTGACGCGCGCCGGGACAGGCCAAACTGCTGCTGGAGCGTCCTAGAGGCATTGTCGACTTCGCTGAATGCCGTGCCGATGCTGTCGTTCGTGCCGACGCCGCTGACCGTGTCGGAGCTCTGACCCTGGCTGTAGGCGTTGCGGATCTCGCTGAACCGGGTGAGCGCAGAGCTCGTCGATTGCTGGGCGAGGTTGGCATAGGTCTCGCTCTGCGTCCGGCTCTGGCTCGCCATCGTTCCGAGGCGGCCGGTGAAGTCCTGCCCGAGAGTCGGCGTGAACGGATAGCTTGAATTCGGGACAGCAGCGAACTCGCCATCGGGGAAGCTGGTCGTCTGCGTACCGCTGTCGCCGAACCCACGCGTCTGTGCCGCGCCATAGGCGATGTTGGGTGCAAGATTGCCCTGCGCAAACTGGCGGGAAAACACTGTCGAATTGTCGATGTTCGAATTGCCGAGCGAGACATTGCCGGTGCTCGCTTCGCGCGAGGCTTCCTCGGCCGCGTTCTGGCTTGGGTTGAGATAGCTCGTTGCCTGGCCCGAAATCGCCAGCGCACCACGTGCCACCCCGCCGGCAAGGAACGGGATCGAGGCGACAAGATAGCCCGCCAAGATGCCGATATCGCTGTTGACGTCGCTCATGCCGGCAAAAGTCGCTAGGCTGAGGCCTGTGCTGCCGCCAGCGGCGGCGATATCGCCCGCG
>CAZWEY010000147.1:0-5937 GCA_964632055.1 uncultured Sphingomonadaceae bacterium
TGCCTAATGAATGGTGCACTGCACTTAGCTCAGTTTGTCAGAATCCCGATAGAAATTGGCGGAAAATGGACGTTTGGTCGGGCGATACTTTGGTACTGTTACAAGTAGTGAGAAGTAGGATGGATGGTTGCAGGGCGGGGCGAAGCAAGCCGCTGCAGTTAGCTTGGCCTCGGCGCGCTTCACTTCGTTCTGCCACATCTCGGCCGGCTAGGAATGATTTCAAATAATTAGAATAAATGGGAGGGATAAAATGAAGAATTCGAACAAATTTTATGACTTTTCGAGCAGGCTCGCCTTGGCGCTGTGTCTGCTCGCCAGCGGCGGAACTGCATATGCCCAATCCGACGATGCCCCAACGGCCAGTCAGGGCGGACTGTCTGAAATTGTTGTAACGGCGGAGCGGCGCTCCACCAATCTCCAGGATGTTCCGATCGCGGTTACTGCGTTTACTGGCGCTGCCCTGGAGCAGGCGCGCGTTCAGAATTTCGGTGATCTGGTTACCAAGATTCCCGGTTTCAGTATTAACTCTCTTTCCAAGGCGCGTACCAATCCTGCTTTGCGCGGTGGGTCGAGCACCCTTTCCGCGCCGGGGGCCGATAATGCCGTGGCCCTGTTTATCGACGACATCTATTATGGTTCGTCAGGTGATTTTGAACTGGACCTGTTTGATCTGGAGCGGGTTGAGGTGCTGCGCGGGCCGCAGGGAACGCTGTTTGGGCGCAATTCCACGGGTGGTAGTATCGCTGTTATCACGAAGGAACCCAGCGCAGATCAGCAGGGTTCTGTGGAAATATCAGTAGGCAATTATGATCTCGTGCAGGCTCGCGGCTACGTGACCGGCCCTCTGAATGAGAGCGAAACGCTGCTCGGTTCGATTGCATTCAGCGCGACGAACCAGCGCGGCACGTCATATAACAGGTTTGCTGACCGCCGCGCTGACAATACCAATCGCGGGTCAGTTCGGGCCAAGTTGAAATGGATTGCCAGTGACGATGTCAGTGTTATTTTTAGCGGGGACTATAACCGCAAGAGTGAAACGAACGAGGCGCGCGATTTTCTTGGTGCGGCACCGACGGCTGACGGCCTTGTTGCACTTGGCTTTACGCCGGACACCAAATCGCGAACTGTAGATCAGTTCGAAGTTGGCGAATTTGACAGCACCAGTTGGGGGCTATCCGCCAAGATCGAAGCAAATTTCGATGCTGGAACGCTATTTTCCATCACGGGCTATCGCAAGTTGCGGCAGGATCAGACACCGGTAGATCTGCTGGGCTTGCCGGTGGTTACTATCGCTTCGGGCGAGCAGCGCCGGTTTGAACAGTTTTCTCAGGAATTGCGCTGGGTGTCTCCGTCAGATGGCCGGTTCAATTATGTTGCGGGACTATTCTTCCTTCACCAAAATGATTCAAGGGACTACCAATATCGCACTCTTGTCGATCCCAGCACATTTGGCGGGGCATTTCAGGCTGGATCCTTCTGTCCCGATCTTCAGGGGGATGAACTCAACTTTGCGGTGCCGGAATGTGTTGCCAGTCGCCCCGAACTGTTTGATCTTAACCGATCAAACACTTTCCAGAAATCGAAGGTCGACAGCTATGCAGCGTATCTTCAAGGCACATATGAGCTAATCGATAATGTGAAGCTCACTCTGGGTGGGCGGATTACTCATGACCGTAAAACTGCCAGCGGTTATACGCGGGGCGATGTCGATTTCCTTGTCAATCCGACAGAAGTGCCTGGCGGGTTTGAAGGTTTTGCCGGGGGATACCGCCTCAGCGGCCTGAAGGACAGCTGGACCGCGTTCACGCCCAAGGCGACTCTGGACTGGAAGGTGACCGACGATGTGTTGCTCTACGGAACGGTTTCGAGGGGGTTTCGCAGCGGTGCCTATCAGTTCGAGGCTGAAGCCGCCACTGCGGCGATACCGGTCGCGCCTGAATATGTGTGGAACTACGAAGCAGGGTTCAAGAGCCGCTTCTTCGATAACAGGGCGCAGCTCAACGTTGCGGTCTTCCAGGCTGATTACGAGGACCTGCAGTTCACATTTACCGACGGTGGCACCGGCAATCTGATTGTTAGCAATGCTGGCAAAGCCCGCGTTCGCGGGGTTGAGGTTGAGGCTATGCTTATTCCTGTCGACGGTCTGACATTGTCTGCCAGTTACAGCCATCAGGATGGCGAAGTTAAGGGATTTCCCGAGGAAGTTGGTATTCCCGATGGGCAGCCAACCGGCCAGACCCCCCCGCATTCGCTCAATCTGGGGGCGACTTTTAACCATGCTTTCGCCAATGGCGGGGAACTGACCCTTACCGGGGATTTCCAGTATAAAAGCAAATATCAGCTTGAACTGAACCCCGATCCGGCCTTCACGACCCGGGTCAAGAGTCTGGTTAACGCCAGTATGTCTTACAAGACGCCGAACGGGAAGTGGGACTTCACGCTGTGGGGCAAAAACCTGACCAATGAAGATATCAAGGTTTACGGGCAGGATTTCCGCTTCATGATCTACACGTTTGACGAAGCTTACAACCCCGAAAGCCCGAGCTTCAATCCTGCGGCGGCATCCGCCAGTATGCCGAGATACGCGCCGCCGCGCACCTATGGGGCGACGGTTCGCTATAATTTCTGATCTGGTTGTGGGGGCGTCAATCATGTTGGCGCCCTCGCAGTTTCAGTCTCAGGCGCCTCTTCTCCAGTGGTGGTTTTTCATGCTGTTTCAGCATATGGTATCGGGCGTAGGACAGAAGGTGAAGCGCGCTACAATTCTGTCGGATCAGGCGTGATACTTACAAATTTGTCCAGGTGTAGCGAGCGGTGAGCCTGAAAATCAGGAGAATAAGCTGCTGGCACGAAATTTGCTTACAGAGCTGACACAAGCCTGTCTCGAAAGCGATGATGTGTTGGGGCAGGCAGTTGCACATTGATTTGATATTCCTGTGCGGCGTGGAGAGGAGCGATGGATGGCACCGTGTGATAGCGATGCGGCAGCTTTGCTGGCCGCGAAATACGTCCGGGTCACGCGGCGGCGTGACAATGGTATGGTAGAATTTGATTTTGCCATTGGCGAGCCGGAACTGTTTGCTGAACTGGTGCTACCTCAATCCGCTTTTGAAGAATTCTGCCGGATGAATGCGGTCATCGACATGGCGGATCACCCGTCCATGAATGATGGCCGCACTATGCGGCTCAGTCGTGTGCTTTCAGGTCAGGAGGAATAGGTCGGATGCAATTGGACCTTCGTACCGTATCGATAAAGCCGTTGCGGCAGGCTTTCGGGCATATCGCCCGGCGGATCGGTGACGGAAAATCAGCTTCGCGCTATCAGGAGGGGATGCTTGATCTCCAGCCTGCGGGGCAGCAGCATTACCGCCCGTTATGGGGCCCGGAATACAATTATTTTGACAAGCAGCGCACCGCCATCGTCATGGCCGACTGGTATGTGTTCAAGGATCCCCGTCAGTATTATTACGGAAGTTACGTGATTGCCCGTTCCCGGCAGCAGGACGCAGCTGAAAATTCCTTCGGGTTTGTCGAAAGTCGCGGTCTCGTCCAGCTTATGCCCGCTGAAATGACTGCGCTAGCGCTGGATCTTTTATTGCCGCTGCGCCATGTGGCCTGGGGTGCCAGTATGAACAATGATTTCGCCGCAGCCTATGGTTACGGAACGGCGATTACGCAGCCCGCGCTTTATGCAGCGATGGATCAGTTTGGCATTGCCCAGTTCATAACGCGCGCCGGATTGTTGTTATCCGGGCCGGAAAGTCTTGATGTCGCGAAGGTTGCCTGGATGGAATCGCCAATGTGGCAGTCGCTGCGCCGGGTGGTGGAGGATCTGTTCGTCGAGAAGGACTGGTTTGAGGTGCTTCTGGCCCAGAATCTGGTTCTGGACGGTCTTCTTTTTTCGCTGGTCTATCGTACAATCATTGATGATGTGATGGCGTCTCAGGGCGGATCGGCGGTGGCTATGCTCACCCAGTTCCAAGCGGAATGGTCAACCGAATCCGCGAAATGGATAGACGCACAGATCAAGATCGCCGCTGCTGCAAGCGAGGAAAACACACAATTGATCCGCGGCTGGACCGACAAATGGAAGGCGCGCATCATACCTGCGCTTCTGCCCTTGGCGGAGCGCGCTTTGGGAGATCGGGCGGATGAGACGCTTCAGGAGGTGGCCGAAGGTCTCGATGCGCGTTTAGCCAAGGTGATGCCGAAATGAGCGGTGAAGAATCCATCGTATTCCTGGCATTGCAGGCCAATGATGAGACGCGCCCGGTGATCGAGGCGATCCTTGCTGACAATCCTCATGCCAGGCTGGACGAACAGCCTGCGATGGTGCGCATTCATGCGAAAGGTCGCCTGGAGGTCCGGCGTGAGACGATAGAGGAGCTTGTTGGCCACCCCTTTGATTTGCAGGAACTGCACATCAACATGATCACCTTGTCCGGCCATGTTGATGAAACAGATGATATGCTGACTCTCAGTTGGGAGCGCCCCTAGGCGCCTGAAAGGAAATCAGAAATGGATATTGCCGTTTCGAAGAAAAAACTTGGTCTGAAGGAGCGTTATGCGCTGATGACTCGTGGGCTAGGTTGGGAGCCCAGCTATCAGTCGATCGACGATGTCTTTCCGATGGATACGTTTGAAGGGATCAAGATCCATGATTGGGATGCCTGGGAGGACCCATTCCGGCTGACGATGGATTCCTATTGGAAATATCAGGCGGAAAAGGAGCGTAAGCTCTACGCGATCCTTGATGCCTTTGCGCAAAGCAACGGCCATCTTACGGTCAGCGATCCGCGTTACATCAATACGGTGAAATTGTTCGCCAGCGGGCTCGCCCCTCTGGAATATATGTCGCATCGCGGTTTTGCCCATGTATCGCGCCAGTTCCGCGGTGTTGGCCCGCGTGTCGCCTGTATGATGCAATCATTGGACGAGATGCGTCATGCACAGACGCAAGTTCATGCGATCAGTAATTATAACCGTTATTACAACGGTATGGCCGAGTTTCGCCATCACCATGATCACTTGCCCTATCTACAGGTAGCGCGCAGTTTCTTCGAGGATGCGGCAACCGGCGGTCCGTTCGAATTTGTGGTCGCGATCGGTTTTGCCTTTGAATATGTGCTGACCAATTTGGTCTTTGTTCCATTTATTTCGGGCGCGGCTTATAATGGCGATATGGGCGCGATGACATTCGGCTTTTCGGCCCAGTCAGACGAAGCCCGGCACATGACGCTGGGCCTTGAGGTCATTAAGTTCATTCTTGAGCAGGATCCGGCAAATGTGCCGATCATTCAGAAGTGGCTCAACAAATGGACATGGCGCGGCGCCCGGGTGATCACTCTGGTCGCTATGATGCAGGATTATATGCTGCCCAAGCGTGTGATGAGCTGGGCCGAGGCATGGGAAATCTATTTCGAGGAAAATTGCGGCGCATTGTTCCGTGATCTGGCGCGTTACGGCATCACCATGCCGCCCTGTGTCGAACAGATTCGCAAGGAAAGGGATCACCTTTCGCATATGGCATGGTGCCAGTTTTATCAGGCGCGTGGGACGCTCAACTTCCAGGTCTGGTTGCCGACGGCTGAGGAAATGGACTGGCTTTCGGCGAAATACCCCGACACATTTGATCGCTATTATCGACCGCGCTTCGAATATTGGGCGAAGCTGGAGGCCGAGGGTAAACCGTTCGAAGCAACCAGCGTGCCGATGCAGTGTCAGGTCTGTCAGATTCCGATGTTCTTTACCGAACCCGGTAATCCGTTGGCCCTGGCCCAGTGGCACCGGGTTTACGAGGATGAACAGTATCATTTCTGCTCAGAATATTGTCGCGAGATATTCGATGACGAGCCGGAAAAATATATCCAGTCGCTGATCGGTGGGCATGAAGTGTTCAAGGGCAATGCCTTCGGGCCCGATTGCGATCCGAGTGCA
>CAZWEY010000148.1:0-5922 GCA_964632055.1 uncultured Sphingomonadaceae bacterium
AGGGAAAGAGCGGGCTGGCCCGCGCCTTTGCCAAGGATGATCTGGATGTGGCGGCGCTGGCGGCCAGGCTTGGCCGCGACTGGTCGATCCGCCGGGTCACCTTCAAGCCGCATCCGGTCTGCGCCTTCAACCAGACGCCGGTCACCGCTGCGCTCGCCGTGCGCGACAGGCTCGCGGTGGATGACATCGCGGCCGTGCGCGTGCGGATGAACCCGTTCGAGACAGGCTATGCCGGGATGGACGCGACAGGGCCGTTCCGCTCCATTTCCGGCACCTTGATGAGCATCCCCTTCTGCATTGCCACCACGCTGGTTCATGGCGCGCCCTCGATGGCGCGGATGACGACCTATGACGATGCGGAAGTGAACGCGCTGGAAGGCCGGATCGAGCTGCTGTCGGACGAGGGCGTGCCTACATTGTCCGCCATTATCGAAATCGACCGCAAGGATGGCGATACCATCGCACACCGGCAAACCATGATCGAGACCGACTATCAGTTCAGCCGGGCCGATCTGCTGGCGATGCTCAAGCGTATCGGCGCGCAGCAGGGCCTTGCGCCCGAGCAGTTCGACCGGATCGACGCCTTCACGCGCGCCGTGCCGGACGCGCCGATCGAGGATGTGCTCGCCATTTTTCCGGAAGGCCACACCCATGGATGAACCGATCAGCTTCGGATGCCCGCATATGGTGGGCGAGGCGCGGCAGGGGGCTTATGACAGGCTGCGCGAGACGGAGCCGGTCTATAAGGACCCTCTGACCGGCAATTTCGTGCTGACGCGGTTCAGGGACGTTCGTTCGACCCTGCTCAACCATCGCTTGTTTTCCAATGATGCGGGCATGGTCGGCCAGAAGCAATCAAGCGTGACGGCCGAGGTCGAGGCGATCTATCGCGCCAAGGGGCCTTTGCCGGGCCGCAACCTCCAGACCTACGATCCACCCGAACACAAGCAGCATCGAGGCCCCATCGACCGGGCCTTCGACCACTGGAAGCTGGAGCAGTTGCGCGAGTTTATTGGCCAGACCGCCAACCGCTTCATCGACCGGATCATCGACAGGCCGGAAGTCGATTTCGTGGCCGGATTTGCCATCCCTTTCCCACTGTTGGTCTTTGCCGACCAGCTGGGCGTGGCGCATGAGGATGCCGGCCTGTTGAAGCTGTGGGCCGATGTGGCGGTGGAGGAGATCAATCCCGTCCTGCCGCCGGAACGGGAGCTGGAAATCGCGCATATTCTTGCGGGCATGAGCGAATATTTCCAGAGCGCGATTAGCAAGACTCGCGCAGCGCCCGATGATCGCCTGCTGACGCATCTTATCAACACCATCGACCCCGGCGGCACGGATGATGGGCTGGCCGAACTGCTCTCCGTCATCCGGGCCATCGTGGTCGCAGCAGGCGATACAACCACCTTCGGGCTTGCGGGCGGCATGAAGCTCTTGTGCGAGAGCCCTGAACTGGTGCCGGTCATCCGCAACGACCAAGAGAAGCTGCTTGCTTTTGTCGAGGAAACGCTGCGCATCACCTCGCCAGTCCAGACGCTGTTCCGCAAGGCGCGCGAGGATACCGAAATTGGCGGAGTGCCGATCCCGGCAGGCTCGATCATCGAGGCGCGCTATGGCGCGGGCGATCTTGATCCCGAAGCCTTCCCATGTCCCTATGCGGTCGATCTGGAGCGGCCGAACCTCAAATCCCATGTCGGCTTCGGGGTGGGGGCGCATGCCTGCCCCGGCATGGTGCTGGCCCGAACGGAAATGGAAATCGGCTTTGCGGCGCTGGTTGATCGGATGGACAATTTCCGGCTTGCCCGCGGCGATGACAGTCTGGAATTTTCCACCAGCTACATCGCCCATGGCCCGGTCAAGGCCTGGATTGCGTTCGACCGGCGCTGAGGCAGGCCGGTTTCCTGCTCCAAGCGGGGGATAATCCGCCAGCGGCATTGCCTTGTCCGGAGTCGGCGCGATAGCGCGCTTGTTGCCCCGACCAAAGGCAGGACATTGGAAGAATGAGCGAGCAGGCGGCAGACGGGATCGAAGACGGCCCGGAGTCGGAACCGGTTGACGAGACGCTGGTGCTGGATGGCTGGCATCGCGGATTGGGCGCGCGCATGGTGTCTTTTGCCGGCTATGAAATGCCGATCCAGTATGCGTCCGGCATCATGGCGGAGCACAACTGGACGCGGGCATCGGCCAGCCTGTTCGATGTCAGCCATATGGGCCAGCTGATGGTGACGGGCGAAGGCGCCGCCGCCGCGCTGGAGGTGATCCTGCCCGGCAATATCGCCAGCCTTGGCGATGGGCGGATGCGCTATTCGCTGATACTTAACGAAGAAGGCGGCGTTCTCGACGATCTGATGGTCACCCGCCGGGGCGAGGGGTTCTACCTTGTCGTCAACGGGGCGATGAAGTGGGACGATATCGGCCATCTGGCCGAATATCTGCCCGACGCAGTGACGCTCAACCACATGGCGGAACATGCACTGCTGGCGCTGCAGGGGCCGCGGGCGGTGGAGGCCTTGTCGAGCCTCCTGCCCGGTGCCGAGGCGCTGTTCTTCATGCAGGCGGGAGCCTTTGCCTGGAAGGGCGAGGAGCTGTGGGTCAGCCGCTCCGGATATACTGGCGAGGACGGTTTCGAGATCAGCCTGCCTGAGGGGCTGGCCGAAGCCTTTGCCAGTGCGCTGCTGAGCCACGAGGCGGTGCAGCCCGCCGGGCTTGGCGCGCGCGATTCGCTCAGGCTGGAGGCCGGCCTGCCGCTTTATGGTCATGACCTTGACGAGACGACTGACCCGATCGGGGCGGGCCTCGGCTTTGCCATTCCCAAAGGCCGCCGGGCTGCTGGCGGGTTCATCGGCGATGCGGCCATCGCCAAGGTGGTGGCGCAAGGGGCGCCGCGCATACGCGTGGGCCTTGCTTTCGATGGCCGCCAGCCCGCGCGCGAAGGGGCGCCGATCATGGCCGATGGCATGCCGGTCGGCGCTGTCACATCCGGCGGATTCTCGCCCACGCTGGGAAAGCCCATCGCCATGGGCTTCGTCGATCCGGCCCACGCAGCCATCGGCACCGCCCTTGCCGCCGAAGTGCGCGGCAAACCCCTTTTTGCGACAGTCGTCGCGCTTCCCTTTGTCCCGCATCGCTATCATCGCCAAGGAGCCGCATGATGACCCGTTATTTCACTGAGGAACATGAATGGATCGAGGTGGATGGCGACATTGCAACGGTCGGCATCACCGGTTTCGCGCAAGAGCAGCTGGGCGATATCGTCTTTGTCGAGCTGCCTGCACCCGGCACCAAGGTCGAAGCGGGCAAGGATGCCGCCGTCGTGGAATCGGTCAAGGCCGCGTCCGATGTCTATTCCCCTCTGGCGGGCGAAGTGACCGAGGCCAACACCGCGCTCGAGGACGAGCCTTCGCTGGTCAATGAAAGCCCGGAAAGCGATGGCTGGTTCTTCAAGCTGAAGCTTGCCGATGCGGGCCAGCTTGGCGGCCTCATGGACGAGGCGGCCTACAAGGCCTTCGTCGAGACGCAGGGCTGATCAAACGATGCGCTACCTGCCCCTGACCGATACCGACCGCGAGGCGATGCTGGGCGTGATCGGCGCGCCGTCGGTGGATGCGCTGTTTGCCGATGTGCCGGAAGCTGCGCGGTTGCCGGGGCCGGTTGAAGGCCTGCCGCACCATGCCAGCGAGATGGCAGTGGAACGGCATATGTCGGCGCTGGCGCGGCGCAATCTGGCGGCGGGCGATGCTCCGTTTTTCCTGGGGGCAGGGGCTTATCGCCACCATATCCCGGCGAGCGTCGATCACCTCATCCAGCGCGGCGAGTTCCTCACCGCCTATACGCCTTACCAGCCGGAAATCGCGCAAGGCACGCTGCAGGTGCTGTTCGAGTTCCAGACGCAGGTGGCGCGCCTTCTGGGCTGCGATGTCGCCAATGCCAGCATGTATGACGGCTCCACCGCCTGCTGGGAGGCGATCACCATGGCGCGGCGCATCACCAGGCGCACGCGGGTGCAATTGTCATCCGGCCTGCATCCGCATTACGTCTCGGTGGCAAAGACGCTGGCGCGCTTTACCGGCGATGCGATCGAGGCCGTGGCCCCCTCGCTTGATGCGACGGGCGATGATGCTGCGATGGCCGATGCGATTGATGAGCAGACCAGCTGCATCGTGGTCCAATATCCCGACATCCTCGGCCGCATCCCTGACCTCGCCATGCTGGCGCAGAAGGCTCATGATGCAGGCGCCTTGCTGATCGCGGTGGTGACGGAGCCGGTGGCGCTGGGTGCGCTCCAAAGCCCCGGCTCGCTCGGCGCGGATATCGTGGTTGGCGAGGGGCAGTCGCTGGGCGTCGGCCTGCAGTTCGGCGGGCCTTATCTGGGCCTTTTTGCCACCCGCCAGCAATATGTCCGGCAGATGCCCGGAAGGCTCTGCGGCGAGACGGTGGATGCGGAAGGGCGGCGTGGATACGTCCTGACCCTATCCACCCGCGAACAGCATATCCGCCGTGAAAAGGCGACGTCCAATATCTGCACCAATTCAGGACTTTGTGCGTTGGCCTTCTCGATCCACCTGACGCTGCTCGGCGGCAAGGGGCTGGGCGCGCTGGCGCTGGAGAACCACCGGTTGGCTTGCCTTGCGGCGGACGAACTGGCGCAGGTGCCCGGCGTGGATGTGGTCAACACCGCCTTCTTCAACGAGTTCACCATCCGGTTGGGCCGCGATGCAAGGCCAGTGGTCCGCACGCTGGCGGACAGGGGCGTGCTGGCGGGCGTGCCGCTGGGCAAGCTCTATCCGGGCGAGGGCGCTCTGGCCGACGGCCTTGTCGTTGCCGTCACCGAAACCACGAGCGAACATGATATTCACACGCTGGCCTCCGTGCTTCAGGAGGTGCTGGCATGAGCGCGAACCCTTCAGGCTGGCGTCCCACTGCACCCGAAGCGGGAGAAGGTGTGGCCCCCACCGCCACCGGCAACCGCGCGCTGATGCTGGAAGAGCCGCTGATCTTCGAGATCGGTTCGGCAGGGACAACGGGCGTCGACCTGCCCGACGCGCCGCTTGGGCAAAGCCGCCTTGGCGCGATGGCGCGCAGTGCGCCGGTTGATCTCCCCGGCCTGACCGAGCCGGAGACGGTGCGCCATTACACCCGGCTTAGCCGCCAGAATTACGCCATCGACCTTGGCCTGTTCCCGCTGGGTTCGTGCACCATGAAGCACAATCCGCGCCTGAACGAGAAGATGGCGCGGTTGCCGGGCTTTGCCGACATTCACCCGCTGGCCCCGGCTTCCACGGTGCAGGGTGCGCTGGGCGTCATTCACGAGCTGGGCGAATGGCTGAAGGCGCTGACCGGCATGGCGGGCGTGGCCATGAGCCCCAAGGCCGGCGCTCATGGCGAGCTGTGCGGCCTGCTCGCCATTCGCGCCGCGCTGGAGGCACGCGGTGACGCGCGACAGGTGGTGCTGGTCCCCTCCAGTGCGCATGGCACCAACCCCGCAACGGCTGCTTTTTGCGGCTATGGGGTGGAGGATATTCCGGCAACCGCCGATGGCCGGGTGGATACAGCGGCGCTCGCGGCAAGGCTGGGGCCTGATGTCGCGGCGGTGATGATCACCAATCCCAATACATGCGGATTGTTCGAGCGCGAGATGATCGCCATTGCCGAGATGGTCCATGGCGCGGGCGCGTTCCTTTATTGCGACGGCGCCAATTTCAACGCCATTGTCGGGCGGGTGCGCCCCGGCGATCTGGGCGTCGATGCGATGCATATCAATCTGCACAAGACCTTCTCCACCCCGCATGGCGGCGGCGGTCCGGGCAGCGGGCCGGTGGTCTTTTCAGACGCCCTTGCCCCCTTCGCGCCGCTTCCCTTCGTCGAGGCGAAGGATGGCGAATACCGGCTGGTGGACGAGGAAACTTCGGAGGAGCATCATGC
>CAZWEY010000149.1:0-5778 GCA_964632055.1 uncultured Sphingomonadaceae bacterium
TGACCAAGCGCGCCTGGGAACAGGATGTGCAGGTGATGATCGAAGGGCCCGGCCACGTGCCGATGCACAAGATCAAGGAGAATATGGACAAACAGCTCGAGTCTTGCGGCGAAGCGCCCTTCTACACGCTCGGGCCGCTCGTGACCGATATCGCGCCGGGATACGACCACATCACCAGCGGCATCGGCGCGGCGATGATCGGCTGGTTCGGCACGGCGATGCTCTGCTACGTCACGCCCAAGGAGCACCTGGGCCTGCCCGACCGTGACGATGTGAAGGTCGGCGTCGTCACCTACAAGCTCGCCGCTCACGCAGCCGATCTTGCCAAGGGGCACCCTGCGGCGAAGGTCCGCGACGACGCGCTAAGCCGCGCCCGCTTCGAATTCCGCTGGCGCGATCAGTTCAACCTAAGCCTCGATCCCGACACGGCCGAGCAATATCACGACCAGACGCTGCCCGCCGAAGGCGCGAAGACCGCCCATTTCTGCTCGATGTGCGGGCCGAAATTCTGCTCGATGAAGATCAGCCAGGAAGTGCGGGATTTCGCGGCTAAGCAGAATGCGGGGATGGAGACCTTTGTGGCCGCTGAGGACGCGGAGAAGGGGATGCAGGAGATGAGCCGCGTCTATAATGAAGGCGGGCGCGAGCTTTACATCGGCGCGGGGGACCGGGAGCGGGATTGAGTCAGGATCAGGCCTGCTCGCACCCCATCAGCTTCCGCTCGCCTGAGGGGTTGGGGGTAGCATAGGCTTACCGCTTCCTCACGAACTCCGCCCGCAGCACCAGCCCCTTGATGCCGGGATATTTGCAGTCGATCTCCTGCGCGTCGCCGGTCAGGCGGATCGAGGGGATGACGGTGCCCTGTTTGAGCGTTTGCCCGGCGCCCTTGACGGTGAGATCCTTGATCAGCGTCACCGCATCGCCATCGGCAAGCAGATTGCCGACCGCGTCGCGCACCTCGACCGCATCTTGCGCCGCGCGCTTGGCCGCAAGCTCGGATGCGGGCATCCATTCGCCGCTGTCCTCGTCATAGACATAGTCTTCATCGTCGCTGGCCATGGGTGATTTCCTTTGTTGAGCCCGTTCCTTCTCATAGCCCATGGCAGGCCGGGCGCGCTTTGGCGAGGGGCGGGCGCAAAATCGCTGCTTGCCGGGCCATGGCGTTGCCGGTTAGGCTCGCGCCATGATCCGCTCTTTCGTTTTTTGCGCCGTGTTCCTGGCTGTCGCGGCCTGCAATCAGCCACCTGCCACTGCGCCCGATGAAAGCGCCACCACCCGCGCCTTTGCCGGGATCGGCGAGCATGAAACCGTCCATTTCCTGGGCAATGAGCCGTTCTGGGGTGGGCAGATATCAGATGGCGAGGCGACCTATACCACGCCCGAAGACCCCCAAGGCACACGCTTTGCCGTGCAGCACTTTGCCGGCAATGCGGGTCTGGGCTTTTCAGGGCAGATGGCGGGGCGCAGCTTCGATCTGGCGGTGACGCGGGGGCAGTGCAGCGACGGCATGTCGGACCGGACCTATCCCTTCACCGCCACTTTGCGGATCGGCGAGGAAAGCCGCAATGGCTGCGCCTGGACCGACAGCCACCCTTTCACTGGATAGGTTTAGCCGCGCGGCCAGATCAGCGTGCCGTCGGGCGCTCGCACCTCGCGTTCATTGTCGGTTGCATGGATCACCAGCTTGGGCCGGTCCATGAACTTGGCCTCGTCCTCGGCAAACAGCTCGCCCACACCGGGCGCCATGGCGATGCGGAAGAATTCCTCGCGGTCGTCATTATTGGCGAAGGTGAGCACGGTGATCGCGTCATAGGTCCGCTCGGCCTCGGTGATGCCGTTCGCGGCCTCGTCGATCGTGGGCAGGCGGCAGGACGGGTAATAGCGCTGATAATCGAGCACAAGATGGCCCATATGGCTCATCGCCAGCGGCGCATGGCTGTTCTCGTAATGCGCGCGGAACTGTTCGTGCGTGATGTCCGGCCTGCGGGTCAGGCACAGAACGACCTGGACTGCCATGTTCGTCTCTCCCTTTTGATTTGTGGCGCGAAATTAGCCCGCAAGACGCATAAGGCAATGCCGGAAGGCTTGACCCGAACCGAAGCCCCCCTTGTCCTTCAGGCAGCGTTCCTCAGCCTCCGGTCCTCCAGGATCAGCTCCGCGGCGCGCCAGCCAAAGGCCATCGCGGGGGCGTTGGTGTTGCCGCAGGGCAGCCCCGGCATCGCGCCGCAATCGACCACGCGCAAGCCATCGACGCCGCGCACGCGGCAGCGGCTGTCGAGCACGGCGGTGGCATCCTTGCCCATGCGGGTGGAGCGCACGCCATGAGTGCCGCAGGTCGCCTGGCGGTAGAACATGTCGAGCACCTCCTCGTCGCTATGCGCGTGTTTTTGCGGGCCGGTCTCGCGCTCGATGAAGGGGGCGATGGCCGGTTGCGCCATGTAGCGGCGGATATAGCGCATCATCGCCACCACCACTTCCTTGTCATAGTCGGTCGACAGCCAGTTGGGCTTGATGTCGAGCGGCCCGCGCGGATCGCGCGAGGTGATGCGAATGGTGCCCTCGCTGGTCAGTTGCAGGGCCTGCCCATAGATCGACATGCCGGGCTTCTTCTCGACGATCGGCAGCGGATTGGCCGCGTTCTCGCCTTCGGGGCGGACCATGGTCGCGCCGCCGAGATAGAGCTGCACATCGGGATGCTGCGCCTTGGGGTGGCACTTGACGAAGGCGCCGACTTCCAGCGGCCCTGTGGCGAGCGGGCCTGTGCCGGTTGCGACATACTGGACCATGCTGCCGATCAGGCCGAGGCCACGGAAGCGGTGGTTGAGGCCCTTGTCGCCCTTCAGCCGATAGGTTGCGGTAAAGCCCAGATGTTCCAGCATCCGCGCGCCGACATCGGGGCTGTCCTGCAACACCTCGATGCCCAGAGACTGGAGCAGGTCGCCCGGCCCTATGCCGGACAATTGGAGGATGCGCGGGCTTTCCATCGCCCCTGCCGAAAGGATCACCTCGCCCTGGCAGCGGAAGGTTGCCGGGCCGCCCTTGACTTGTGCGGCGACCCCCACCGCGCGGCGGCCCTCGAAGATCACATGCTCGACGATGGTGTGCGTCGAGATGACGAGGTTGCGGCGCCCCCGGATCGGATTGAGGAAGGCATGGGCCGAGCTTTGCCGGCGGCCCTTGCGGATATTGTGCGTGAAATAGCCGACGCCTTCCTGCTCCTCGCGGTTCAGATCGTCCTTGCGCGCAAGGCCCATCTGCTCGCCCGCCTCGATCAGCCGTTCAGCCAGCGGATAGCGCATGGTGCCTGCGCTGATCTTCAAGGGGCCGCCCGCGCCGCGCACGCCATCGTCACCGAGGTCATGATCCTCGATCGAGCGATAGGCGCGCTTCATGTGCTCCCAGTTCCATTCCGGCCCGGCAAGCTCGGTCCAGCTGTCGAAATCCTTGGGCTGGCCGCGGACATAGATCATGCCGTTGATGGCGGACGAGCCGCCCAGCCCGCGCCCGCGCACCCAGCCTTCCTTCACGTCCACGCCATTGCCGCGCGGCTGGCCCACCGCGTAATGGTCGCAATGCTTCGGGTCGAGCACCAGCTTGGAAAAGCCCTTGGGAATGGGGACGAGATAGCTCTTGTTCTCGCCGCCCGCCTCGATCAGCAGAACGCGGCAGGCGGGATCGGCAGAGAGGCGGTTCGCCAGCACGCACCCGGCCGAACCTGCGCCCACGATGATGTAATCGAATTCTGCTTCCATGCCTTCCTCCTGCCCGAACCAGTCTATGCTTATCGCTTGTCGCAGGCTGTCGCTACAGGCGATGGATTTTAGCAAGAATCGGTGCGACAAGCAGCAAATGGACACTATCCCTCCCCATCATGTGAGTCTCGAACGCGGCGGTTTTGCCATTCTGGTGCTGCTGGTCTCGCTTGCCTTTTTCTGGCTGGTTCTCCCCTATTTCGGGGCTATTTTATGGGGTCTGGTGGCAGCGATCCTGTTCGAGCCGGTCCATCGCAGGCTGACCGCAAGACTGGGTGGGCGCAAGAACCTCTCGGCAGCGCTGACCTTGCTTGCGATCATCCTGATCGTCATCGTGCCGGCAATCCTGCTGGGGGTCAGCCTGATCGACGAAGCTGCCCGCTTTTATGAGCGCTTTTCAAATGGCAATTCCGGCTTTGTCGATATTGTCACCCAGATACGCCGGGCCTTGCCCTCCTGGGCCTCCGATTTGATGGTGCGCGCGGGCTTCCGGGATATCGAAGCGGTCGCCAATATGTTCAGTTCCGGCCTCGCATCCGGGCTGCAAAGCGTTGCCTCACGCGCCTTGATGTTCGGGCAAGGCGCGCTCAAATTTCTCGCTGCCCTGGGTGTGATGCTCTATCTCACCTTCTTCCTGCTGCGCGATGGCAAGGCGCTTGGCAAGACCATCAAGGGAGCCATTCCGCTTGCGCCCGACCTGCGCGACCGGCTGGTCGATCATTTCGTCATCGTGGTGCGTGCCACCATGAAGGGCACGGTGGTGGTCGCCATCCTGCAAGGCCTGGTCGGCGGGTTGATCTTCTGGTCGCTCGATATCGAAGGCGCCTTGTTGTGGGGGCTGCTGATGGGCCTCTTCTCGCTGGTTCCCGCTGTTGGCACCGGCATAATATGGGTGCCGGTGGCGATTTTCCTGTTCATTTCGGGGCGCAGTTTCGAAGGCTTTGTGCTGACTGGCTGCGGGATATTCATCATCGGCCTGATCGACAATCTGGTCAGGCCCTATCTGGTGGGCCACGATACGAGGATGCCCGATTTCGTGGTGCTCATCGCCACTTTGGCCGGTATCGAGCTGATGGGGCTGAACGGCTTCATCGTAGGCCCCATGATTGCGGCCCTGTTCATTGCGGTCTGGAAAATCGTGACGGAAACGCGGGCCGCCCAGGGCGCCTGACCGCCTCAGACCAGCAGGTTTGCAGCAATCGCCTCGATCTGTTCGTCGGAGATGTCCAGCACATCGCGCATATAGCGGGCCGTCGTGCCATGCCGCTTTGCGATCGTGTCGAACAGCGCGTCAAGATAGGCGGGGTCTGCGCGCAGCAATGGCTCCCACAGCTTCTGGTCGTAATCGGCCAGCCTGCCCATTTCCGGGTCTTCGAGAATCAAGGAACGCAGATTGTCGAAGGCGAGATCGGTCAGCGCGAAATCCTCGTAAATCATATGGCGCGGGACGGATAGAAGATCGAGCAGCAGGGCGGCGGCAACGCCGGTGCGGTCCTTGCCGGCGGTGCAATGAAACACCAGCGGCACATCGCCGCGCGCAAGCCGGGCGAACAGTACCTTGTAGCTCTCCGCCTGCTCATAGGGCAGGTCGCGATAGAGCGCCTGCATCAGTTCGCCAGCCGAACCTGCATGGGCTTGCGGCGACTGGATCGCTTCCACCACATCGGCGGCACTGGTGCGATGGTCGCGCGACCAGACTTCGTATGCGGGCTTGGCGGGCAGGCGCGAGGGCTTGCTGGTCCTCTCTCGCGTGGAACGAAGATCGCAGATCAGGCGCAGGCCCAGCCGGTCCAGCACGGCGTGATCGGCATCTGCCAGGGCGACCATGGTGCCGGACCGATAGAGCCTGCCCCATGCGGTCTGTCTGCCGCCCATTGCGGGATAACCGCCCATGTCCCGGAAATTGTGGCCGCCTGTAAGGCCAATCAGACGCTCGGCCCTGTCCGGCAATGCCACTCTCCCCTGTGTGTGATGGTGCCGGCTACAGGATTCGAACCCGTGGCCCCCTGATTACAAATCAGGTGCT
>CAZWEY010000150.1:0-5671 GCA_964632055.1 uncultured Sphingomonadaceae bacterium
GCCTGCCTTGACCGTGCTGCCGACGCTGACGAATTGCGCAGCACCGGGTTCGGGGCAGAGATAGGCGGTGCCGACCATCGGCGAAGCGACTGCATTGCCAGCCGGAAGGGCTGGTGTGGCCGGTTCTGCGGGGGTGGCAGGGGCAGCGACAGCTACAGGGGCGGCGGGCGCAGGGGCTGCGGCGTGTACCACGGCGGCGGCACCGCCGCGCGAAACGCGGATCTTGCGGTCGCCATCCTCGACCTCGATTTCGGTAAGCCCGGTTTCGGACAGCATTTCTGCCAGTTCACGCACCAGTGCACTGTCGATCTTCATCGTGCCGGTGCTTCCCTTTGTTTCGGCCATGTTTTCCTCGCAAGGCATATCTGTGCGGGCCGCTATGCGCAGGCGATGCCCTGCTGGCAAGCGGAAAGGGGTGTTTATTCCACTGCTCCGGCTGACAGGTCCAGCACCGCTTCGATCATGGCCTGCGGGGCTTCCTGCGGCACATTATGGCCAATTCCCGGCAGGCTGCGCATCTCCCAGGCCCCTGTAAAGCGGGATCGGTCGGCCGACATCGCGGCAGGCCCAAGACCGTCCTCGCCATGCAAGACGATTGTCGGAACGCCGATCGTCGGGCGTTCCTGCTCCAGCCTTGTGGCGAGCTGCGCCAATGCCGGGTCGCCCGGAACCAGCCCCGCGCGGTGGCGATAGGAATGCAGCACGACCTCTACGAAATCGGGATTGTCGAAAGATCGGGCGGTGGCTTCGAAAGTCTGTTCTTCAAATGCCCAGCGCGGAGACCACTGCTTCCACAGCACACAGGCAAAACCCCGCCGGTTCTGTTCCAGCATCATCCGGCCGCGATGCATGTGGAGGTAATATTGATACCACAACATGCGCTCGAATTCCGGGTCGAGCGGCGCGGTGACGGGCGGCCCCATCATGTTGTAGCCGCCGCAGCTGACGAGGCCGCGCACCAGATCGGGCCGGATGGCAGCGGTGATGCAGGCGGCGCGCCCGCCCCAGTCATAGCCCGCAACAACGGGCTTCTCGAGGCCCAGCGCCTCGATCAGGGCGACAAGGTCCATGCCCAGCGCGGCCTGTTCGCCGGAACGCGGCGTTTCAGGGTTGAGGAAGCGGGTGGGGCCATAGCCGCGCAGATAGGGGATGATGCAGCGGATACCGTGCGCGGCAAGTGCCGGCGCGACCGCGTCATAGGCGCGTGGATCGTAGGGGAAGCCATGCAGAAGGACAGCAGGAGCGCCATCGGCCGGGCCGTGCTCCTCATAGGCCACATTGAGCACACCGGCCGCGACATGGCGCAGTGCGCTCACAATTCTGCGGCCTTTTCCAGTGCAACAATATAGCTCTGCGCGCCAAGCCCGGAGACGCAATCCACCGCCGCCATGCCGACATAGCTGATATGGCGAAACGGCTCGCGTTTCATCGGGTCCGAGAGGTGCACTTCAATCACCGGCGTTTTGATCGACTTGATCGCATCATGCAGCGCGATGGAAGTGTGGGTGTAGGCGCCTGCATTGAGCAGCACCGCCTTTGCCCCTTCGGCCTGTGCTTCATGCAGCCAGTCGATCAGATGACCTTCATGGTTTGACTGGCGCATGTCGATGGCAAGGCCAAGGGTCTGCGCCTTGTCCTCCAGCATGCCTGCAATGTCATCCAGGCTCTGCGTGCCGTATATCTCCGGCTCGCGCATTCCCAGCAGGTTGAGATTGGGGCCGTTCAGGACATAAATGACAGGATCGGACATGGGCTTCCCTCTGATTTCAGGCCAGAGGGATAGCGGGCGAGGGGCCTATTTGTCGACGCCCTTCACCTTGCCCCATTGGCGCGCCGCCGTATAGCCGAGATAGCCGGTGCCAAACAGTGCGTAGAGCGGTTCGGGCAGGCCGCCCAGATAGGCGTTGATCCCCTGTGCAATGTCGATTGCGGCCTGCGGGCGAATGGCGGAAAGCAGGCCCAGCGGCAGGGCAAACAGGATCATGACATACATGACATAGAGAAAACTCGGCCGGGCGCGGCTGGTCCAGGGGTCGTGAGACTGGGCTTCGGCAATGATGGCCGAGAGCCGGGCGTGGATTTCTTCGAGTTCCTGCGATCCTTGCAGGCGGATCAGTTCCAGCTTGGCCCGGTCGCGGGCTTCGCGGTCGGGGATGATCTTGTCGATGATGCTGGAGAGTGGGCCGAGAAGCTGATCGAGCAATCCCATGATGCGCTCCGGTGGTGAGTGAGTCGCATCATGGGATAACCATATCGGTTAAAGTAGGAAAATAATTTATCCCTTTAGGCCAGCTTCCACTGGAGCAGGCTGAAGGGAATTTCGGCATCGTTGTGATGCTCGAACACACCGGTCAGCTTGCTGCCGATCTTGACCTCCTGCATCGGGTCGCCGAGCAGATTGCCATACATGCGGATATTGTCGGCCTTGGGGAATTCCACCAGCACGACGAGATAGGGCCCCTGGTCCTTCAGGGCAGGATGAGGCGGGTGCCAGTTGCGTTCCCAGCTGTAGAGGATGGCTTCGGGGGCGATCTCCGTATAGCCGACATCGAAGCTGAGGCAGTGATGGCAGATCCATTCGGGCGCCCACTGGTGCTTGCCGCAGGAATTGCATTTCTGGACCAGCAGCTTTTCCTCGCGCATGCCGTCCCAATAGGGCTTGTCGAGGCCGTCGGCCTGAGCAACGGGGATGGGCGTGCCGGGCTTGAGATAGGTCGTGCTCACAGCGTGTCCTCCGATCCGAAAATACAGGCGCTGATCGGGGCGACCATCGGCCCGCCGATCATGGCGCAGACATTGGCGCCTTCGACCTGGTTGCACGATTGCCCCATGATCTGGCGCGCGCCTTCATTGAGAAGGCCGAAGCCATGCATGTAGCATTCGGCAAGGTTGCCGCCGCTGGTGTTGATCGGCAGTTTGCCGCCGATGGTGAGGTTTTCCTTGGTGAAGAAGGCGTTGGCTTCTTCCGGCTTGCAGAAGCCGAATTCGACCATGCCCATCACCACGCCGCCGGTGAAGTTTTCATAGGCCTGGCAGACATCGACATCCTGCGGGCCAACCTTCGCCATGTCATAGAGACGGCGCGCGAGGTGGTTGAAGTTCGATGAGCCGTAATCGGGCGTGTTGCCTGCCCATGCGGAGCTGCGATAATCGATGCCGGTGCCGCCCGAAAGCACATAGCAGGGCTTGTTCGGCAAGTCCTTGGCGCGTTCCGCCGGAACGAGGATCATCGCCGCCGCGCCGTCATTTTCCTGGCAGCAATCGTAAAGGTGGAACGGCTCGGCGATCCAGCGCGATCTGTCGTATTTTTCCTCGTCCAGCGTGCGCCCATGCATCACGGCGCGAGGGTTGTTCTGCGCGTGATGATAAGCCGCAAGGCTGACCGCCCGCATAGTCTCCTGCTTCACGCCATGCTCATGCATGAAGCGCATCATCTTGGGCGCGAACATCTGGGCGGGGCTCATCAGGCCCCATGGCGCTTCAAAGGCGCGCCAGTCGCTCACCGTGTTGACGGGCAAGAGGCCGAAGCGGCCGAACTGGCCCTGAGCGAGCGAGCGCAACACAACGACGCATTTCGCCATGCCCGAATGGACTGCGGCTGCCGCATTGGCCACCGCGCCGGCATTGCCGCCGCCGCCGCCTTCCCATTGCATCATCGAAACGCCGACATCCTCAAGGCCAAGTGCCGCCGCGAGGCGCGTGGAGGTGGAGCGATCGTTGGAATAGGAGGAAAACCCGTCGATCTCGCGCGGGTCGATCCCGGCATGCTTGCAGGCGGCAAGAACGGCCTGCAGCGCCAGCTTGAATTCCGCATCGGGCGATTGCCCGTGCTTGTAATAGGTCGACTCGCCCACACCGGCGACGGCGACTTTGCCTCGCATGGTCATCATGCTCTCCCCAAAGATGCGCGCTTGCCGGCAAGGAGGCCGGGCGCGGCATGTGAGCCATCACCATGGCGCGCAGGGCATGTGCTGTAAATGCTCCTTGCCGATCATGTCCGTCACAGACAAGCAGGCAGCCGATCGACGCAACTCTGTCTGCGTCGATCGGGCCAGTATTCGGGGGCAGGCGGAGGGTATCAGCTCACAGCAAGAAATCCGTTGCTGTCACCGAATTGATTCCCATCAGCTGGATTTCGAAATCGGCTGATGCATCGCCATTCATATCGCCTTGCACCATAAGGTCGGCTCCGGTGTCCACCACCCAGATGGAATTGGCGGCCGCGCCGGAAGTGGAGAAAGCAAAGGCCTGATTGCCTGCCTGAGCTGTGTCGGCATCAAGCGCGGTCAAGTCGATCAGGTCGGTGCCGCTTGCGAAATTGTATATCTTGTCGCGGAAGAGAGCGCCCAGAGCGCTATCGGCCTTGCTTTTGTAGATGATTGTATCAACAGCATTATCCGTGCCCGCAAAGATCAGGTCGCTGCCGCCGCCGCCCAGGAGCTTGTCGGCCCCGGCATCGCCCTTCAAAATGTCCTTGCCATTGCCACCGACCAGCTTGTCGGCACCTGCGCCGCCCTTGAGAACGTCGGCGCCCCTCTTGCCATAGAGAATGTTGTCGCCGTCATTGCCGCGAATGACATTGTCCAGCCCGTTACCCGTGCCGTTGACATTGCCGCTGCCGATGAAGGTCAGCTTTTCGACGAATTTGACGCCGGAGCTGGAGGAGAGGCTGAAGGACCGGCTGCTGATGACATTGTCGATCCCGCCGGGGTCGGAAACGAGGGCCGTGAGTGGGTCGACATCGATCTCGAAAACCTCGTCACCGGAATTGTCGACATAATATTTGTCGTTGCCCGCGCCGCCATACATCTGGTCTGCGCCCGATCCGCCGATCAGCTTGTCGGCCCCGCTGCCGCCTTCCAGCCGGTCGTTGCCGGCATCGCCGACAAGGATGTCTGCCCCCGCATTGCCTTTCAGCACATCGTCGCCCGCATAGCCGCGCGCATAATCTGCAAAAGGCGAGAGGGTCATGGTGTCGTTTCCGCCAAGGAGGCTGGCCAGGATCGCGAAATCATCAGCGGTCGAGACGCTTTGCACAGCATTGTAAATCGAGACAGCGCTGTAGGAGAAACCCTGCAGGGCCCAGTTTACCGACACGATGCCGGTGCCCGAGGTAATCGCCTCGACAAAGCCGGTTACCGTTCCCCCGGTGACTGCATCCGAAGCGTTGACGGTCAGATTGGTGCCGCCGAAGAAGGATGACAGATAGCGATTGGTGCCAATCGTATCGGATACTTCGATAACATCCTGATAAACAACGCCGTTGAAGCTCTCGTTCGCATTGTCATAAAAATCGAAGAATTCAGTGGTTGTCAGCTCATTGAAGTTCATTTGCCTGAAATCGAATGCGATATTAGCCGTCAACGTCGCCATGGAATACGCCCCTTTTTCACCCTTCAGATCAATCGGTCGGAATACACGATCGTTTATCTGACTAGGTATTTATTGGACGTATTTCTCGCGAGGTCAATATTGCTGCTGGCAGGACGAGTGCACTGGCCATGAGCCAGAGCTGCCCTGCAAGGTGCATATCAACGGAATGGGAAGTGGATGAGGAGCGCGACCTGTGCCGCTGGCTCTTGGGGGAAACCACTGGTCGGGACGAGAGGATTCGAACCTCCGACCCCCACACCCCCAGTGTGATGCGCTACCAGGCTGCGCTACGTCCCGA
>CAZWEY010000151.1:0-5668 GCA_964632055.1 uncultured Sphingomonadaceae bacterium
GACCCCGCCGATCAGCCCCGGCCCGGCGGTTGCCGCAATGGCGTCCACTTCTTGCAACCGCAGCCCGGCATCGCCCAAGGTGGCCTCGATCAGGGGGCTGAGCCTTTCGACATGAGCGCGGGCGGCGATTTCGGGCACCACGCCGCCATAGGGGCGATGCGCTTCGTCCTGCGAGGCGATATACTGCGCCAGAATGCGCCGCTCGCTGTCCACCAGCGCCGCTGCCGTTTCGTCGCAGCTGGATTCTATGCCAAGCACCACCGCCATCGCGGCTTCCACTGGACGCAAATGCGCATTAGGGCAAGCAAGCTGTCATGACCGATATTCATCACCCCCGGCCAAGGCTCCGCCTCGGCACCCGCCGCTCGCCGCTTGCCATGGCGCAGGCCGAAGAAACCCGTCGCCGCCTGTGCGCGGCGCATGGCTGGGGCGAAGAGGAGATAGAACTGGTGCCGGTTGTGGCCAGCGGCGACAAGGTGCTCGATCGTCCGCTGGCTGAAATCGGTGGCAAGGCGCTTTGGACCCGCGAACTCGATGCGTGGCTGGCCGAAGGCAAGATCGATGCCGCGGTCCATTCGATGAAGGATGTCGAGACGATCCGCCCGGAAAGCCTGGCTATCGCTGCGATCCTTCCGCGCGCCGATGTGCGCGATGTGCTGGTCGGCGCGGCCTCGCTGGCCGATCTGCCGCAGGGCGCGCGCATCGGCACCAGTGCGCCGCGCCGCGCGGCGCAAATGCTGCATACGAGGCCTGATTGCAGGATCGTGAGCTTTCGTGGCAATGTCGCCACAAGGCTGGCCAAGCTGGAAGCGGGCGAAGCCGACGCCACCCTGCTTGCGGCAGCGGGGCTGGAACGGCTGGGCGAGGCCCATGTCGGCGTTCCGCTTGATGCCGATGCCTGGCTGCCTGCCCCTGCCCAAGGGGCGATCGGGATCGAATGCAATGCAGCAGATGGGCAGACCCGGAAGCTGCTCGCCGCGATCGACCATGCGCCAAGCCGCGATTGCGTCATGGCCGAACGCGCCTTGCTGGCGGCGCTGGGCGGCACTTGCCATAGCCCGATCGCGGTGCTGACCCGTCTGGAAAATGAGCGCATCGTCATGAAGGCCGCCATCTTAAGCCCTGATGGCACAGAGCGGGTGGCGGGAGAGGCTCAGTTCGACAGGCAGGACCAGAAGGCTCCGGGCTTGCTGGCGGCCGATCTGCTGGGCCGCTCAAGCAGAGCCATTACCCGGCATTTCGACGGCGCTGCATGAGCGCGAAGGTCATTGCTATCAGGCCTGAGCCGGGGCTGTCGCAAACCATACGCCAGGGCCGTGCGATGGGACTGGAGATGGCCGGATTTGCCTTGTCCTCCATCCGGCCGGTCGCATGGCATTTGCCTGAGCCCGCCACTATCGATGCGCTGCTGCTGGGCAGCGCCAATGGCGTGCGCATGGCTGGTGCAGGTCTGGCCAGTTTTTCCGGAAAGCCGGTCTATGCCGTGGGCGAACAAACCGCGCGGGCAGCAAGCGAGGCCGGGCTTGAAGTCGCGGCAACCGGCACGGGCGGGCTTCAGCAGGTGCTCGATAGCCTTGCGGGAGAACATCTGCGCCTGTTGCGGCTGGCAGGAGCGCAGCATGTGTTGCTGGCGCCGCCTGCCGGGATCGAAATCGTTCAGCGGATCGTCTACGAGGCGGAGCTCTTGCCGATGCCCGCCCGGATGGCGGCGCTGCTGCGCGAAGCTGCGGTGGTTCTGCTCCATTCCGCCGAGGCCGCGCGCCATTTTGCCGGGCAATGCGACGAGGCGGGGATCGACCGCTCCCGCGTTGCGCTGGCCGCGCTTGGCCCGCGCATTGCCACTGCGGCGGGGCAGGGGTGGGCCGGGCTCCGATGGTGCGAACGCCCGCAGGAATCCGCGCTACTGGCGCTGGCCAGTGACATGTGCCATTGAGCGGCCAGGTTTGCGCAAGAGACGAGGCGATGGTGGACACACTCCCTGAAGAAGCGATGGCTGCGCCGCGCAAAAGTGGCATCGGACCTGCGATTGTGGCGGGTCTGGTCCTTTTTCTGATGGGCGGGGCGCTGGTCGCCTATCTGGTCTGGTCAGGCGCTGCAGCCCCGTTAGGTCTCTCTGCAGCTACATCAGCTGTCTCCGCTACGGCAGAACAGGCGAGAGGAAATCCTGCGATCGATCAGGAAGTTGCCCTGCCGACAGCCACTGCGCTAGCCCGTCAGCAAGGCGGACTGGATCAGCGTGTCGCCTCGCTGGAGCAACGCCTGGCCAGGCTCGACATGCAGGCTGCCGCGGTGGAAGGCCATACGGCGCGGGCCGAAGCCCTGCTGGTTGCCTTTGCCGCCCGCCGGGCGATCGAACGGGGCGCGCCGCTGGGCTATCTGGCGGACCAGCTGCGGGTGCGTTTTGGCGATGCCAAGCCCAATTCGGTGGCCGCCATTCTCGATGCCGCCGACCATCCGGTGACAGTGGACAAGCTAATCGGCCGGTTGAGCGCTCTGGAAGCAGGGCTGCAACAGACGGGTGAAGGCGGGGTGATGGCCCGACTGAAACAGCAATTGGGCGGATTATTTGTCATTCGCCGTGCAGAAACGCCATCGCCGCAGCCCGCCAAGCGGCTGGAACGGGCGCGTCTGTTTCTTGAGAGCGGGCGGGTTGATGCGGCGATTGGCGAAGTGCGCAATCTTCCCGGAGCCGAGACGGCCAAGGACTGGATCGCGGATGCTGAACGTTTCGCCCGCGCTCAGGCGGCGCTGGACCTGCTGGAATCCTCGGCTCTGCTGGAAACCAACGGGTTGAAGAATGCTGGCGGCCAGCCCGTGCTCTGAGTTCAGCTGCGCAGCAATTCGGGCAGATTGCCAGACACGCCGCGCGCTTCATCCATGAACCAGCGTTTGAGCGGGCCGACCCGCTGCACACCGGCCATGCCCATCCGCCGGATGGCAGATGCCGCTCTCCCCGGAATGCCGAACAATCGGGTCAGCCCGTCGGTTGCCAGCGCCACGCTGAAACTGTCGAGCGCGCGCCAGCGTTCATAGCGTTTGAGCAATTGCGCATCGCCCGGATCAAGCCCGATCCGCATGCCATCGACCAGCACCTCGATCAGCGCGCCGACATCGCGCAGACCCAGGTTCAGCCCCTGGCCTGCAATGGGGTGAATGCCATGAGCGGCATCGCCCACCAGAGCGAGCCGCTCGGCAGTGATGCGGGCAGTATGCTGGAAGGAAAGCGGATAGGAGGAGCGCTGGCTGTTGAGCGATACCTTGCCCAGCACGCCCGCCATGCGTTTTTCCACCTCAGCCAGAAAAGCATGATCCGACAGGGCCAGAGTGCCTGCGGCGTGTTTCTCCGCCACGGTCCAGACCAGCGCGCTGCGATGTTCGCCATCCGGCCCGTCCAGCATGGGAAGCAAGGCAAAGGGGCCCGCAGGATAGAAGATTTCCCAGGCCACATTGTCATGCGGCTTTTCATGAGTCAGCCCGCAGATGATGGCGCGATGGCGATAGTCCCAATGGGCGAGCTTGAGGCCCGCTTCCTCGCGGGTGGGCGATCGGCGCCCTTCGGCCGCAATCATCAGCCGCGCCTCCAGCAGCGTGCCATCGCTCAGCATTGCGCGCACCCCATAAGCATCGCGTTCGCGCCGGGTCACCTGCGCCGGAGCATGCCAGGCGATCAGCGGTTCGCCTCGCGCCGCTTCGAACAGAGCGACACGCAGCTCGCGATTGGCGAACATCAAGCCCAGCGAGCCTTCATCGGGTTTGGGCTGGAAATCGAGCCGTCCCGGCTTCATCCCGTCGGTTACCGCGATGGCTTCAATCGGGCAACCATGCGGGGCAAGCCTGTCGGCAAGGCCGATATTGGCAAACAGGTTCCAGCTGGCGGTGGAAATGGCTGAAGCACGGCCATCAAAGCCTTCTTCGGTCAGGGCTTCAGGGTCTGCCTGATCGACCACATGGCTGGATATGCCCTTGCGCGCGGCGGCCAGTGCCGTGGTGATCCCCACAAGGCCACCGCCCAGAATCAGCAAATCGCGTGTGTCGGCCATCTCCGGCTCCATTGCGGCTTTCTGCGACAAGCCCTAGTGCGGAGAGCATGAGACGCGCAAGCCCGTATGCCATGGCCCTGCTGCAAATCCTGTCCGCAATGCTGTTGTGGCTTGCCGGTTCGGGCGCTGCATGGGCGCGCAACCATATTGCCGCCGAACTGGTGGTGGAACGGCCGGCGCGGGCGGGAGAGCAGGTCGAGCTGGCTCTGCATTTCCGGCCTGAGCCCGGCTGGCATGGATATTGGGCCAATCCGGGCGATGCGGGCTTCGGGATGCAGCTGGAATGGAGCTTGCCCGAAGGGGCGGACATAGGCGAGCTTCGCTATCCCGTGCCGCAGACATTGCTGATCGATGGCTTGATGAACCATGTCTATGAGCGCGATTATGCGGTTCTGGCGAGGCTTGCCCTGCCGCAAGACATTGCCGCTAGAGCCGTGCTGCCGTTGCGCGTCAAGGCTGACTGGCTGGCTTGCTCCGACACGATCTGCGTTCCCGAAACTGCGGTGCTCCATGCGCGGCTGGAGATTGGCAGCGGTCCTGCCGACACGCGTTTCGATGGCTGGCTGGGCGCGATCCCGCCCTTGCTGGCCAGTCCGGGGCGGCTTGAAGCGGCGCAGGGCAGGCTGCGGATCGCGGTTCCCTTGCCTGCAGACAGGCCGGTTGGCGCTGCTCATCTTTTCATCGAGAACGACGATCTGGTCGATTATGCTGGGCCACAGGCGTTTTTTCGCAAGGGCGACTGGCTGATCGCCGAGCTTCCGCTGCGCGCCAATGCGCGGCTGCCCCGGCAAGGTGTGAGGGGCATCGTGAAACTTGCCGAGGGCGAGGGGCTGGGTTTTGTTGCGCGCAAGGGCCATGTTCCTTCGGGTGGAGAGCCTGTGGGGGCCAATGGCGTGGTGGGGAACATGGGCTGGCTGGCGCTGGCAGCGCTTGCGGGCGGGCTGCTGCTCAATCTCATGCCTTGCGTCTTTCCGATCCTCAGCCTCAAGGCATTGAGCCTTGCCCGCGCGGGCGAGAGCGCAGCGCAGGCCAGGCGCGAAGGGGTGGCCTATACAGCGGGAACCATGGCAGCTTCGCTGGCACTGGGTGGCGTGCTGCTGGTGCTTCGCGCTGGTGGCGAACAGATCGGCTGGGCGTTCCAGTTGCAGGATCCGCGCATCGTGACGGGCCTTTTGCTGCTCGCAGTGGCGATGACCGCGAATTTTGCCGGAGTGTTTGCCATCACCGGCCCCTCTTTCGATAAAGGCGCCGGCCCAACCGGGGCCTTTGCCACCGGCCTGCTTGCAGCCTTTGTTGCAACTCCTTGCACCGGGCCGTTCATGGCCGCAGCACTGGGTGCGGCGTTGCTCTTGCCGCCCGTTCCCGCTCTGGCGCTCTTTGCCGCATTGGGGGTGGGGCTTGGCCTTCCCTTTCTGCTGCTCGGATGGGTGCCTCGCTTGCGTCGGATGCTGCCGCGGCCCGGAGCATGGATGGAGCGGTTCAGGCGCTGGATGGCGGTGCCGATGGGGCTGACGGCAGTGGCGCTGGGCTGGCTGGTCTGGCGGCTGGGCGGGGCAGGGCTGCTGTTTCTGGGCTGTGCGCTGGCAGTATTGTTGCTGGTCATGCTGGCGCTTGCCGGGCGCAGACAG
>CAZWEY010000152.1:0-5655 GCA_964632055.1 uncultured Sphingomonadaceae bacterium
CGATGCCGATGCCGTCACGTTCGGAGGAAATGGCGATCGGGTCGGGCAGAATGGCCGTCTTGTTGCGGTCGAGATAGCTGACGAAAGCCGCAATGCCGCCTTCGTAGAACAGGTCGTGCTCCTTCACTTCCTCGTGGCGGCGGTCGCGCAGCAGGATGCGCACGCCCGAATTGAGGAAGGCCAGTTCGCGATAGCGATGTTCCAGCTTCTCGAAATCGAACTCGGTGACGTTCTTGAAGGTCTCGGTCGAGGCGAGGAAGGTGACGCGGGTCCCCTTCTTGCCCTCCGGCGCGGGGCCGGTAACACGCAAGGATTCCACCGCATCGCCATGAGCGAACTTCATCCAGTGTTCTTCGCCGTCGCGCCAGATGGTCAGCTCCAGCCATTCCGACAGCGCATTCACCACCGAAACGCCAACGCCGTGCAGACCGCCCGAAACCTTGTAGGCGTTGTCGTCCGAGGTGTTTTCGAATTTTCCGCCCGCGTGCAGCTGGGTCATGATGACTTCAGCGGCAGACACACCTTCTTCGGGGTGAATGCCGGTCGGAATGCCGCGGCCATTATCCTCGACGGACACCGAGCCATCGGGGTTCAGTTCGATCAGGACAAGGTCGCAATGGCCGGCCAGCGCTTCGTCGATGGCATTGTCGGAAACCTCGAACACCATGTGGTGCAGGCCCGAACCGTCATCGGTATCGCCGATATACATGCCCGGCCGTTTGCGCACGGCATCAAGACCCTTGAGGACCTTGATCGATTCCGCGCCATAGGCATTGGCGTTGGGGGCGTTCTGGGGGGCGTCTTCGCTATTGTCGACCATGCCCATCATATAGGGACTGAACGGGCTTTTTGGAAAGCTTCGCCTGCTTCCATCCACAGGCTATTGGCCAGCAGAGCTGAGGGGAAATGAAAACGGCCGCCCCGGTCAGGAGGGCGGCCGTTTGCCTCTGTCCATCTGCATGGGATGGATCAGATCAAGGCGATGGCAAACATCAGTCCGCTGGTCGATGCAGCGGCGATCAGGGGGAGAACGTGGTTTGTGATAGTGCGCATGGATAACTCCTTGTGAGTGCGGACTTCAGGAGCCTGCCCTCAACTTCCTCAGCCCATATGTTGCGTCGCAGCATATTTCGCAAACGCAAAAAATTTCAGGGTTGTTGCGTTTTTTGCAATGCGCTTCCGGACATGATTGCAGCGTTGCCTTGCCCGCCTGCGGGCGTATGATCCGAAACCAAACGGGAGATTGCCATGAGTGATGACAAAGTGACGATGACCGAAGTCGAGGCGCGCAAGCTCGACTGGCTGAAGGAGCATCTTGGGACTTATGTCCGTTCTGGTGGCGTGGAAGGCCATATTCAGGATCTGCGTGATGTCGGCGCGTTCAATTTCTGCCCGACCTTCCTGCTGAAGACCATTGGCCGCAAATCGGGCAAGCCCCGTATCGTGCCCTTGATGTATGGCATCATCGGTGGCGAGGTTATTACCGCCGCTTCCAAGGGCGGGGCCGATGTTCACCCCGCGTGGTACCATAATATCGAAGGCAAGAATGAGGTCGATTTCCAGATCGGCACTCAGGCGTTTCGTGCCGACCTGCGCTTTCCTCAAGGCGAAGAGGCGGAGGAGCTTTGGCAGTTCCTCGCCAAGGTCTTTCCGCCCTATGGCGAATATCGCAAGATTGCGAAGCGCGAGATTCCGCTTCTGGCTATCCGCGCCAGAGAGGAAATACCTGTCTTCACCGCGGCGGATCTCGCCTGATGTCCGATGAAATCACTACTCTGACCCAGATCGAGCAGGACATGCTCGACTGGCGCAACAATCATCTCGACACCTATCTGCGCACGGGCGGCGCCGACGGGCATATCTGGGACATCTCGAGCGCCGGCGGTTATCCGATGCAGACGACGCTTTTGCTGCGCACCACGGGCGCCAAGTCCGGCAAGCAGCGCCTCTCGCCGCTGATCTACGGCGATATCGGAGGGGAATTCGTCATTGCCGGTTCGCGCGGCGGCGCGCCGGAGCATCCGGGCTGGTATCACAATATCCGCGCAGGCGGCGAAGTGGCATTCCAGGTTGCCGCCCAGGCCTATCGCGCCAGCTGGCGGGTGCCGGAAGGGGCAGAACGCGAGAAGGTCTGGGCCTTCATGGCCGACATCTTCCCGCCCTATCTCGATTACCAGTCGCAGACCGACCGCCCAATCCCGCTCATCATGATGCGCGGGGTGGAACGCATCCCCGTTTTCACGGCCTGATCTGGTGGCAGACGAACCCGTCACCATTACCGAGGTCGAGGCCGCCCGCGCCGATTGGGTGAGCGAACATATCGCCACCTATCTCTCATCCGGGGGCAGGAGTGGACAGGTCGTCGATTTCACTCCGATCGGCGGGCACTGGTTCTCGACCACACTGCTCTTGCGCACCATCGGGCGCAAATCGGGCGAGGCGCGCGTGACTGCGCTGACCTATGGTAGCATCGATGGCCGGGTGATCATCATCGCATCCAAGGGCGGTGCGGACATCCACCCTGCCTGGTATCTCAATTTGCAAGGCCATCAGAGCGTCGACATCCAGATCGGCGGGCAGGCCCTGCGCGCCCGGTGGCATGAGGCGCAAGGTGCAGAGCGTGCAGACCTCTGGGCCTTCATGGAACGGATTTACCCGCCCTATCGCGATTATCAGGCCGGGACTGAGCGCCGCCTGCCCTTGCTGGTGCTGGAACCGGTGGAGGAAATCGAACCCTTCAAGGGGTGAGCGTATGATCCGAAACTGTCGCTTCGGATCGTTCGGCACCGGCCCACTCCCCCACCCGGCCACACAACGATACTAACCTGTGAGTAGCCGGGTGGGGGAGTGGGCCGGTGCCGCGTCGAAATTCGCTGTTTCGCGAATTTCGGATCAGACACCAAGGGCTGCGCCTTTGCGGCGCAGCCCCGGTCTCGTTCAGCCAGCAGCCCTTGGCCGCGGGGCGACGTTGAACAGCTTTGCCGCATTGAGGCCAAGGATCTTGGCGCGCTGCGTTTCGGTCAGTCCGGCCATCTGACGCTGGATATTGGCGTGCGAATGCGGGAACGAGCCTTCATGATGAGGGTAATCGTTGGACCAGACGATGTTGTCTTCAAAGCCCATGTCGACCACCGTTTTGAGCATCGGGCAGTCTTCCAGCAGCGTCGTGTAGCAATGCGCCTTGTAATAGTCGCTCGGCAGGTTCGGCAGTTCGGGACGCTGCCACATGTGCTGGTTGCGATAGCCATGGTCCATGGTGTTGAGCAGCCATGGAATCCAGCCCGTATCGGTCTCGATGGTGACGATGCGAAGCCCGCGGAAGCGCTCGAAAACACCTGCCGAGATCATGTTCACCACCGGCTCCAGCCCATGCGACATCGCATTGGTGTAGCACACCAGAGCAGCCCCGCCGCCCTTGACCGCTCTCGGATCTTCGCCGGTCGAGATGTGATAGGTGATCGGCAGGCCGGTTTCCTCGATGGCCGCCCAGAGCGGGTCGAACATCTTGTGGTTGTAGTGGATCGGGCTGTGCGCCTCGCTGGCACGGGTGAAAATCGGACGGCAGGGTAGCTGGATGCCATGGAAGCCATTGGCGGCTGCCCATTGCACTTCCTTGACCGCCAATTCCACATTGCCGGGAGCGACCAGCGCCATCGGCATCATCCGGTCGAGATGGCCGCCGAAATATTCCAGCGCCCAGCGGTTCCATCCCCCGGTCATGGCGGCGGCGAAATCATTGTCGGGCGTGGCAAAGCCCAGAACGCCCTTTTGCGGGAAGATGATTTCGGCGTCGACGCCTTCGAGACGGCAATGTTCCAGGCGCTGCTCGATACTGCGGCCCGACGAGGTGCGCAGCGTGTCTTCCTTGTCCATCTTCGCGGTGAAGGGGCTCAGCACTTCGTAATCCTCGAAGCTGGCCAGCTCGGGCAGCAGGTCGGAGCGTTCCGGCGGCACGCTGACCAGTTGCGGCTCCCACCCCTCCGTGATCAGCCACTGGGTGCCGTCTTCGTCCTTGCGCAGATGGGGCAGGCGATCCTTGTATCTGGCGTCGATCCGTCCTTCCATCCAGTCGAACGGTTCGTTCACATGGGTGTCGCAGGACATGATGAAATATTTGTCCTTGGCGTCTGCCTTCAGGCGTTCTGCCCATGTCGCCGGTTCCGGGACGCGCTGGCGCCATGCGTTGCGGTTTTCTTCGTAGCCCATTGTTATCTCCAGATCATGTCAGGCGCGCTTGGCGCTTAGTATATAGTTCAGACGCAGGTCATCGGACAGGTGAAGCCCTTTGCCCACAGACCATGCGATGCCGGTCGGCTGGCCCATAGCGAAGCCGCAGTCCAGCAGAAGATTTCCCATTTCCTCCGGAGTAATGAAATCTTCCCAATGGTGTGTATTGGGGGGAATGGCGCCCAGCCTCTCTGCGAAATTGACCATCAGCAGGCGTGATTGCGCCGTGCGGTTGGGGGTGGAGAGCACCAGCAATCCGCCCGGCGCAACGTGGCGTGCCAGTTCGCCCATGAACAGGGCCTTGTCAGTGACATGCTCGATCACCTCCATCGCGGTGACGAGGTCGAACTGGCCCAGCCCCTGTTCGCCCAGCTCGCCAGCACGGTAATCGATGGAGAGGCCAACGCCTTCGGCATGAGAGCGTGCCGCCGCGATATTCTCTGCTGCGGCATCGAGCGCCACGACTTCGGCCCCCATCCTTGCCAGCGGTTCTGCAAGCAGCCCGGCCCCACAGCCGACATCGAGCGCGCGCTTGCCCGTCAGAGGGCGCACCGATTGCGGGTCGGTTCCAAAATGCGCGTCCACGCAATCGCGCAGGAATGAAAGCCGCACCGGGTTGAGCTTGTGCAGCATGGCGGAAGACCCGTTGGGATCCCACCATTGTGCGGCAAGCTTGCCGAAATGGGCGGCTTCTTCGGGCCGGATCGTATTCACTGTGGTTGCATTGGCCATGGCACACCCCTAACAGCGCGCCGAGGCTGATTCCAGCACGCAGGAGCGAAGCTTGGCACGGATCGTGATGAAATTCGGCGGCACCTCGATGGCGGGGACGGAGCGCATCCGTCGCGTCGCCAATATCGTGCGCCGCCACCAGGAAGCAGGGCACGAGGTCGCCGTCGTGGTCTCCGCCATGGCCGGAGAGACCGATCGGCTGGTCAATTTCTGCCGCGAGGCGAACCCGCTCTATGACCCCGCCGAATATGACGTGGTGGTGGCCAGCGGCGAACAGGTCACCTCCGGCCTTCTCGCGCTCACCCTTCAGGCTATGGGCTGCAAGGCGCGCAGCTGGCTGGGCTGGCAATTGCCGATCCACACCGACAGCGCTCATGCAAAGGCGCGCATCGGCACGATCGACGCCGACACGGTGATCGCCTCGATGCAGTCGGGCGAGATTGCGGTGATTCCCGGTTTTCAGGGGCTTTCGGATGAAAACCGCATCACCACGCTGGGCCGCGGCGGATCGGACACCTCGGCGGTGGCTGTCGCGGCAGCCGTCAAGGCGGATCGCTGCGACATCTATACCGATGTCGACGGCGTCTATACCACCGACCCGCGCATCGTCGCCAAGGCGAAGAAACTCAAATACGTCACTTACGAAGAAATGCTGGAGCTGGCGTCCGTTGGCTCCAAGGTGTTGCAGACCCGTTC
>CAZWEY010000153.1:0-5608 GCA_964632055.1 uncultured Sphingomonadaceae bacterium
CCTCCGACCCCCACACCCCCAGTGTGATGCGCTACCAGGCTGCGCTACGTCCCGATCAGTGGAGGCGCGCCTATAGGCACAGCATCGCGGCAGATCAAGCGCCCATGCGCAGTGCTGCGCGTTGCCACCGCATTTGTTTGCTGCTAGGCGGCGCTGCGAAAAGAAAATGGGCTTGCCTGCGGCGCTTGCTGCCCAGTCACCGCCTCGCTCAATATTCGGAAATGTTTCCCCAAAAGCTGAAAGTCGACCGAGTTTAGACCATGCTTGAAATGCTCTCCGCCGCCGCGGCTCCGGCCGATCCGCCTTTCCTTGTCCAGATTCTGCCGCTCCTTGGCATGGGCGTCATCTTCTGGCTGCTGATCCTGCGCCCGCAAATGCGCCAGCAAAAGGCGCACAAGGCCAAGATCGAGGCGATCAAGAAGGGCGATCAGGTGGTCACTTCGGGTGGCCTGCTTGGCAAGGTGCTCAAGGTCGACGAGCATTACGTTGATCTCGAGCTGGGCCAGAACGTCAAGGTGCGCGCGGTCAGGAACACGATTGCCGATATCGTTCCGCCCGGCGGCGCAGCCGCGAACGACTGACGGAGCCTGATTGCGTCATGCTAGAATTTCCCTCGTGGAAAAGGGCCTGGTTCTGGTTCGTTGCGCTGGGCTGCGCAGTGGCTTCGCTGCCTTCCATCTTTTCCGTTGGCGGTGCCGCATGGCCCTCGTTCCTGCCCGATCCCAAGGTCAATCTCGGCCTCGATCTGGCAGGCGGCAGCCATATCCTGCTCGAAGCCAATCCGGCCCAGGTTGCTGCGCAACGGCTGGAGACCATGGAAGAGGCGGTGCGCGCTGCCCTCAAGAAGGCCGAGCCGCGCATCCGGGTCAGCGATGTATCGAGCAAGGGCGGCAAGCTCGGCTTCATCGTCGATGATCCTTCGCAGGTGGATGCCGCGCGCGAGGCCCTGTTGCCACTGACCACGGGCGCGGGGCTGACCGGCCAGCGCGACTGGACCATCGCTGTCGTGGACGAGAACCGCTTCGTCCTCACCCCGACCCAGGCCGGGCTTGATCAGGCGGTAGCCGATGCCATGGACAGTGCGACCGAGGTGGTTCGCAAGCGCATCGACGAGCTGGGCACCCGCGAGCCGACCATCATCCGCCAGGGCGCGCAGCGTATTGTGGTTCAGGTTCCGGGCCTGCAAGATCCGCAGGCGCTCAAGGATTTGCTGGGCCAGACCGCAAAGCTCGAATTCAAGCTGGTCGATACCAGCGCGCTTCCTTCCGACATCGCGCAAGGCATCGCCCCTCCCGGCAGCCAGATACTGCCCTATGCTGAACCCGATAGGGTTGGCGTGGCGGCAATCGCGGTGAAGCGGCTGGGTGGCATCAAGGGCGATTCGCTCACCGGCGCCTCGCAAGGTTTCAATCCGCAGAACAACGAGCCGGTGGTCAACATCCAGTTCGACCAGCAGGGCGGGGCCAAATTCGCCAAGCTGACCACCGAGAATGTCAATCGCCCCTTCGCCATCATTCTCGATGGCAAGGTGTTGTCCGCCCCCAATATCAATGAACCGATCCTGGGCGGCAGCGCGCAGATTTCGGGCAGCTTCAACGTCGACAGCGCCAACCAGCTGGCCATTTCGCTGCGCTCGGGCGCGCTGCCGGTCGATTTGAAGGTGGTGGAGGAACGCACCGTCGGGCCTGACCTTGGCGCGGATTCGATCGAGAAGGGCATGGTCGCCATGCTGGTCGGCACGGTGGCGCTGATGGCCTTCATGATCGCCACCTATGGCCGTTTCGGAATATACGCCAATGTCGCGCTGATCATCAATGTGATGATGATCCTTGGCATCATGGCGATGATCAGCACCACGCTGACGCTGCCCGGCATTGCCGGTTTCGTGCTGACGGTGGGCGCTGCGGTCGACGCCAATGTGCTGATCTATGAGCGCATACGCGAAGAACGCGCTCGCGGGCGGCGCGTGGTGCAGGCGGTGGAGCTGGGCTACAAGGAAGCCAGCCGCGCCATTTTCGACGCCAATGTCACCAATGTCATCGCCGCTGCGCTGATGGGCTATTTCGGCACCGGGCCGATCCGCGGCTTCGCCATCGTGCTGATGATCGGCATCGCGACTTCGGTGTTCACCGCCGTATCGCTCACCCGCATGTGGGTTGCCGACTGGCTGCGCCGCACGCGGCCCAGTGATATCGTTCTTTAAGAGGCTGGGTTGACATGAGACTGCTGAAGCTCGTCCCCGATAACACCAATATCCGCTTCCTGCGCTGGCGGGTGCCGTTTTATATCATCAGCCTGCTGCTGATGGCCGCTTCGCTTGCTTTGGTGTTCAGCAAGGGACTCAATCTGGGTGTCGATTTTGTCGGCGGACAGATGATCCGCGTCACTTTCGAGCAAACCGAAGAGGCGCCGGTGGCCGAGCTGCGCAAGCAGGTGGCAGGCCTTGGCTATGGCGAACCGATCCTGCAGCAATTCGGCAAGCCCAACGAAGTCTCGATCCGCATGAAACTGCCCGAAGGGGCCGATCATGATGCGGGCCTTTCCGACAAGATGACGCGCACCATCATCGCGTCCGTCAAAGCCAACCATGCGGACGCGCGGATCGACGGGGTCGATTCGGTTTCGGGCAAGGTGTCGAAGGAACTGGGCTGGATCGCGTTTCAGGCGCTGGGCCTCGCTGCCCTTGCTGTTGCCGCCTATATCTGGCTGCGCTTCGAATGGCAGTTTGGCGTGGGCGCCTTGTTTGCGCTGGTGCATGACGTGGTGTTGACGCTGGGCCTGTTTGCGCTGACGCAGATGGAGTTCGACCTCAATATCGTTGCGGCCCTGCTCACTCTCATCGGCTATTCTCTGAACGATACGATCGTCGTCTATGACCGTATCCGCGAGAACCTGAAGAAATATCGCAAGATGCCGATGCCCGAGCTGCTCGATCTCTCGGTCAACGAGACCCTGTCGCGCACCATCGTCACCTCGCTGTCGATGCTGATCACGCTGCTGGCCTTGCTGTTCCTTGGCCCGGATGTGATCTTCGGTTTCACCGCCGCGATCACGCTCGGCATCTTCGTCGGCACTTACAGCTCGATCTATATGGCGGCGCCGATCCTGATCTGGCTCAAGGTGACATCCGCGAGCTTCGTTCCGGTCGAAACGCGCGAGGAAGCTCAGGAACGGGCCGCCCGCGCGGAAGGCTGAAGCAGGCCTGCGTAATAGGTGGCCAGCCGTTCGGCGTGGAGATCCCAGCTGAACTGGCTGACTGTCGCGGCCACCTTGCCGGGCGAGGGAGGCTGGTTCAGCAGTTCGGCCAGCGCTGCGGCAATGCTGTCGGGGGTGCGTTCGACAATGCGCCCGGCTACCGGGTCTTGAAGCAGTTCCGCTGCTCCCCCTGCATCGCTGATGACGATCGGCGTGCCGCAGGCGAGCGCTTCGACCCAGGCATTGGCCAGCCCCTCGCTCGCCGAAGGAAGCACCAGCGCATCGGCGGCCGAGAGCACCTGTGGCAGCTGATCGTGGTCAAGCGAGCCGAGGAAGCGCACCCGGCCAGCTACGCCCAGATCGCGCGCCAGAGCGAGCAGGGACGCTTCGTCCGGCCCCTTGCCGACCAGGCCCAGCACGGTATCGGGCAATTGCGCGAGAGCACGGATGACCAGCGCCTGCCCCTTGCGCGGGATCAGCGCGCCGACACTGACCAGGAATGGTTTGTCGGCAGAAAGCGTGACGATGCCCGCATCGAGCAGGCGCTTGCGTGCTGCGTTGCGGGGGGTGGGGCGGAAACGGTCACGGTCAAGCCCGGTATAGTGAATTGTGATCGCCTCGCGCGGCAGGCCCAGCGCGGCCATGTCGTGGGCCATCGCCTCGCTCACCGCCAGCATGCCTGCAGCATTGCGCCCGGCGGCGAGCACTTGCGGCCCGGTCAGCCGGCGATGGCCCCACATCTGGATATCGGCGCCGCGCGCCTTGACTGAATAGGGCAGGCCCAGCGCATGGGCGATGCGCATGGCAGCAGGCCCGTCGGGATAGAAGAATTGCGCATCGACCAGATCGAACGGTTCTTCGGCGTGAAGCTTGCGGGCGATCGGCAGAACGGCCCGCGCGATCAGCGCCGGGTTGATCGGCCCGCCAAGCCGCGGGATGAGCGGGAAGCGAGGACGCATAACGTGCACCCCCTGTTCCATCCCATCCACCGCCGCTGCCGCCAATGCGCGATAGCGGCCAAAGGCAATGGGCGGCACTCCGATCGGGTTGATCAGCGTGATATCCCATTCGCCGCGCCGGGCCAGCGCTTCGAGCGAGCGGGCGACGAATGTGCCGAAACGCGGCGTGGCCGCGTTGGGATAGAGCGTGGAGAGCGAGAGCAGTCGTCGCCTGGCGCCACTCACAGCTTGCGCACCAGCATTTCGGCCACAGCCAGCCATGGCGGGCCATCGATCACGATCTGGCGCTGGCCAGCGCCCGGTGGCAACAGGCCGACCATATCGCCCTGCCGGTCGATCAGTCTGCCAAAGGCAAAACGCCCGCCTTTGCGCGGCACCAGAACATCGCGGTTGATCATGCGGGGCGCCTGATCGACCGGCAGCTGGCGCATCCAAAGCTGGTCTCCTGCCCGATATTCGCCCTGCGATATTTCAATGGTCATGCAGAGAAGCGGGGCGGAACTGTCCAGCTCGCTCGGCAGGATCGCATCGCGCGGGGTGGCCAGAGCTTCTACGCCGCCATCGCCCAGCCGGGCCACGATTTGCGGCACCAGCGCCTTTTCCGCCCTGACCAGCATTTCGGGCGCGACATCGAGTGCCGCCGCAATGCGGTTCATCCAGCCCAGTGAAAGCGTGCGCATTCCGGTTTCGAGCCGTCCGATGGTTTGCGCAGTGGTGGGAGGCGAACAGGCTTCGGCGACATCGGCCAGCGTCATGCCCTTGTCCCTGCGGATATCCCTTATGCGGTTGATCATCGACGGTCCTTTAACCAAATTGGTTTTTTCTCTTTCCTACAATAACCCGGTTTTGGCAAGTGCGGGTTTCTGCAGGGAAAAGGGAGATTGGAAATGCGCCAGATACTCGTGGAACGCGAATTGACCAGCGAAGGACCGAGCCGGAAAGATGGGGTGCAGAAGGGGCGGCGCAGCGTCACCGTCAATCTCGCCGAATCGCCGCTATCCTGGCTGCATGCACGCGGCCATATCGATGACAGGCTGTTCGATGCAGGAGAACGCCTGCGCGTCGATTACGAGAGGTCGCAGCTCTCGCCCGGCATCACCATGCGCTGGGATCCGGTCCGCATAAAAGGATCGGGCGGCGATGCGGGGCTGAGCGCAACAGAGCGCCAGATTGCCGCGAGAACGCGTTTTTCCGATGCGATTGCCGCCGCCGGAAAAGGGCTCCAGGATGTGCTGTGGCGCGTGGTTTGCGCGGGCGAAACGCTGCCCGATGCGGAACGGGCGATGGCGTGGCCAGCGCGAAGCGGCAAGCTGGTGCTCCGCCTCGCGCTGGATCGTGTGGCGGATTACTACCGGTTGCCCTGAAACTCTGCCGCGCCGCCCGAACCGATGAAATCGTCCTTGTCCGAATGGGCCCGCAGGAAAGCAACCAGATCACGCCTTTGCTGGGGATCG
>CAZWEY010000154.1:0-5603 GCA_964632055.1 uncultured Sphingomonadaceae bacterium
GGCCACGTTGTTTGGCGAGCTGGGCCGCCAGCAGCGCAACTTCCTGACTTATATCGACGATCTGGGCTTTGCTGAAGATGACAGCGCCGGGCCGCGCCAGCTGCGCAGCTGGCTGGAAGGCGGGGTGGAAGCGCGCCCCGCCAATGTCCGTCTTGCCGTCACTTCCAACCGCCGGGCGATCGTGCCGCGCCACGGCACGGAACAGGACGATCCGATCAACCCGCGCGACGCGGTGGACGATCGGCTGGCGCTGGCGGACCGGTTCGGCTTGTCCATCGGCTTTCACAATTGCACGCAGGACGATTACCTGGCGATCATTGCGGGCTATGCCGATGAATTCGGGCTGGAGTGGGACGACGGCGAAGCGCTGGAATGGGCCAAGCGGCGCGGCGCCAGATCCGGCCGGACCGCCTGGCAATACATCACCGAACTCGGGGGGCGGGCGGGGCAGACCCTGCCCACATGATCGTCCGATGCCACCGTCCTGAGCTGCATCAGCCAATCCAATCGCATGCGCTGATGGCAGCTGCTCAGGGCCCGGCCCCACGCAACCCTAGAACTTGAAGCCTTGCTTGAAGGCCTCACCCGGGTCGCCCTTCAGTTCCTTCTGCGGGGGCAGCGACTTGTATTTGGGCAGCACCATCTTCGCCCCCGGTTGCGCCTGCGGGTTGATCACCCGCCAGATGATCCCCGCCGTATCGTCGCTGACCAGAAGCGCCCCGCCCTTGTCCCAGGCCAGCCAGGTCGGACGGCCATGCGTATTGCCGTCGCCGGTGAGGAAGCCGGCCAGCACCGGTACCGGCAAGCCTTTGGGATTGCCGCGTTCATCAAAGCGAATGAACACCACGTCATAGCCTGACATCGGCTTGCGGTTCCACGAGCCATGGCGCGCGACGAAAGCGCCATTGCCGAAGCCGCCGCCCAGACGATGGCCTTCGCCCGCGAAAACCAGGCCCAGCGCCGCGACATGCGGGCCGAGCGCATATTCGGGCTTGCGCGCATATTCGGTGAGGAATTCGGGCATCGCCCACTTCACCCGAACATCCTCTATCTTGCGCCAATAGACCCACGGCCAGCCATAATGCGCACCGACCGGCACATTGGTGAGGTAATCAGGCACCAGATCGGAGCCGAGCATGTCCCGCTCGTTCACCGTGGTCCACAATTCCTGCGTCAGGGGATTCCAGGCGAGCCCGTTTGGGTTGCGCAGCCCCAGCGCAAACGGTCGCCGGCTCTTCGCCTTGACATCATATTCCCAGATCATCGCCCGACCCTGCTCGACCTCCAGCCCCTCGTCCGCAATATTGGTGGCCGATCCGACGGCGATATAGATATGCTTGCCATCGGGGCTGAGGATGATGTTGCGCATCCAGTGATCGCCGCCCGCAGGCAGGTCCATCAGCTTGTCGGGTTCACCTTCCAGCCGGGTCGCGCCCGGCTCGAACGGGAAGGACAGCAGGGCATCATGATTCGCGACATAAAGCCGTCCGCCAGCCCAGGCGAGGCCGGAGGGCGAATGCAGCCCTTCCCTGAGAATGACCGGTTGTTCGGCGCGGCCATCGCCATCCCTGTCGCGCAGCAGCACCAGCCTGTCAGGCGAGGGTTCGCCGGTCCCGGCCTTGGCCAGGAAATAGCCCATGAGCAGGCCGGTGATGCCGCCCGGCCCGGTCCGCGGGGGTGAATTGGTCAGTGCCACGATGACATCGCCATTGGGCAGGGTCAGCATGGTGCGCGGGTGATCCAGCCCTTCGGCAAAGCGGGTTACGCGCAACCCCGGCGCAGCTTTGGGGGTCTGGCCCCGGGCCCAGCCGATGGTTTCGGCAATCGCGACGGTGGGGATCGTTTCGGTGTCGAATTCCTCTTCCAGGAACGGGTCCGTGCCGGTGACCTTGTCCATCGGCTGATCTGCCGTGTCGCCCCGCAGCAGCCAGAGCAGGAAGAGGCCTATCGCGGCGAGAACAGCGATGACGATGAGAAGATTCTTGCGCTTGGTGTCCATCGCACCGGAAATAGGCGCAGTCGGCTCTGCGGGCAATGCTGCTGGCCCTTCTTTTGTAGCTCTTTAGCGGCCAGGGTATCGTCGCCTGCATCCCGCCAAAGGCCAACCGCAAGGTCCAATATCACTACGACAAGCAGCTCTATCGCCAGCGCCACAAGATCGAGAGCCTGTTCGGCAGAATCAAGAACTGGCGCCGCATCGCAACCCGATACGACCGATGCGCACACACCTTCCGCCATCGCCATCGCTGCAACCGTCTGCTAATGGCTGTGATCAATGAGTCCTGAGCCTAGTCTTTCCGGTAGAATTGCAGCCCAGCTTCATTGTCCCTTGACCAAGCTACCCTCCCAGCACGGAAAGTCGCTGCTCGCTTGAAAATGACATCGGTACCAAGCGGTATGGAGCGGGTGGAAACTACGCGAGCGCCTGATCCCGAGAAATCCTTAACTCTTACCTTCTCCCAGCCTTCGGGCGTGCACAACTCTGCAAAGGCCAAGGCGCGCTTTCGATCTGAGGTGCGAACGCGGCCGTTTGACTGACAAGCCTTGGCGCCGGGCGCCGGATCAGAACTCATGCGCTCAATTAGATACTCAAAATCAGCTTTGGCTATAGTCTTTTCGAAAAGAAACCCGGCCTTTTGCCCCCTGATCCAGATGCATAGTGCAGTAATTCTGCCGAAAGCAGGAATCTCCAACAAGATTTGGTCTCCGGGCTCTATTCCACTTCTCGCGCAGATCAAAAAACCGGTTGCAGAGATGTCCGCCATGACCAAGCTTAGCTCACCTAATGTTCGGTGCACGGCCGACACCGTGAGCCTTGCCGGCCTGCGTCCGGCTTGGCGCTTTTCAGTGATACTTGGCTGAGCACCTGCATGCATTTTCCTGAGACCTTTCTTGATTTGAGAGAAACTAGGCGCTGGAAGTTTAAAAATTAGTTTCTCACCGCGCGTGATCGTCGCGCTCAACCGACTTTTTCTATCGCTGCGAGCACATCGGCCTTCGGCATGTGGGCATATTCCATCGTCTGTTCGATGATCGGGTGGCCCAAAGCTTCATGTCCGCCATCTCCATCGCCGCAACCGTCTGCTATTGGCTCTGATCAATGGGTCCTGAGCCTAGAGACCGTTCGATGATTGCTCGCAAACATGGTTAATTTTGTAAGAATGATTCCATGCTCCTGCACTCACGCTTTTCGCCTGAATGGCAGAAATATGCGCAGGAATGCCTAGATCGCTCCGCCGGTCAGGCGCTGGCAGATCATGTCGAGCTGGTCGAGCGTGCGATAGCGGATGGTTACCGCGCCCGATCGGGGATCAGCATCGGCATTGATTCGCACCGCCATACCGAGAAATTCCTCGAGATGGTTCTGGACGGCTGCGATATCGGCATCCTGCGCTGCCTCGCCCGGCGCGCGCGCGGTACGTCGCCCTTTGTCCTTGCCCTCCCCGCCCGATTTTCGCGCCCGCCTTTCCATGTCGCGCACCGACCAGCCACGCCTCACGGCCTCGCGGGCCAGCACTTCGGCACCTTCATGGCCAACGAGCGCGCGGGCATGTCCCATTGAGAGCTGGTCTGTCTCGACCAGCTCCAGCACCCCTTCGGGCAGGCTCAACAAACGCTGGAAATTGGCGACATGACTGCGCGACTTGTCAACGATTTCCGCGATTTCCGCCTGAGTCAGTCCCTCGACCTGAGCCAGGCGATGGTAGGCGCGCGCCTCCTCGATTGGATTGAGATCTTCGCGCTGGATATTCTCGATCAGAGCCAGCGCCAGCACGTCCCGCTCTGCAAGGTCGCGGACAAGGGCCGGGATTTCATGCAGTCGCGCCTTCTGCGCAGCGCGCCAGCGCCGTTCGCCCGCGACGAGCTGATATTGCCCACTCCCCTGACGACGGACGATGACTGGCTGAATGACCCCGCGCGCGGCGATGGAAGCCGCCAGCTCTTCCAGCGCCGCCTCGTCGAAATGGCGCCGGGGCTGATCGGGGTGCGGCACGATTGCCGAAACTGGCAGCATGGCCAGACCGTCAGGCGCGGAGCCAGCGCCACCTGCCAGCGCCTCATCACCTGCAGTCCGTTCCGCTGTCGGCCCCGGATTAAGTCGCACCAGCGGCTCTTCCCGCTTCACCTCGCCCAACAGCGCGCCCAGCCCCCGCCCAAGGCGCTTTGGCGCGGATTTAGCGAGCTGCCCGGCCTTGGCTGGATCAGTCAATTCGCTCATGCGGCTTTCCTTCTTTCAGGCAAACGCCCGATCAATTCGCGGGCGAGCGCCATATAGGCACGGCTGCCGGAACAGGCGTGATCATAAACCAGTGCGGGCAGGCCGTGGCTGGGCGCCTCGGACAGGCGCACATTGCGGGGAATGACCGCTTCGAACACCAGCGGGCCCAAACAGTCGCGTACATCGTCCGCGACCTGGTCTGTCAGCCTGTTGCGCCGGTCAAACATGGTTAAAGCCACGCCGATGATGCCAACATCGGGGTTGAACCGCTGCTGCACGCGCTCCACCGTCTGCAACAACTGGCTAAGGCCCTCCAGCGCGAAAAACTCGCACTGCAGCGGCACCAGTAACGTGTCGGCAGCGGCCAGCGCGTTAAGCGTAAGCAGGCCCAGAGATGGCGGACAATCAATGAAGCAGATGTCGTAGCCCGCCGATTGACCTGACAATGCACTGCGCAGGCGGCCGCTGCGATCCTCCACGGAAACGAGTTCCACCTCTGCCCCGGTCAGATCCTGAGTCGCGGTGACCACTTCAAGGCCCGGAATCGAACTGGGCATAGCGCATTCGGCGAGCGGCACCTGGTCAACCAGCAGATCGTAGCTGGTTCGATGACGATCGGCCGAGTGAATGCCAATACCGGTTGATGCATTGCCCTGCGGATCGAGGTCGATGAGCAGCGTTTTCCACCCGGTCGCGGCCATCGCCGTTGCGATGTTGATCGCGGTGGTGGTCTTGCCCACACCGCCCTTCTGATTCGCAATCGCTACGCAGATCATGGTGTTACCTCGCCTTGGCGGTTGCAGTTCTGTCCGGATCGCTGACAAGAATTCCGGATTCCGGATCAGTAAGCGATTGTTTCACGTGAAACATCTTCCGGCGACTCACCGGAAGCTCTTCCAATTCTTGCTTGGCCGAACGCCCTTTGGGCAACAGCCAGATCGTGTCGCTTGTGGAAAAGCGTGCGGACATGCTGAGAAGCCGTGGCAAGGGCGCAAACGCGCGTCCCGAAATGACACTGGCAGAAAAGGAAGGAATCTGTTCCAATCGCGCGCCCAGCACAGTGCATCGGCGCAGATCGAGCGCTTCAATCACGCCCTGCAGCCATTCAACCCGCCGTTTGCGGGATTCGACCAGCCGCACATCACGATCGGGCTGCATCATGGCGATCACGAGGCCGGGGAAACCCGCACCGGTGCCAAGATCGAGCCAGGGCCCTGTTTCACGTGGAACCAGTGGCAACAACTGTGCGCTGTCCGCAATGTGGCGGCGCCAGAGTTCCGTGACGGTCGCCCGCGCGATCAGGTTTTGCCGTTCATTTTCCGAGGTAAGCAGCGCACAAAACTGCTCCAGCCGCTCCATCGCCGCGTCGTCGCACAGGCCGGCG
>CAZWEY010000155.1:0-5578 GCA_964632055.1 uncultured Sphingomonadaceae bacterium
AATGTTCTGGGCATCCCCGTCGTCGGCATTCTCGACACCAATGTCGATCCTTCGGGCATCGCCTTCCCGGTTCCGGGCAATGACGATGCTGCCCGTGCTGTGCGCCTTTATTGCGACGCCATTGCCGAGGCTGCCCGTTCGGGCCGCCAGGGTGCGGTGGTCGATTCGGGTGCCGATTTCGGCGATATGGAACAGCCGCCCGCAGAAGCTGTGGTGGAAGAAGCGCCGGCCGCCGAGGCCTGATCCGTCATCGGGCTGACATGAATTGATGCTCAGGGGCGTCGGGGGCATGGCTTCCGACGCTGCCATTCCAATTTGAAAGGGTGTTACGATGGCTGCTTATACCGCTGCTGACGTGAAGAATCTGCGCGAGCGCACTGGCGCGGGCATGATGGACTGCAAGAAGGTGCTCGACGAGACCAATGGCGATATCGAAGCCGCGGTCGATGCGCTGCGCGCCAAGGGCCTAGCCGCCGTTGCCAAGAAGTCCAGCCGCACTGCCGCCGAAGGGCTGGTGGGTGTTGCCGTGACTGGCACGCGCGGTGTGGCTGTCGAAGTCAATTCCGAGACCGATTTCGTCGCCAAGAACGAGCAGTTCCAGGATTTCGTCCGCAAGACGACCGAGGTCGCGCTTTCCGCCGCTTCCGACGATGTCGAGGCGCTGAAAGCGGCGGCTTACCCCGATGGCGGCACGGTTTCCGACAAGCTGACCAACAATGTCGCCACTATTGGCGAAAACCAGCAGGTTCGCCGCATGAAGACGGTGACCGTCGCCAATGGCCTGGTTGTGCCTTACATGCATAATGCGGCCGCGCCCAATCTGGGCAAGATCGGCGTGCTGGTCGCGCTGGAATCCGAAGCTGGCGCCGATGTGCTCGAGCCGCTCGGCAAGCAGATCGCCATGCATATCGCCGCAGCCTTCCCGCTGGCCCTGGATGCGGGCGATCTCGATGCCGGCCTGATCGAGCGCGAGCGCGCGATCGCGGCTGAAAAGGCTGCCGAGAGCGGCAAGCCCGCCGAAGTTCAGGCCAAGATGGTGGATGGTGCGATCGCCAAGTTCGCCAAGGAAAATGCGCTGCTCAGCCAGATCTTCGTGATGGACAACAAGACCCCCATCGCTCAGGTCGTGGAAAAGGCGGGCAAGGATGCGGGCGCGAAGATCGTGCTCAAGGACTATGTCCGGTTCCAGCTCGGCGAAGGCATCGAGAAGGAAATGAGCGACTTCGCCGCCGAAGTGGCTGCTGCCGCCGGTCTCTGATCTTTTGTGTAACGCTGGCCCCGCGCTGCTTGGCGGCGCGGGGCTTCGTGTATCCGGGCACGGAGCCTGCCCCCCCTTGGCAGGCCCGGCCTTCGCTCTATAAGAACCGGCGCTGCCTCCATTTTATGAGACCACGCTCCATGCCCCTGCCCAAGTTCAAGCGTATCCTGCTCAAGCTCTCGGGCGAAGTGCTGATGGGCAATCAGCACTTCGGCATTGACCCCGAATTCGTTGCCGAACTGGCGCGCGAGGTGAAGGCGGCGAAGGATATCGGCCTTGAAATCTGCCTGGTGATCGGCGGTGGCAATATTTTCCGGGGAATGTCGGGAGCCGCCAAGGGGATGGATCGCGCCCAGGCCGATTATATGGGGATGCTGGCGACGGTGATGAACGCTCTTGCCATGCAGAACGCGCTGGAACAGGTGGGCGTTCCCACCCGGGTCCAGTCGGCCATCGAGATGGACAAGGTTTGTGAGCCGGTGATCCGTCGCCGGGCCGAACGCCACCTTGAAAAGGGTCGGGTGGTGATCTTTGCCGCCGGTGTTGGCGCGCCCTATTTCACGACCGACAGCGGGGCGGCCCTGCGCGCCGCGGAGATGCGCTGCGATGCGCTGCTCAAGGGGACTTCGGTTGACGGGGTCTATGACAGCGACCCCAAGGCAAACCCTGCAGCTAAACGTTATGAAGCCGTGGATTACGACACGGTTCTGGCAGAAAATCTCAAGGTGATGGATGCATCTGCTGTGGCGCTGTGCCGCGACAATGTCATTCCCATCGTCGTCTTCTCGATCCGCGAAAAGGGCAATCTGGCCAAGGTGCTGGCACAAGTCGGCGGGGCATCCCAGTCTGCGCAGCTGGACGGCAAGGCCCATTATACAATCGTTCAACAGAAAGGCTGAACCCATGGCCAAATATGACAAGGCCGATATCGAACGCCGCATGGCTGGTGCAGTGGAGGCGCTGAAAAGCGATCTGGCGGGCCTGCGCACTGGCCGCGCCAACACCAGCCTGCTCGATCCGATCCAGGTCGAGGTCTATGGCGCGATGATGCCATTGAACCAGGTGGCCACCGTTTCCGCGCCCGAGCCGCGCATGCTCTCGGTTCAGGTCTGGGACCGTTCCAACATCACCCCGGTCGAAAAGGCGATCCGCAGCGCCGGACTGGGCATTAACCCGATCACCGACGGGCAGAATATCCGCCTGCCGATCCCCGACATGACCGAAGAACGCCGCAAGGAATTGGCCAAGCTTGCCAGTTCCTATGCCGAAAAAGCGCGTATCGCGATTCGCAATGTGCGGCGCGACGGCATGGAAACGCTCAAGGAAGACGAGAAAAAGAAGGAAATCAGCGAGGACGAGCGCAAGCGTCTTGAAGATGAGGTGCAGAAGCTGACCGACCAGAACGTCAAGCATGCCGACGAGGCAGCCGCGGCCAAGGAAAAGGAAATCCTCGGCCAGTGAAGTCTTTTCCGGCCCAGGACCAGCGGGCAGAGGGCGGATGAGCGCCGCTCGTCACGTTGCCATCATCATGGACGGCAATGGCCGCTGGGCCCAGAAGCGCCATCTGCCGCGCGTGGTGGGGCATCAGCGCGGGGTAGAGGCGGTGCGTCGCACGGTGAAGGCCGCGCGCGATGCGGGGCTCGAGGCCTTGACCCTTTATGCCTTCAGCACCGAAAACTGGCGGAGGCCGGATGACGAGGTTTCCGACCTCATGCTGCTTATGAAGCGCTTTATCCTGAGCGATCTTGACGAATTTGCCGCCAATGATGTCCGGTTGAAGATCATCGGCAATTACCGCCCCTTTGCGCCCGATGTGGTCGAACTGATCGACAAGGCTCTGGCGCGCACCGCAGGCAATAGCGGCACAATTCTTGCCGTGGCGCTCAATTATGGGTCGCAGGATGAAATCGCCCGCGCGGCGAGAAGGGCGGCTGAAAGGGGAGCGATCACGCCCGAGACGATCGCAGCTGAACTCGACACCGCCGATATGCCGCCGCTCGACCTGCTGATCCGCACATCGGGCGAAGTGCGGCTGTCCAATTTCCTGCTGTGGCAGGCGGCCTATGCCGAGCTTTATTTCGCCGATGTGCTGTGGCCCGATTTCGGGCCGGAACATTTGCAAGCGGCGCTTGATGAATTTGCCCGCAGGGAGAGGCGCTATGGCGGGCGCTGATATGGCGAAAAAGTCTGATCTGGGCGTGCGCACGCTTTCGGCCATCGCCATGGTGGCGGTTGCGGGAACGGCGCTGTGGCTGGGCGGATGGGTGTGGACTGCGCTGGTCGTCCTGCTGTCACTGGGCGTGTTGTTCGAATGGACCAGACTGTTTCTGGCTTTCGAACAGAGGTTCCCGGCCCGCGCGGCATGGGCCGTCGGTGGGGTTCTCTATATCGGTATCGCCGGTCTGATTTTGGTGTTGTTGCGGCATGACGGGATGGACGAGGCCCTGTTTCCCATAGCCATCGTCATTGCGACCGATATCGGAGCCTATTTTGCCGGGCGCGCCATCGGCGGGCCGAAGATTGCCCCTTCGATCAGCCCGTCCAAGACCTGGGCCGGGCTTGGCGGGGGCATGGCGGCAGCGGGGCTGCTCGCCTTTGGCCTGCTTGTCCTTTCGGCTGAAAAACCGGGCGGAGACTGGCTGCTGGTGGCATTGGTGGCAGGCATGGCGATGGCTGGCGCCATATTCGCCCAGGCCGGCGATTTCTTCGAAAGCTGGATGAAGCGCAGGGCAGGGGTCAAGGATTCGGGCCGCCTCATTCCCGGCCATGGTGGGCTGTTCGACCGGCTGGACGGTTTGCTGGCCGTCTGCTTCCTGATTGGCATGGTTGCTCTGGTCATTATCGGCAAAACCTTGCTGGAAGGGGGCGAGTTGCTCCCGACACCGGCATGAGGCGCAGCATCTCCATCCTCGGTGCAACCGGGTCGATCGGCGCGTCCACGCTCGATCTTGTCCGGCGCAATCGTGAGCAGTGGCGGGTGGTGGCGCTCACCGCCAATGACAATGCGAGCGAACTGGCGGCGCTGGCACGTGAATTTTCCGCCGAGATCGCGGTGGTGGCCGATGAGGCGGCGCTTCCTGCCCTTCGCGAGGCCTTGTCCGGCACGAAGATTGAGAGTGCTGCCGGTGCTCAGGCGCTGGTCGAGGCCGCTTCGCGTGGTGCGGACATGACGATGGCCGCGATTGTCGGATGTGCGGGGCTGGCACCGACCATGGCGGCCATTGCCCAAGGCAAGACGGTCGGCCTGGCCAACAAGGAAGCGCTGGTTTCGGCTGGCGATGTATTGATGGCCGAAGTTGCCCGGTCGGGGGCCTGTCTGCTCCCGGTCGATTCCGAACATAATGCTATATTTCAATGTCTTGATCGCAATAATCTGACGCAGGTTCGCAAGATCACCCTGACCGCCAGCGGCGGGCCGTTTCGTGGCTGGAGTGCGGAGCGACTGGAAGCCGCAACGCCGGCTGAGGCGGTCCGGCATCCCAACTGGTCGATGGGGGCCAAGATCAGCGTCGATTCCGCGACCATGATGAACAAGGGGCTGGAACTGATCGAGGCATGGCACCTGTTCCCGGTAGGTCTCGATCGGATCGCCATTGTGGTGCATCCTCAGTCCGTGGTGCATTCCATGGTCGAATATCATGACGGATCGACGCTCGCCCAGCTAGGTCCGTCAGACATGCGTGTGCCGATTGCCTCTTGCCTTGCCTGGCCAGAACGGATGGAAACACCGTGTGAGCCGCTTGACCTGGTCAGTCTTGGCCAGCTCAGTTTCGAGGCACCTGACGAGATCCGTTTTCCAGCCACTCGCCTTGCCCGCGAGGCGGCAGAGGCGGGCGGCGCAGCACCTGCTGTGCTCAATGCGGCGAATGAAATCGCGGTAGAGGCTTTCCTCGCTGGTCAGATAAGGTTCAGCCGGATTGCCGCAGAGGTGGAAAACATGCTTGGAGCCGCCCTTCCATCCGCGCCTGCATCGCTGGCCGATGTTCTGGAAATCGATCGTGATACGCGAGCGCGCATGCGCGAGGCGCTGGGAGTGGTTTCGGCATGATGGAAAGTCCCTCGTTGTTGGTGACCATTGCCGCCTTCCTGCTGGTTCTGGGGCCGCTGATCGTGCTGCACGAGCTGGGCCATTATCTGGTCGGACGCTGGTTTGGCGTGAAGGCCGATGCGTTCTCGGTCGGCTTTGGCAAGGAGCTGTGCGGCTGGACTGACCGCCGCGGCACGCGCTGGAAGCTGTCTGCGCTGCCTCTTGGCGGTTATGTCCAGTTTGCCGGCGACATGAACCCGGCGAGCCAGCCGAGCGAGGAATGGCTGGCCTTG
>CAZWEY010000156.1:0-5566 GCA_964632055.1 uncultured Sphingomonadaceae bacterium
GGCTTTGCTGATGGGCCTGCGATTGCGCGAAGGGATCGACCTTGCCGCGCTGCAAAATCGCTTCGGGATTGCTCGGCATGATCTGGTGGTGCCCGAGAGAATCGATTTCTATCGCACCATGGGGCTGTTGTGGCGAGAGCAAGAGAAGATTGGCCTGAGCGAAAAAGGCTTCCCATTGCTCGATGCATTGATGGGTGAGATAGTCTCGGCGGATCTGGTCTCATGAACCGCGCCGACATTCTGGAGATATGGGGCAGCCACCTGACCCATGCGCGCCGCCGTTCTCCGCATACGGTGAGAGCCTATGTGGCTGCAGCAGCGCGCCTGCTCGACCCTGCGCTCGATCATGACTGGGGCTCCATTGCCGCCATCGGTGTTCAGGCCCTGCGCGGACAGCTCGCGGCACGGCGGGCAGAGGGCATAGGCAATGCCTCTGTTGCGCGTGAATTATCGGCCCTGCGCGCGTTCATCGCTTTTGCCCAGGAAAAGACCGGGATCACAGGCGCCAGCCCGCCTCGCTTGCGCGGGCCGCGCATCAAGAAGGGAATTCCCCGCCCGGTTACTCCCGATGATGCCGTGTCGATGGCATCGATGGTCGCAGAAGATGCAGGCGAGCCATGGATCGGAGCGCGCGACCGGGCTGTGCTGCTGCTGCTTTATGGTGCCGGTTTGCGCATCGCAGAAGCGCTGTCGCTCAAAGGAGAAGATCACCCTCTTGGCGATGTTCTGAGCGTCACCGGCAAGGGCGGTAAACAGCGCATCGTGCCCGTGCTGCCGCTGGTCCGGGAGGCTGTTTCCGCTTATGTCGCGCAGTGCCCCTGGCCGCTGGATCGAGATGCCCCCCTCTTTCGCGGGGCCAAGGGCGGACAACTCTCGCAGGGCATGGTGCAGAAGGCGGTGGCGCGGGCAAGGGTCTCGCTTGGTCTGCCGCCGACCGCAACGCCTCATGCACTGCGTCACAGCTTTGCCACTCACCTGCTGGGCGAAGGAGTCGATTTACGCAGCCTTCAGGAACTGCTCGGCCATGCCTCGCTCGGCTCCACCCAGATCTATACGAGGGTGGACGCGGCCAGCATGCTGGATAGCTATCGCAAGGCCCATCCCAGAGCGGGAAAAGACTGAATTAACCCAAGCCAACGCGCCTTTCGATCGCATCCCAGATCAGCCCGGCGGTATCGGTGCCGTTGAAACCGTCAATCGCAACAATGCCCGTGGGTGAGGTCACATTGATCTCGGTCAGCCATTTGCCGCCAATGACATCGATGCCAACGAAAATCAGTCCTCTTTTCTTCAGCTCCGGCCCCAAAGCCTCGCAGATTTCGCGTTCACGTTCGGTAAGACCTGTCGCTTCCGCAGAGCCACCGCGCGCAAGGTTGGAGCGAAACTCGCCCTCTCCCGGCCTGCGATTGATCGCGCCAGCCACCTCGCCATCGACCAGCACGATGCGCTTGTCACCTTCCGCCACTTCGGGGAGGAAAGGCTGGACCATGTGCGGTTCGGGCCATGTCTGGTTGAAAACTTCGAACAGGGCCGAGAGGTTCTCGCCATTGTCCGGCACCCGAAAAATTGCCTTGCCGCCATTGCCATGGATAGGCTTCACCACCACCGCACCATGCTCGTCCATGAAGCGGCGCACTTCCTCGACGCTGCGCGTCACAAGCGTTGGCGGCATGAAACGCCGGAAATCGAGGACGAATATTTTTTCAGGCGCATTTCTTACGCTGGCAGGGTTGTTTACCACCAGCGTTTCGCTCTCGATCCGTTCGAGCAGATGCGTTGCAGTGATGTAGCCCATGTCAAAGGGCGGGTCCTGACGCATCAGCACCACATCGACATCGCTGCCCAGATCAAGACGAACCGGATCGCCAGCGGTAAAATGATCGCCCTGCTCCCGCCTTACCGTAACAGGCCGGGCCATGGCATACAGCCTGTCCTGCGCGTCAAGTGTCAGGGAGCCAACATCATAATGGAACAGCGCATGGCCGCGTTTCTGGGCCGAAAGCATCAGCGCAAAACTCGAATCGCCGGCAATATTGATGCTTTCCAGCGGATCCATCTGGACCGCGACACGCAAATTCATTCCATTCCCCTATGGCAGCCAGACATTCACGATGTGGCGCGGGAAACGCCACGGCGCAAGCATAACGACATCTATGCGGATCGTATCTCCGTGCCCTGCAAAACGATGAGAGAGTGCCCCAGCTGCTGCTGCAACACGACGCAAGCGCCATTCATCTATGGCGAAGTCCAGATCTTCGGCCCGGTTGCGCCACTTCACCTCGACAAAGGCGACCAAATTGCCACGTCTTGCCACAATATCCATTTCGCCACGCGGCGTTTTCTGTCTCCGGGCGAGAATCCGCCACCCCTTGAGCCGCAAAAACCAAGCTGCCAGCATCTCTGCCCGCCGCCCCTGACGCTCGCGCTTGGACCTGTTCACGGGGCCTGCTTCAGCACCATGGCGCGCGCATAGAGCATCTTGCGATCCAGTCCGGTCGCCTTGGCCACATGTGCTGCTGCCTGCGATGGCTTGGCGCTCTGCAAAGCTTCAAAAAGCATGGCGTCACTATCAAAATCACTCGCCTCGCGCTCGGGCGGGGGGCCGGCCATCAACACGATTTCGCCTTTTGGCGGGTGAGCCGAATAATAGGAAATCATTTCTTCCGCGCTGCCTGTGCGACATTCCTCATATCGCTTGGTAAGTTCGCGGGCCACGGCCACTCTTCGGCCAGGCAGAAGCTGCACAAATGCTTCCAGGGATTTGAGCAAGCGCTGTGATGATTCGAAAAAGATCAGGGTCGAGCGCAATCCGGCCAACCCCTCCAGCATCTCACGCCTCGCCTTGTCCTTTGATGGCAGGAATCCCGCAAACAGAAAGCGATCACTGGGCAGCCCCGAAAGCGTCAAAGCCATGATCGGTGCGCTCGGCCCCGGCAGGCTGGTAATTGCTATGCCTGCCTCCCTCGCCTCACGCACCAGCTTCATTCCCGGATCGGAAATCAGCGGAGTTCCGGCATCGCTGACGAGAGCGATCGCCTTTTCCCGCATCTGGCCGATCAACCGCTCACGATCGCTCGCGTCGCTATGGTCGTCATAGCGCCAAAGCGGCTTGGAAAGACCAAGGTGAGACAGCAGTTTGAGCGTCACTCTTGTATCTTCGCAGGCGACAGCATCGCAGTTTGTCAATATGTTAACAGCCCGGCGGGTGATATCGCCGAGATTGCCAATCGGGGTGGCCACTATATAGAGGCCTGATGCGAGCGGTTCGTTTTCCACGAACCTCCTTTGGACCATTTTCATACGGAGCGGCAAGAATGTTGGGATATCGCGTGGATCTGCGCAATGCGGCTATGGCGATTGGCATGCTGTTTCTGGCCGCCTGCGCCGTGGTGCCCAAGGCTCCGCAAACAGGCCCGGTCGATCAGCAACCTGATGCCACCACACTGCCGAATGACGATGGGCGTCACCGCGTGGCTTTGCTTGTTCCTGTTACCGGTTCCAATGCGGATGTCGGCAAATCCATCGCCAATGCCACGACCATGGCTATCCTCGACACCAATTCATCCAATCTTCGCATCACAACCTATGATACCGCGACCGGCGCCGCAGAAGCCGCTCGCCGTGCGGTAAGGGATGGCAGCAAGCTCATTCTCGGGCCACTGCTTGGGAGCAACACCGCTGAAGTACTGCGCGCGGCACGACCCGCAGGAATTCCCCTGATCAGCTTCAGCAATGACACCACCGCAGCCTCGCGCGATGTATTTGTCATGGGCCATATTCCCGATCAGTCCATTGCGCGCAGCGTGTCCTATGCCCGCACCCGCGGCAGTGCCCGCTTTGCAGCACTCATCCCCAATGGTGAATATGGTGCCCGGTCCGAAGCGGCACTTTCTGCAGCCATCATCAAGTCAGGCGGCGCGCTGATCGCTCTCGAACGCTATGACCGGGGCAACAACTCCATCATGCAGGCTGCTCGCCGAATGAGCGAGCGCGGCGGATTTGACACTGTGATAATTGCCGAATCCGCGAGGCTGTCAGTGCTGGCAGCGCAAAGTTTTGCCGAACAAGCTGGCAAGCCCCGCCTCATTGGAACCGAGCTTTGGAGCGGAGAGGCCCGTGTTACGGACAGCGCAGCCCTCTCGGGAGCCTGGTTTTCTGCAGTTTCGGACGCAAGGTTCAAGCGTTTCAGCGATAGCTACAAATCGCGTTTTGGGGTCGCGCCCTATCGTATCTCGACATTGGGTTATGATGCGGTTTTGCTGACCTTGAAGGTCGCCCGCAGCTGGACACCCGGCAAGCCCTTCCCCACTGCGGAGCTGAAGGACAAGGGAGGCTTCCTTGGTCTTGATGGCCCGTTCCGTTTCGGTGCCGCTGGCATTGGTGAGCGGGCAATGGAAGTGCGGGAAGTGCGATCGGGCGGCGTGATCGTGGTCTCTCCTGCCCCTGTCCGCTTCGAGGACTGACGATAAAACATGCAGGCTGCTTGCCTGTAACAAGGTCGCCCGCCATAGCCTGAGTGCATGACCGACGACCTGTTCGACAAGCTGCCAGAGGGCGGCGGGAATTATGACAGCTCCTCCATCGAGGTGCTCGAAGGTCTTGAGCCTGTCCGGCGCAGGCCCGGCATGTATATTGGCGGGACGGATGAGCGCGCCCTGCACCATCTTGCCGCCGAAGTGCTCGACAATGCCATGGACGAAGCGGTGGCTGGCCATGCCAACCGCATCGAGGTGTTCCTCGATGAAGACAACCGCCTGACGATCTCCGACAATGGCCGCGGCATTCCGGTGGACGAGCACCCGAAGTTTCTCGGCAAGTCCACGTTGGAGGTGATCCTTGGCACGCTCCATTCGGGCGGCAAATTCTCCGGCAAGGCCTATGCCACCAGCGGTGGTCTGCATGGTGTGGGCATCAGCGTGGTCAATGCACTGTCCACCCTCACCCGTGTCGAGGTGGCCCGCAACAAGGAACTCTATGCGCAGGAATTCGCGCGCGGGGTAACTCTTGGGCCGCTGCAGAAGCTGGGAGCAACCCCCAATCGACGCGGAACCACGGTCAGCTTCACTCCCGACCCGGAAATCTTCGGCGACAAGTTTTTCAAGCCGGCGCGGCTGTTTAAGCTGGCCCGTTCCAAGGCCTATCTTTTCGCAGGCGTGGAAATCCGCTGGAAATGCGCAGCCTCGCTCGCCAGCGAGGACGTGCCATCCGAGGCCGTGTTCCAGTTTCCCGGCGGCCTTGCCGACCATCTCGCTGAACAGGTGGGTTCTCGCGAATGCGTCACCAGTCAGTTCTTTGTCGGCAGTCAGGACTTTCCTGACGAGCAGGGCCGCGTCGAATGGGCGATTGCCTGGCCACTGTGGTCGGATGGTTCGACCAGCTGGTATTGCAACACCGTGCCCACGCCCGATGGCGGCACCCATGAGCAAGGGTTGCGATCGGCGCTGACCAGGGGCTTGCGCGCGTTTGGCGAGCTGACTGGGGCAAAGAAGGCCAAGGATATCTCGGCCGACGACGTGATGACCGGCGCCGAGATCATGCTCTCAGTCTTCATCCGCGACCCGCAGTT
>CAZWEY010000157.1:0-5543 GCA_964632055.1 uncultured Sphingomonadaceae bacterium
GGTCAGGTACACGAAGCGCGGATTGGCGCTTTTGCGCAGCAAGGGATCGAAGCGGGCGATCAGGGCTTGTGTCGCCGAGGCATTGTTGGTCAGCGCCTTGGCCAGGCTGTTGGCTTCGATATCGGTAACGCCGGTCAGCTGCGGGAGAATGGCCGCAGCGTGGACCAGCACGTCCAGCGATCCCCACCGATCGGTTACGGCCTGGGCGAGGCGGGCAATGCCGTCACCCTCGGTCAGATCGACCGGGGCGATGGTGGCAGCGCCGCCGGCCGCGAAGATCGCTTCCTCAACCGCTTCCAGCGCTTTGGTGTCGCGGCCCGTCAGGATCACGTGCGCACCGGCAGCGGCCAGCGCCTGTGCGGTTGCTGCACCAATGCCGCGGCTGGCGCCGGTAACAAGCGCAAGCTGTCCGCTCAGGTCGGTCATGCTACTTGTCCGACTGGCAGTTCGGGCTGATCGCTCTCTGCCGCGCGATCGGCCAGATCGGTCAGTCGGGTCGGATAGTCGCCGGTGAAGCAGGCATCGCAATGCTGCGGGCAGGCGGCGTTGCGGCTCTTTTCACCCACGGCGCGATAGAGCCCGTCGATCGAAACGAAAGCCAGGCTGTCCGCGACGATAAACTTGGTCATCTCAGCCAAGTCCATCCGCGCGGCCAGCAGCTTGTGCCGCTCAGGCGTATCGACGCCATAAAAGCACGAATTGTTGGTTGGCGGGCTCGCCACGCGGAAGTGAACTTCGGCCGCACCGGCATCGCGCATCATCTGCACGATCTTCATCGAGGTGGTGCCGCGCACGATCGAATCGTCGATCAGCACGATCCGCTTGCCTGCCACGATCGCACGGTTGGCGTTGTGCTTGCGCTTGACCCCCATATGGCGTGCGCCATCCGAAGGCTGGATGAAGGTGCGGCCGACATAATGCGAGCGGATGATGCCCAGCTCGAACGGGATGCCCGATTGCTGGGCATAGCCGATCGCCGCCGGAACCCCGCTATCGGGCACGGGAACCACCAGATCGGCTCCGGCTGGCGCTTCTTTTGCCAGTTCCACGCCGATCTGCTTGCGCACATCATAGACCGATTTGCCGCCCATCACCGAATCGGGGCGGCTGAAATAGACATGCTCGAAAATGCAGGGGCGGGGCGGGGTGTTGCCGAAGGGGCGGTGGCTGATCACCTTGAGATCGGGGGTGACCTCCACCAGTTCGCCCGGTTCCACCTCGCGCACGAATTCCGCACCAACCACATCAAGCGCCACCGTTTCGCTGGCGAAAACCACGGCATCGCCCATCTTGCCCATGACCAGCGGGCGGATACCCAGCGGATCGCGGCAGGCGATCATCCGTTTTCTGGTCATGCAGATCAGCGAATAAGCCCCTTCCACCAGCCTCAGCGCATCGACGAAGCGATCGAGCAGGGTAGGGTAACGGCTGGTGGCGATGAGGTGGATGATCACCTCGGTGTCGGAGGTCGACTGGAAGATCGAGCCCTTGCGCACCAGCTCGCGCTTGAGCGTGGCGGCATTGGAGATATTGCCATTATGCGCGATGGAAAAGCCGCCAGCGGCGAGATCGGCATGGAGCGGCTGGACATTGCGCAGGCCCGATCCGCCGGTGGTGGAATAGCGCACATGGCCCGATGCCATCATGCCCGGCAGTTCGGCCAGCATGGCATTGTCGGAAAACACCTGCGCCACATGGCCGATGCCGCGTCTGGCATAGAATTCCTGCCCGTCGAAGCTGACGATGCCGACCGCTTCCTGCCCGCGATGCTGCAGGGCATGAAGCCCGAGCGCCGTGACGCCTGAGGCGTCTTTTGCGCCGATTACGCCGAAAATGCCGCATTCCTCGCGCAGCTTGTCGCCGTCCGCGTTCAGGAAGGGGTGAGTGATGTTCATGGATGTTTGTGGCCCGTCGCTACATGCAGTCGCTTGCGCAGACCCGCAATGGCGATGTTGCCGCCGGATTACAAGGGCTGGATTGCGCGCAGGAGCAGGATTTACAGGGCCGAATGCAGGGGACAGAAGGCTCAAGGTTGTTGCTATGGCGCTGCCCCGATCCTAAGGTATTGGCACGACGGCCTTTGCAGGGAAATCTTCCATCCCGTGATCCTCTCTCAATTCGAATGGACCATCGCCAAGCGCTATATGATGCCGGGGCGCGGCGAAGCCTTTATCGCGCTTGTTGCCGGGATCAGCCTGGCGGCCGTCATGCTGGGCGTGGCCGCGCTGGTCATCGTGATGAGCGTGATGAACGGCTTTCGCGCCGAGCTGCTCGACAAGATCGTGGGGCTGAACGGCCATGCTGTCATCCAGGCTTATGGTGGCAGGCTGGACAATTGGCAGCAGGTCTTGCGCGAGGTTCAGAAGACGCCCGGCGTGGTGCGTGCCTCTCCGCTGATCGAACAGCCCTTGCTCGCCAGCTTCAATGGCCGGGTCGAAGCCATCCTCGTGCGCGGCAACACTCAGACCGATATCAACCGCCTGAAACCCCAGCTCCTGCAGGGCAGCCTCAACGGTTTGCGGCCCGGCGCCAGCAATGTCGCGATCGGTGCAAGGCTTGCCGAAAGCTTGGGCGCGCGGGTGGGCGATGCCATCACCATCATCAATCCTCAGGGCCGTTCCACCCCCTTTGGCACTGTGCCCCGCCAGATCGCCTATACGGTTTCCGCCATCTTCGAGATCGGGGTCTATGATTACGACAATGCCTTTGTCGTGATGCCGATGGGCGATGCGCAGACCTTGCTGCTGACCGGCGACACGGTGGGCATGATCGAGGTCAAGACATCCGATCCTGACACGGTGGGCGAAACGCTGGCGCCGGTTGCCGCGCGGCTGGCGGGCCAGGCGGTGATTTCCGACTGGAAGACGATCAATGCCAGCCTGTTCGAGGCGCTTGCGGTAGAGCGCGTCGCCATGTTCATTGTGCTGTCGATCATCGTGCTGGTGGCCGTCTTCAACATCTTGTCCTCGCTCATCATGCTGGTGCGCGCCAAGACGCGCGACATCGCGATCCTGCGCACCATGGGGGCAACGAGGCGGAGCCTGATGAAGATTTTCGTGACGGCGGGCTTTCTCATCGGCGCGCTGGGCACGGTGGCCGGGCTGGCGCTGGGTTTTGTATTTCTGTTTTTCAGGCAGTCGGTGGTCAATGCGATCCAGTTCGTCACCGGTATCAATCTGTGGGATCCCTCGATCCGTTTTCTCGCTGAACTTCCGGCGCGCACCGATCCGGCCGAGGTGGCGGCCATCTGCGTGATGGCGCTGCTGTTCAGCTTCCTCGCCACGCTTTATCCGGCCTTCAAGGCGGCAAGCACCGATCCTGTGCAGGTGCTGCGTTATGAATAGCGCCTATCCCATCATCCGGCTTGCCGGCCTGACCCGTTCGTTCGAACAGGGCGGGGTACGCATCGACGTCTTGCGCGGGGTCGATCTCGCCATCCAGCCCGGAGAGATCGTCGCTCTGCTCGGGCCATCGGGTTCGGGCAAGTCGACCATGCTTCAGGCGATCGGTCTGCTGGAGGGCGGCTTTGGCGGCACGATCGAGATTTGCGGAGTGGATGCGAGCGCCCTTTCCGGCGATGACCGCACCACCTTGCGGCGCGACCATCTGGGTTTCGTCTATCAGTTTCACCATTTGCTGCCTGATTTTTCGGCCGCGGAAAATGTGATCCTGCCGCAACTTGTCGCCGGGCTCAGTCGGGCCAAAGCCGAGGCGAGAGCGGACGAATTGCTCTCGGCTCTCGGCCTGTCCGAGCGGCTCGACCACAGACCCAGCCAGCTTTCCGGCGGCGAACAGCAGCGCGTCGCGGTGGCGCGTGCGCTGGCCAATCGCCCGCAACTGGTGCTGGCAGACGAGCCGACCGGCAATCTCGATGAACGCACCGCTGACAAGGTGCTCGACCAGTTCCTGATGCTGGTGCGAGGGCAGGGCAGTGCGGCGCTGATTGCCACGCACAATGAGCGTCTGGCCATGCGGATGGACCGGGTGGTGCGCCTGCATGAAGGCCTGCTTGAATAAGTGCATTCCGGCAGGGGTCACGGCTGGTCCCGGCGCAATCCGCTTATCCCCAATCACCCGCCAGCCGCGCTTGCCTGCCCGGCGCGGCGAGGGCTAGGGTCAGGACCTGTCAATCGCGCCTTCGAGGTTTGAGTCAAAATGGCCCATGCTCCCTTCGTCCCCTTGCGCGTCATGTCGTCCTTTTCGATGCTGGAAGGGGCAATCGACCCGAAAGCGATCGCCAAGCTGGCGGCGGAGAGAGGCTTTCCGGCGATCGCCATCTGCGACCGCAACGGACTTTACGGCTCCATGGCCTTTGCTTCGGCCTGTTTCGACAAGGGTGTCCAGCCGATCATCGGAACATTGCTCGGAGTGCGGCGCGAGGGCGGTGAGACGGTCGATTATCTGCCGCTTCTGGCGCAGAGCGAGGAGGGATGGGACAATCTGTGCCACCTCGTCAGCCGCGCTCATCTCGATCGGCCCCTGCATGAAGACCCCCATGTCGAACTCTGCGATCTGGAAGGCCGCACCGCCGGGCTGATCGCGCTGACCGGAGCAGGCGAAGGGGCGCTGGTCCGCTTGCTGGCCGATGGGCGCAACGCAGCGGCGCAAGCTCTGGCGCAAAGGCTGGCGGGCCTCTTTCCAGGAAGGCTCTATGTCGAAATCGCAAGGCGCAACGATCCGGCCGAAGAGGCAGCCGAAGATGCGCTGATCGAGCTGGCCTATGCGCTCGACCTGCCGCTGGTCGCCACCAATCCGGCCAATTTTGCCGAGCCGCATATGCATGCCGCGCATGACGCCATGCTGTGCATCGCGCATTCGACTCATATCGACGCTGCCGAGCGCCCGCGATCGAGCCGGGATGCCTGGGTGAAATCGGCGGAAATGATGGCAGAGCTGTTTGCCGACCTGCCCGAAGCCATGGCCAACACGCTGGTCATCGCCAAACGCTGTGCGGTGGCTCCGCCCAAGCGCAAGCCGATCCTGCCTAGCCTTGCGGGCGACAAGGAAGGCGAGGCGCAGATGATGGCGCGCGATGCGCGCGCAGGCCTTGCCCTCAGGCTTGAGCCCTATGGCGAGATGAGCGCAGACGAGCGCAAGCTTTATGATGACCGGCTCGAATTCGAGATTTCGATCATCAACCGCATGGGTTTTGGCGGCTATTTCCTGATCGTGGCCGATTTCATCAAATGGGCCAAGGAGCAGGGCATCCCGGTGGGGCCGGGCCGCGGATCGGGCGCGGGCTCGCTGGTGGCATGGGCGCTGACCATCACCGATCTCGATCCGATCAGGCTGGGCCTGCTGTTCGAACGTTTTCTCAATCCCGAACGCGTTTCGATGCCGGACTTCGACATCGATTTTTGCGAAACAAGGCGCGGCGAGGTGATCCGCTATGTCCAGCGTAAATATGGCGAGGATCACGTCGCCCAGATCATTACCTTCGGCAAGCTGAAGGCGCGCGCGGTGCTGCGCGATACGGGGCGCATCCTGCAGATGAGCTATGGCCAGGTCGACCGGCTGTGCAAGATGGTGCCCAACCATCCGAC
>CAZWEY010000158.1:0-5536 GCA_964632055.1 uncultured Sphingomonadaceae bacterium
CTGGCCGGGACCGCTGACCATGGTGCTGCCGCTGCGCCGCGGCGCGCCGGTGGCGGGCGCGGTGACCGCGGGCCTGCCCACTATAGCCATTCGCATGCCAGCACATCCGGTGATGCGTGCTGTGTTGCAGGCCGTCGGTTTGCCTTTGGCTGCACCATCGGCCAATCGCAGCGGGGCCATCAGCCCGACACGGGCGGAGCATGTCCTTCATTCACTGGGAGAAAAAGCGGGGCTGATCCTCGACGCAGGCCCATGCGAGGCGGGGCTGGAATCGACCATCGTTGCTATTCGCGCCAATGGCAGCTGGCAAATCCTGCGCCCCGGGCCGATCCCGTCCGAGGCATTGGCCCAGGCGCTCGGCAGCGCGCCGCTTGACGCCACCAAACCAGACATCGAGGCCCCCGGCCAGCTTGCCAGCCATTATGCGCCGGGCAAGCCTGTGAGGCTGGGGGCATCAGAAGCCAGGGAAGGCGAATTCTTCATAGGATTTCATGTTATTATGGGAGATTGCAACCTGTCTGAAGACGGTGATTTGTCGCAAGCCGCAGCCCGGCTTTACGATTGCCTGCATCAAGCCGCTGCCTCGCCCTGCCCGCGCATTGCCGTAGCCCCGATCCCAGATGCGGGCATGGGAGCCGCCATCAACGACCGCCTTCGTCGCGCAGCAGCCTGAGACTCAATAGGATCGGCGCAGCCGGTCCATTTCATACCAGACCTGTTTGCGTTCATCGCAGGCGCGGGCATCGCCCTCCTGACAAGCCGCGTCCAGCTGGCGATATTCCCGGTCGAGCTGGCCGAGCTGCTCTTCGCGCTTGCGCATGGCGCGGCCGCGTTTTTCGTCTGCTTCCGACTGGCTGGTGGTGGCCATGTCGGCAGCCTTGCCCGCTACCTTGACCGGAGCCGTAGCCACATCGAGCGCAGTCTTGGCAATGCACCCCGAAAGCAGAGGCAGGGCCGCGGCAAGCACTGGAAACAGGATCGGTCGCAGATTCAGCTTCATGGCGCTCTCCATCCGGCAAGAAAAAGGGGGCAGACCTTCCGGTTTGCCCCCTTAAGCTTTCATCATGCTGAACGGCAATCAGGCCGTTTCGGCGTTTTCGTAATATTTTGGTGCGTGTTCGTTCAGAATGGCCAGGATTTTCTGGAGAGCTGCGGGCTCGTCGGTCTTTTCCATGGCCGCCAGTTCGCGGGCAAGGCGGCTGGATGCGGCCTCGAAGATCTGGCGCTCCGAATAGCTTTGCTCCGGCTGGTCGTCGGCGCGGAACAGGTCGCGGGTCACTTCGGCAATCGAGACAAGATCGCCCGAATTGATCTTCGCTTCATATTCCTGGGCGCGGCGCGACCACATGGTGCGCTTGACGCGGGGCTTGCCCTTGAGCGTGTCGAGCGCTTCGCGCAGCGTCTTGTCGGACGACAGCTTCCGCATGCCGATCGCTTCGACCTTGTTGACCGGAACGCGAAGCGTCATGCGTTCCTTTTCGAACCGCAACACGTAAAGTTCGAGCTGCATGCCCGCAATTTCTTCATTCTGCAGTTCGATCACACGGCCCACGCCGTGCTTGGGATAGACAACGTAATCACCAACGTCGAAGGCGTCTGCCTTGCCTGCCATGGAATGTCCTTTCGTTCGGCGAGGTCTGACCAGCGCTGCAGCATGACTGGCGGCCGCACCGATGCGCGGTCGTCACATTGCTGCTTGCTGGCGGGGAACCTGCCTTTCCGGAATATCGCGCTGCCACGCGTCATGAGCGACAGTATGCAGACTTATAGCGGATTTGCGGGAAAAAGCCAGCCCTTGCATTCAATGCAACTTTGCCCCGCTGGCCGGGTGGCGCAGCGAGGTAGGTTGCGGGATGCGAAACCCGTCTGCGCCCGGTAATGGGATCAGTCGCCCTCGCCCGGTTCGGCAGAGAAATATTTGTCGAACTTGCCTTCTTCGCCCTTGTGATCGTCGGCGTCGGCGGGCGAATCCTTCTTGGAAGTGAGATTGGGCCATTCCGCCGAATATTTGGCGTTCAGCTCCATCCATTGTTCCAGCCCGCTTTCGGTGTCGGGCAGAATGGCTTCGGCCGGGCATTCCGGCTCGCAAACGCCGCAATCGATGCATTCATTCGGGTTGATGACGAGCATATTCTCGCCCTCATAGACGCAGTCGACCGGGTAGACCTCGACGCAATCCATATATTTACATTTAATGCATGCGTCGGTGACGACGTAGGTCATGGCTGTTCTTCCCTTTCAGGCATGGATGATTTTTCCGGTGATTGGGACAAACTTCCGCCAGCGTCAAGCTTGCGATAGCAGCTCTGCGCTTCTGCGGCAGGGCCGCGCCTGCTCGGAAGCGTGACCAGCTGGATGATGACAACCGCTTCCCCCCAGGGCAGCGTCAGTATGTCGCCGACAAGCACAGGCTGCGCACACCGCGTGATACGCTGTCCGTTGCGACGGATATGGCCTTGTTCGACCCATTGTCTGGAGAGCGATCGACTGCGCGCAAAACGCAGGAACCACAGCAATTTGTCGATCCTCATCCCATCTGCAGCTGTCATGGCGGGGGGCATCATCGCAGCATTTCCGCCAGACCGGCAAAAGCCCCCTCGCTCATGACGGGGTGCTTGTCGGCGGGGCGGGCGGTGCGCTCCTTGCGCATGGGCCGCCATTCCCATTGTGGTGGGGCCTGAGGGCCGAAACTGCCCTCGCGCAAGGCGCGCGGCGGGAGAAAGCGAAAGCCCGCATCGCCGAGCAGCCGCGCAGCATTCGGGCGGGAAAGACCGATGGAAATGGCCAGTGCCGGGTCGAGCAGGAAGCGCTTTCGGCCCGAACGGTTGCGCTGCTCATGTGCATGGCGCGCAATGCGTTCAGCCATGTCGATGCGGATCGCCTGCTTGCCTGCCCTACGATAGCCTGCGGGCAGGTGTCGCTCGCCTGTGATTACCGGCGCCATGGCGGGCGAAAGCGGTTTTTGGCAGGCGCCGATCGCCTGCAAGAGCAAGCGCGCACGGGGCTTGAGCAGGGCTGGCACGAACAGGTCGAGCGCCCCGATAGTGACGCCAAGCCGCCGCAAACCACCGCGCTTATTGCTCGGAACATGGTCCAGCCCCGAGCCATCGCGCCCGATCATGCCGCCGCCTTCGATCAGGCCCAGCAGCACGGCGCGCACTGCGCTGCCCGATGCGGGTTCAAGAGCGGCCTGTTCCAGTCTGTGCAGGGGATCGAGCGGCGCCAGTTCAGACGTCAGCCAGAGTCCCAGGGCTTCGCTCAGCCGCGCCCGCTCGGGGGCTGGCATGGCGGCGAGTTCCGGCGCCAGTTCGAGCCGTGGACGGCTGACGAACTTGCCGGGCCTGAGCAGTGCCAGCGGAACACCGGCACGCCTGATTTCCCCTTTGGTGATCTCGAGATGGCCCAGCTCGCTTTCCATCAGCGCATGGGCCCGCCGGGCAAGCAATTGCGGCAAATGGCGTTCCGCTGCCGCGAGCAGCAGCTTGTGGTCGGCCATGCGTGCGCTGGCATCGACCACGAAGCGGAAACCGTCGAGATGACCGATATGCTCGCCCTCGACCATCACCTTGCCATCATCTTCCAGCGCAACGCGCAGCAAGGACGGATCCTTGGCGAGCGTTTTCATCAGGACGGAGCTGCGGCGATTGACGAAGCGTTCAGTCAGTCGGGAATGCAACGCATCGGACAGTCTCGTTTCGACGCTACGTGCGCGCGCGGCCATTTCCTCGCGCGCCAGCACCCAGTCAGGCCGCTGCGCAATATAGGCCCAGCTGCGGATCGCGGCGATCCGGCCTTGCAGTGCGTGAATATCGCCTTGCACATTATCGAGCTCTGCAATGCGCGCCGCCATGAAGTCAGAGCCCAGATAGCCTTCGCGCAGATCCTGCCACAGCCGGGCCACGAATCGGGCATGGTGCTCGGCGCCCTGCTGCCGGAAATCGGGCAATGAGCAGACATCCCAGAAGCGCCGGATCTGGCCCTCGCCCCGCATTCCGGCCGCAAAGGGTTCTTCTGCCAGCCTTTTGAGCACAGCAAGATCGACAGCTTCGGGCGCAGGTGCCAGTTCGCTCTGGTCGGGTTTCGCCTCCAGATCGGCAATCAGCGTGGCGAGGGAGGAAAAGCGCGGCTCTGCCTCGCGCCAGAACAGGCGGGAGAGCGGAGCGAAGCGGTGCTCTTCGACCGCGTAAACCTCTTCATCGCTGAGTGTATCACCCCTGCCGCCTGCCAAAGGCCCGCCAGAAAGAGTCCCGAAAGTGCCATCCTTGTGGTGCCGCCCGGCGCGCCCGGCGATCTGGGCAATTTCAGCAGGGCTGAGGCGCCGCTGGCGCTGCCCGTCGAACTTGGAAAGCCCGGCAAAGGCGACATGGGTGACGTCAAGGTTCAGCCCCATGCCGATGGCGTCGGTTGCGACGATGTAATCGACCTCGCCCGACTGGAACAGCTCCACCTGCCGGTTGCGCGTTTCGGGGCTTAGCGCCCCCATCACCACGGCGGCCCCGCCGCGATGGCGGCGCAGCAATTCGGCGGTGGCATAGAGCTGTTCGGCCGAAAAGGCGACGATGGCGCTGCGCGGGGCAAGGCGCGAAAGCTTGGCCGAGCCGGCATGGCTGAGAGTGGAAAATCGCGGCCTGCCGACAATCTCCGCCTGCGGCAGCAGAGAGCGCACCAGCGGCTCCAGCGTGGAGGAGCCAAGCAGCATGGTTTCTTCCCGCCCGCGCGCATGCAGCAGCCGGTCGGTAAAGATATGGCCGCGCTCCGGGTCGGCGGCCAGTTGCGCTTCGTCCACTGCCACGAATGCCAGGTCGCGATCGCGCATGTTCATGGCCTCGACGGTGCACAGGAACCAGCGCGCCTGGGGCGGCTCGATCCGTTCCTCGCCTGTAATGAGAGCCACCGAGGCATCGCCCTTGATCGCGCGCACCTTGTCATAGACCTCGCGAGCCAGCAGGCGCAGCGGAAAGCCGATGGCGCCGCTGGAATGGGCGCAAAGCCGCTCGATCGCGAGATGCGTCTTGCCGGTATTGGTCGGCCCCAGCACGGCCTTGATGCGGCTATCGGAACCCATGCCTGTCACGCCCCGTAATGTGGCATTGCGGCGCGCAGGCGGCAACGCTTGCGAACCGCTTCTCAACATCTCGCCCATACAGGCCATGCAAGCGGATTGACCGCATCTTAACCTTGCTCGGGCAAAAGCGGGCAAGCAGGCCGGGGCATGGAACCGGAGCCAGGCGGAGCATAGCTTGTTCAAGTCGCGTGAATATTTTGCCGGACAGGCGGCGGCCCTTGAATGCGGCCCTGCCGACGGTGCCGCGGTTCTGTCGCAGGCGCAGATTTTGCGCGAATCATCAAGGCTGGATCTGCCCGCCCTGGCAAGGCGGCTGAGCCAGCTGCTTGCTCATCCCGACATGGTGGTCGACCTGGGCGAGAATATCGGCAGCGCTCGCTGGTTTCGCGGGCTGGGAACAATGGCCGCCTTTGGCATTGGCGCGCTTTCCTTCTGGCCGGATTTCTCCCCTTTGGCCGCGGCATCGCCGGC
>CAZWEY010000159.1:0-5513 GCA_964632055.1 uncultured Sphingomonadaceae bacterium
GACAACCTCCGCCCATCCCCGCACCTATCGCGTCAAAAGCTTCGGCTGCCAGATGAACGTCTATGATGGCGAGCGCATGGCCGAATTGCTGGCCGACAAGGGGATCAGCCCGGCGGCCGAGGGCGAGGATGCCGATCTGGTGGTGCTCAACACCTGCCATATCCGCGAAAAGGCCGCCGAAAAGGTCTATTCCGACATCGGCCGTCTCAAAAATTCCGATGGCACCCGCCCGCTCATCGCCGTGGCGGGCTGCGTTGCCCAGGCCGAAGGCGACGAGATCATGGCCCGCGCTCCTGCGGTCTCGATGGTGGTCGGCCCGCAGGCCTATCATCGCCTGCCCGAGCTGATCGACAAGGCCGTTGCCGGTGGCCGCGCAACCGACACCGACATGCCGGTGCAGACCAAATTCGACGCCCTGCCCCAGCGCCGCCGTTCCGGCCCTTGCGCCTTTCTGACGGTGCAGGAAGGCTGCGACAAATTCTGCACCTATTGCGTGGTCCCCTATACGCGGGGAGCAGAAATATCGCGCTCTTACAGCGATCTGATCGGCGAAGCGCAGAGACTGGTTGAAGCAGGCGCGCGCGAGATCACGCTGCTGGGGCAGAATGTCAACGCCTGGAGTGGCGAGGATGGCAAGGGCCGCGCTATCGGGCTGGACGGGCTGATCCGGGCGCTGGCCGCCCTGCCCGATCTTTCCCGCATCCGCTATACCACCAGCCACCCCAATGATGTGACCGATGGGCTGATCGCCGCTCATGCCGAGATTGCCAAGCTGATGCCCTTCCTGCATCTGCCGGTGCAATCGGGCAATGACCGGGTTCTGAAAGCGATGAACCGCAGCCATACGGTGCAAAGCTATCTGAAAGTTCTGGAGCGGTTCCGCGAGGCACGCAGCGATATTGCGCTGTCGGGCGATTTCATCGTCGGCTTTCCCGGCGAAAGCGAGGCGGAGTTTGCCGATACTCTTTCTCTTGTTGAAACAGTCTCTTATGCGCAAGCCTTCAGCTTCAAATACAGCCCGCGCCCCGGCACGCCCGCAGCAAACATGGAAGGACAGATTGCGGCGGAAGTGATGGACGAGCGCCTGCAACGCCTGCAAGCCGCCCTCAATCGCGACCAATTGGCCTTCAACCGTGCATCTGTCGGTAAGACTTGCTCCGTTCTGGTTGAACGCAAAGGAAAACTGTCCGGGCAATGGCTCGGTAAGTCGCCCTGGCTGCAATCGGTCCATTTCATGGGCGATGCCGCCATTGGCGATCTGGTCGAAGTGGAGTTGCTGGAAGCCGGACCCAACTCGATCGGGGCGCGGCTGATCGGGCCTGTCTGAAGTCAGGAATTTTTCCACCGCCACAAGCCGGATTGCCATTGCGCAAGACCGCTTGAGGTTTATCTTGTTTCTGTCAGCCAGAAAGGAGCCCATGGCCCGCAAACCCGCACGCGAAGTTGGCGACATGGCGTCTCCCCGCCCCGAACAAAGGCGCGATGCGCCCCGCCGTGCCCGCATCGAAGTGGAGTTTGACGAACCCATGGTGCTGGGCACCCTGCTCGGTGAATTCGACGCCAATCTGGTCCAGCTGGAAAACCGGCTAGGCGTTTATATCTTCGCCCGCGGCAACCGCATCCAGATCGAAGGCAGCGAAGAAGGCGTGGCGCGCGCCCGCGATGTGCTCAATGGCATGCATCGCCGCCTGTCGGATGGCCAGCAGATCGATTCGGGCGTGATCGAATCGCTCATTGCCATGTCGAACGAGCCGACGCTGGAAGGCATCATTTCGGGCACAGACCCGGCCAGCACCATTGTCATCCGCACCCGCAAGAAAACCATCGCCCCGCGCTCGGCCACCCAGATCGATTATATGAAGGTGCTGGCGCGCGAGGATATCATCTTCGCGCTGGGCCCGGCCGGCACCGGCAAGACCTATCTCGCGGTGGCGCAAGCCGTCAGCCAGCTGATCACCGGCAGCGTGCAGCGGCTGATCCTGTCGCGCCCGGCGGTGGAGGCGGGCGAGAGGCTGGGGTTTCTGCCCGGCGACATGAAGGACAAGGTCGATCCCTATCTGCGCCCGCTTTACGATGCGCTTTATGACTGCATGCCGCCCGAGCAGGTGGAACGGCGCATCGCCTCGGGCGAGATCGAGATTGCACCCATTGCCTTCATGCGCGGGCGCACGCTGGCAGATGCCTTCGTCATCCTTGACGAGGCGCAGAACACCACGCGCGAACAGATGAAGATGTTTCTCACCCGTTTCGGCCAGAACAGCCGGATGGTGGTTTGCGGAGACCCGAGACAGGTGGATATTCCCGGCGGCGACCGCATGTCGGGCCTGCATGATGCGGTGGAGCGGCTGGAAGGGGTGGACGGGATCGGCGTCATCCGCTTTTCCAGCGCGGATGTGGTGCGCCACCCGATCGTGGGGCGCATTGTCGAGGCCTATGAAGGCCCTGATGCAAGACCCCTCACCCCGCAGGGAACGGATCGCAAGGCCTGATGACCCCGGACATCGCCATAGAAGAGCCGTGGTCTGGCGACGGCTGGAAGGCGCTTGTACTGAGAGCCATCGCCGCAGCCGCGACTTGCGCGCCCGAACTGGCCAATCCGAGGCTTGAGGCCAGCATCCTGTTCACTTCGGACGAGCATGTGCAAGCCTTGAACCGGCAATGGCGCGATAAGGACAGGCCGACCAATGTGTTGTCCTTTCCCATGCTGGAACGGGCCGAACTGCTCGCCCTTGCGCCCGATGGCCCGCCCGAAATGCTGGGCGATATTGTGCTGGCGCAGCAAACCTGCGCGCGCGAGGCGACGGAAAAGGGCATGGCACTCGCCGATCACGCCGCGCATCTGCTGGTCCATGGCCTGCTGCATCTGGCCGGCCATGATCATGAAATATCCGAAGGGGATGCAATCCTCATGGAAAATCTCGAGACAAAGGCGCTTGCGCTACTCGGTATCGCGGACCCATATGGGGACCGCGAATAACAGCAGGGGGTGATGCGGGCCATGCCCGAAGGCAGTAACGGAAACAGCGGCTCGGGAGACGGAGACAGTCGCGGCGGCTTGTGGCACCTTGTCCGGCGGTTTTTTGATTCCGATACCGGGCAAAGCCTGCGCGAACAGCTGGAAGAGACGATCGACGAGCTGGAAAGCGGCCATGCCGAAGACAATGGCGATGGCGGCAATGGCGACCTTTCGAGCCTCGAGTTTTCGATGCTGCGCAACCTGCTGCATTTCAGCGAGCGTGACGCCGACGATGTCGCCATTCCGCGCCGGGCGATCGTGGCCATTTCCGCCGAATCGAGCTGGGAAGAACTGGTCGCCGCCTTTGCCGAGCATGGCCACAGCCGGATGCCGGTCTATCGCGACACGCTGGACCATGTCATCGGCATGATGCTGATCAAGGATATCTTCCCCTTTCTTGCAGGCGCAGACACCCCGCCTGCCGACTGGACCAGCCTGATGCGTCAGCCGCTTTATGTGCCGCAATCGCGAAGCGCGCTGGATGTGCTGGCCGACATGCGCGCCAACCGCACGCATCTGGCCGTGGTGGTCGATGAATATTCGGGCGTCGACGGCATCATCACCATCGAGGATCTGGTCGAGGAGATCGTGGGCGAGATCGAGGACGAGCATGACGACGAGCCGGAACAGCTGCTGGTCGCCACAGCTGACGGATCATGGGAAGCCGATGCAAAGGCAGAGCTTGCCGAAGTGGCGCAAAAACTCGATCCCCGGCTTGCCGAAGTCGAAGAAGCGGTGGATACGCTGGGCGGGCTGGCATTCGTGCTGGCGGGCCAGGTGCCCGAAGTGGGCAGCGTGCTGGAGCATTCCAGCGGCTGGACAATCGAAATCACCGCCGGCGACGAACGGCATGTCACGCGGATGCGGCTGCACCCGCCCGCCAACGACGAAGACGAAAGCGAAGACTGACCCTTGCCGCGCCGCCTGCCTCCCCTTCGCGCTCTCGAAGCTTTTGTCCGCGTCGTGCGCCTCGGTTCGGCGCGGGCTGCAGCGGAGGAATTGTCGCTTTCTCCCTCTGCCCTGTCGCGCCGCGTGGCCGGGCTGGAGGATTTTGTCGGCAAGAAGCTGTTCACCCGTGCCAGGCAGGTGATGCGGCTGACCGACGAGGGGCGCGCCTTCTACGATGCCATCTCCCCGCACCTCGAAGCTCTGGCCGATGCGGTGGAGGCCCAGTCGGAAAACCTCAAGCTGCTGCGCCTGCATCTGGGCGTTCCGCCGCTGTTCGGCAGCCAGCGGCTGTTCCCGCATCTGCCGGAACTGCGCAAGCTGCACCCACGCCTCCATCTCGACATGGAAACCGGCCCGCATATGGACGATCGTGTGGGCGACACGCTGGATTGCGCCATCGTGCTGTCGCGCCAGCCCGACCCGGCTTTCCATTCCTTCCGGCTCGACCACAACACTGTCCACGCGATCTGCTCGCGCACGCTGGCAGATGAAATCGGCAATGAACCCGATCGGGCCATGCTCGAGAAGCAGACCTTCCTGGTGCATAACGACCTGCCCGACAGCCTGGCGGCATGGAAGGCGGCCATCGGCATGCCCGATCTGCAACCGGCAGCGATCGACCATTTCGATTCCGGTCAGCTGATCCTCGAGGCAGCCGCGCAAGGGCTGGGCATCGCCATCATGCATGACGAGCATTACCGGCGTGCAGCTGACGCCCGTCTCGCCCCGCTGTTCGATATCGAGGTGGAAAGCCCCTATAGCTACTGGTTCATCTGCCGCCCGAAGGATCTGGAAAGCCGCGCTGTTTCGATCTTTCACGACTGGCTGGTCAAGGCTGGCCTGTAACGCGGCTGCCCGTCATTCCACCGGCCCGAAGGAGCGCAGCGCCTCGGCCTCGATCCATTCGGCCAGAGCGCGCGTTTCGCGATCCTCATTGCGCACAGCCATGCCGATGACCGGCGGCATAGGCACCTCCAGATCAACCGGACAGACCAGTTCGCCACTCTCGACTAGCTCGGCAAACAGGGCGCGTGAGCCAAGGCCGATGCCCAGCCCGTTGACCATCGCGGTTGCCAGCAGCAGCTGGTTGTCGACCAGCAGGCTGGCAGGGGGAACCTCGCCGGCAAGGCCCGCTTCGGAAAACCAGTAGGACCAGCTGGGCAGCATCGGGGTGACATCGATCAGCGGCAGCGGCAGCAGATCCCGCGGCGAAGCGATCGGGTGTTTTTCAAGGAATCCGGGGCTGCACATGGGCGTGGCATGATAGCTGAATAGCGCCCTTGCCCCGTCGCGGATCGTTGCCTGGCTCAAGGGCGCGATGACGATGTCGCTTCCAGCCGCACGCTTGCGCCCCTGGGTCAGCAGTTCGATGCGGATGCCGGGGCGGGTTGCTGCATAGTCCGGCAGCCGGGGAAGCAGCCAGTGGTCATGGATGACCGGGGGTGCCGACAGCCGCACCACGCGCCGCTGTGGCGATGGGGCGGCTGATCGGGTCGCCTCCTGCAGGGCCTGCAAGCCAATCGGAAGAGCGTCGTGTAGGGAAAGAGTG
>CAZWEY010000160.1:0-5508 GCA_964632055.1 uncultured Sphingomonadaceae bacterium
GCGACCTCCGGTACCACAAACCGGCGCTCTAACCAACTGAGCTACGATCGCCACATATCCGCAAGGCTTCGGCGAGAAGCCTGTGTGCGGGGGCGAGCCTCTGACACACTGCGCCGCGGTTGCAAAGGGAAAACTGAGAGAAACAACAGCACATATGAAAAAGGGCGGTCCTGCGGACCGCCCTTCTCGAAGCGATGATTGAACAATCAGCTTTTCTTGAGCGAAAGCCCGCCAAAGCGCTTGTTGAAACGCGCAACCTGGCCACCCTCGTTCAGCAGGCGCTGGTTGCCGCCGGTCCATGCCGGATGGCTCTTGGGGTCGATTTCAAGCGCCAGCGTGTCGCCTTCCTTACCCCAGGTGGAGCGGGTTTCGAACACGGTGCCGTCAGTCATCTGCACCTTGATCATGTGATAATCGGGATGGGTATCGGCCTTCATGGCGACAAAACTCCGTTATTGGCCGGTTCCGACCGGCCCGATGGAAGCGGCGCCCATAAAGCGGGTGCGCGCAAATGGCAAGTCTCAGGAAGGCTCGGCGGGAGGATCGGCAACCATGGCGGTGAATTGCACCTCGCAGGTCACCTTGCCATCCACCATGGCCTTGCCCCAGAACTTGCAGACTCTGGCGCGTTTCTGGACAAAGCCGACATGGAGATCGAGCAGGCAGCCCGGCTCCACCGGATTGCGGAACTTGGCCTCCTCGATCGCCATGAAATAAACGAGCTTGCCCGATCCGGCCAGTTCCAGCGTTTCGATCGCCAGAATCGCCGCGCTTTGCGCCAGCGCCTCGATCTGAAGCACGCCGGGCATGATCGGCCTTCCGGGGAAATGGCCCTGGAAGAATTGCTCGTTGAAACTGACCGCCTTGATGGCGTGGATTTCCTCGCCGATAGTCAGGCTGGCGACGCGGTCTACCAGAAGCAGAGGATACCGATGCGGCAAGGCATTGAGTATCTTCTGAATATCATAGACGACCGGCGCCTGTCCGGTTTCATTCATTTGCTCACCCCTGACACTTACCGAGCCTTCAAAAAGGCAAAATCACCATACTTTGTATAAAATCAGGCAAGACATGAAAAATAAAATAAACCAACGAATTGGGAATTTATTAAAATCCTGCCACATGGTGAGCACCTTCTTTATCTTTAGCCCCGACCGCCCTTATGGCGTCTGCCCATCAGCGGCCACTGGCAGGCTTGCCGGATGACGCCTGTGAGGCCCCTGCCTGCTCCGCTTCCTGCTGTTCGCGCATCGAGCGCGGCAGCCAGCCCTGGGGCGGAACGAGCTGAGCCGAAGGGACCAGCGTATTCAGTTCGTTCAGCACGCCCTGGTTGAGGTTATAGGCATTGTCGGCAAAAACGACATTGTCAGGCGTGATGACCAGCGAGACGCCAGCCTTCTTGGCGGCTTGTGCGATGGCCTGATCCAGCTTGTCGTTGATCTGCTCTTCGACATAGGCGCGAGACAGCGCGACGGGCTGGAGAATCTTTTCGATTTCCTGCTGGCCGTTCTGCTGAATCTGCTGGATGGCGACATATTGCTGCTGAAGCGCGGCATTGTCGGGCTTGGCCGCCTTGCGGTCTGCCTCGAACTTGTCGACCAGCGGCTTCAATTGAGCGCTGATCGCGGTGCTGCGGCTCTCGGCCTGATCGATCTGGGCCTTGTAGGTTACAGGGCGCTGCTGCTCGGCAACCTTGAAGGCATTGGAATTGGCCATGACCGCCTGGATATTGACGATGCCGATACCCTTGATGGCCTGCGCCGAGGCAGGCGCCACGGCGAGCGGGGCAACTGAGAGAGCGAGACCTGCGGCGGCGACCGAATATATCAGTTTATTCATCAGAATTGGGTTCCTACGTTAAACGAGAAAGGTTTGGTCTTGTCCCCGTGCACTTTCACGAGGACCTTGGCGAAATCGATGCGCAATGGGCCGAAGGGGGAATTCCAGTTCACGCCCACGCCAACTGCGATGCGCGGTTTGGGGGAATTGCCGACATAGACTTCGTCGAAGGAGGGAATGGTCGAACCCAACGCCCGGTTTGCCGATGGTGACCCGTCAGTTTCCAGATGAGTCGGGTGGAAGGCGTCGGTCGTCTCGATCACATCAGTGATCTCGCCCGCAGCATCATAGACATTCTGGAGGTAAAGCGGTGCGCCCTGATCGTTGCGCTGAGGGAAGAATTCGCCCGGAGGCGCCAGAGTCGTGATATTCGGCCGCTTGAGACCGAACACCGCACCGGCATCCATGAAGATGGAAGGCCTCAGCCCCATCTCACGCGCACCGGAACTGAGAGGAATCTCCAGCTCTGCACGCGCCTTGTAATAGGTCTTGCCACCCAGCGCGTCATTGGTGAACGGATCGGTCGGGTCGACGCGGTATTTGTTGCCGGCATCGTCCAGCGCCGTTTCATAGCGCAATACACGAGGCCCGACCCCGCGAATGCCGAAACCGCGCAGTTCCGGCTCACCAAGGAAGAAGCGGTCCGTAAGCCGGACATCGTCAACCCCGGCCTGCTTGCGGTTCTCCAGCGATTTGATGTGCCCGGCCTCGCCCGAAACCGAGAAGATGAAGCCGCCACCCACCGGCCAATATTGCACGGCATTGGCCCGGAAACGGGCATATTTCACTGCACCGCCCAGCCCTGCGAAATCCACATTCAGGGATGCAGCCCGGCCCCGCGTCGGCCTCATGCGGTTATCCGTCGTATCCCAGATCAGCGAAGCACCGAGAATGGAGCTGACCCGGCTGCCAAGCGCATCGCACAAATAGCGCCCGGCCAGAATCGGCTCGCAGGTCTCGATCCCGTCCCCATCGCGGTCGGCGTAATATTCGCGACCCAGGGTAACCTTGTCGAAATTGAGCGTGTAGCGACCGATAAGGGTCATATATTCGGTAAGAGGGACGCCTGCACGAAACGAGATACCCACCGTATCACGCTCGTATGTGTTGTTACGATCCTTGCGGAAGTAATTGAAACTATTCTGGCTACGACGATAGACGTCGATACCGGCGGAGACATTCTTGTCGAACAGGTAGGGCTCGGTGAAGCTGACCGAGATTGACTTGGTATAACGCGAATAATCAAGGCTGGTGCCCAGAGTCTGCCCGCGCCCGCGGAAGTTGCGCTGCTGCACCGATGCCTGGAAGATGAAGCTTTCGAGGCTCGAGAAGCCTGCCGAAAGCTGAAGCTCGCCGGTCGGGCGTTCTTCCACATTGGCGGCAAGGCTGATGCGGTCGGGTGCGCTGCCCTGCTCCTGGGAAACTTCGAAATTTTCCTGGAAATAGCCGAGCGATTTGATGCGGTTGGTCGAACGCTTCACCGCAGCCGAATTGAATGCATCGCCCTCTGCAATGCGGAATTCGCGCCGGATCACCTTGTCCTGGGTCAGCGTATTGCCGTTGATCGCGATGTTTTCGACATAGACCCTCGGCGCCTCACCTATGGTATAGGTGATCGACATGGTCAGGTCGTCCTTGCTCCTGTCGAACTGGGGACGAACATCGGCAAAAGCATAGCCCTGGCTTCCGGCCCTTTCGGTGAGGCCTTCAACCATGTCCTCGACCTTCTTGGCGTTATACCAGTCGCCCTCCTTCATCGGGAGTGCCTGGGTCAGTGCCTCGCTGTCGAAATCGCGCAGCTGGCTCTCCACCTTGGAGGGGCCGAATTTGTAGCGGTCGCCTTCTTCGACCACATAGGTGATGATGAAGTCCTTCTTGTCCTGGGTCAGCTCCGCAACAGCCGAAACCACCCGGAAATCGGCATAGCCTTCGGTCAGGTAGAACTGGCGCAGCTTCTGCTGGTCGAACGCCAGACGGTCCGGGTCATAGCCGGTGCTGGAGCTGAACAGGCGGAAGAAGCGCGCCTGCTTGGTCACCATCTCGCCGCGCAGCTTGCCATCGCCAAACTTTTCGTTGCCGATGATGTTGATCTTGCGAACCTTGGATTTCGGCCCTTCACGGATCTCGAACACGATATCGACGCGGTTCTGTTCCAGCTCGACCATTTTCGGCTCAACCGTGGCGGCAAAGCGGCCCTTGCGCTTATAGAGCTCGATGATGCGGGCAACGTCGGCACGCACCTTGGAACGGGTAAATATCTGGCGCGCGGCCAGCTTGATCTCGGGCAGGATCTTGTCATCCTTGATGCGCTTGTTGCCCTCAAGGATGATGCGGTTGACGACCGGGCTTTCCTTGACCTCGATCACCACATTGCCGGCGTTATTGCGAACCTTGACGTCAGAAAACAGTTCGGTGCCGTAAAGATCCTTCAGCACCTGGTCGGCGGCGGCCTGGCTATATGTCTGACCGACCCGGATCTGGGTGTAGCTGAGGATGGTGTTCGGCTCGAGGCGCTGCGAACCGACGACGATCAGGCTGCGGATGACTTCTGCTTGCGGAGCCACAGCACCCTCTTGCGCGGCTGCCTCTGTCTCTTGCGCCAGGGCCACATCCGGCACACCAGCAAGCACAGAGCCAGCCAGCAATGCCAATGCAAGACGCCTGGCTGCAGCAGCTTTGCCGGTCTGTTCCAAATCCTGTCCAATCATCGACAAGGGTACTTTCATCTAATCGCCTGCCACCTGCCCGAACGGCAAATCCAGCACTGAGAGCCCTGTGCCCGAAGCGCCCAATCCAATCAAGCCAAGTCCCGCATTCTTGCGGGGTTGCCTCGCCCTTTTCCCCGCCTAACTCCCGAAGGAAACAAGCGAGATCACATCATTCAGCGTCACAAAGAGCATCAGCGCCAGCACAAGCGCCATGCCGGTCCTAAAGGCCCATTCCTGACCACGCGCCCCCACCGGCTTCCTGCGCACGGCCTCTGCTGCATAAAAGGCAAGGTGACCGCCATCCAGAGCGGGGATTGGCAGCAGGTTGATGAATGCGAGGTTTATCGAAACCAGGGCGACAAAGGCGACAAAGGCCTGGGGACCGAGCGATAGTTGCTCGCCTGAATATTTGGCGATCTTGATCGGCCCGCCCAACTCCTTGACCGACCTCTCGCCCGTCACGATCTGGACAACGCCGGTGGCCATCATCCGTATCATCGCCCAGCTCTGGCTGCCCGCAAGAGTCACTGCTTCCAGTGCCGATACCGGCACCACGCGTCCGCCAGCAGAATAGATCCCGATGCGGCCGACCCGGCTTTCATTGCCGAAACGGTCGGTTTCGGTCACGCTGGCAATGCGCAGGCGGATATCCTGCCTGTCCCCGCCCCGCTCTACTGTCAGCGCGACATCGCGGCCGGGAAAAAGAGCTATCTTTTCTAAAAGTTGCTGATGGCTTTCCAGTGCATCGCCGTCGACAGCAACGATAAGATCGCCTTGCTGCACACCGGCATCGCGCGCGGCTGATTGCTCGGCAAATCCGCTCACCACCGGGCGGATATCGAGCCTGCCATAAGCGAGGTTGAATGCCGCGAAAATGGCGACGGCCACCAGCAAATTCGCCACCGGCCCTGCCGCCACGATCAATGCCCGCTGCCACAGCGGCTTGGCCTGGAATGTCCGG
>CAZWEY010000161.1:0-5483 GCA_964632055.1 uncultured Sphingomonadaceae bacterium
TGAACAGCGGGTCTTCCGCGCCCATTTCTTCAGGTTGGCAATCCGCGCTTTGTCCTGCCACGGCGTCAGCCCAGTCCACATCGCGGCCCTCTACCAGTGGCACCTCGGCGCCTGTATGGCGCAACATGATGACGCGGTTGACGGATACTTTTTTCAGCGCCTCATCGACATTGGCTTTGAGCGGAACCTTCTTGCCGCCGCGCAGGCCCTCGTCGGCTGTGAGGACGACGGTGCTTTCGCAATCTTCGATCCGGCCAGCCAGAGCTTCGGGAGAAAATCCAGCAAAGACAATGGAATGTACTGCACCTATGCGGGCGCATGCCAACATGGCGACAGCGGCTTCGGGCACCATGGGGAGGTAGATGGTAACCCGGTCGCCCTTGTTCACGCCATTGGCCTTGAGGGCATTGGCGAGGCGGCATACTTCTTTGTGCAGTTCGCGATAGGTGAGACGGCGGCCAGGCGTTTCGGGAGAATCCGGTTCCCAGATGATCGCCGTTGCATCGCCGCGCTCGGCCAGATGGCGGTCAAGGCAATTGGCGGACAGGTTGAGCGTGCCATCCGAAAACCATTCAATACCGAAATCGGCCTTGGCAAAACTCGTCTGCTTCACCTTGGTGAAGGGTTTGATCCAGTCTATCCGTTGAGCCTGCTCGCGCCAGAAATCCTCTGAATCGTCGATTGAGCGGCGATACATGGCGAGATATTTTTCATTGTCGATCAGGGCATTTGCTGCCCATTCCTGCGGAACCGGATAAACCGCTTCAGACATTCCCTACTCCTGCTCCAGATATGGTCGGCCAAAAATGACGGGCTTAAAGTTTGCCGAATTTTTCCTCGAAACCCTGCATATCGCCTGTGGCGAGAAAGGCCGCCTGTTCGCGCCAGCTGTCGCGACGAATACGGCCGGAAAAATTGCCCAGCTGGGCATCGATGCGGTCGATATCGGCATCGCTCCAGCTGGCGATCTGGGCAAAGCTGCTGATGCCAAGGCCATGCAGCAAGGCACTGAGTTTGGGGCCGACACCTTTCAGCCGCGTAAGGTCGTCTCCTGCGGTGGCATCGGCTTCAGGGGTAGGCGGGGCGGCAGTCTTGCTGGCCACAGCCGCTGCTGGGGGCGCATCCATCAGGGCTGAATTGCGGGCGGCAGGAGCCGCGCCTTCTTCCATCACATCGCGCGCCAGCCCGGCATCGATCCGGGTCCGGTCATTGATGGCGAATATCCACCATGCGACAACAATGCCGATCAGAAGCGCTGCAAGCAGCAGCCACCAGTTCTGCGCTATCATTTCGCTCATCCAGGGCTCCTTTCTCTCATCCTGACAGGTTTGTCATTTTCTCGTCGGGCGTCCCCAGATGGACCAGCCCACAGCCATGCCTGCCACGTAAGCGAAAATTGTCAGGATTCCCAGTTCTAACCAGATCGGCATGCCTGTCTAACCCTTCTATCTCGCGCCCGGAACGTCAACCGGTGTAGGGATCACCGCAACACTCTCCACGACCGAAAATTCGATCCGGCGGTTGGCCGGATCTGCCGGGTCAAGGCCGGCAATCGGCTGCCGGGACCCGACGCCCCTGATCCGCAATCCATCGGCGGGAATGCCGCGCTCGATCAGCGCATTGCGTATTGTTTCGGCCCGATCGCGAGAAAGTCGGATATTGTCCGGTTCTCGCCCGGATGTGTCTGTGTGGCCGGTAATGGCGATGATCGAGCCCAGGCAGGGTCTCAGCGCAGCGGCCACTTCGTCGACCAGGCGCAGGCTGCCCTGCTCGATTCTTGCGCTGCCTTCCCGGAAGCGGATAGTGCGGGTGCGCAGCAGGGCTTCGACATCGTCCTGGCAATGGAGCGGATTGGGCGGTGGTTGTGCCCCGGCAGAACGTCCCTGCCCATTGGCCCAGCGCACTGCGCCGACACCGTCAATCGCGGCAATTGCGCGCGCTGTGCGCGCCCTGATCCCTTCATCCAGTCCCTCGCCGCCAGAGAGCACCGGGTGGCGCGTCGGCCATCCTTGACGGGTGATGAAGCTGGCCGTGATGCCGGTTCCGCCTGCCTTCGCGATTGCCTCGCGCGACCGGCTCGCAAGCTTGTCTGCCATGTCCTTGCCTTGCTCGTGCGCTGCTAAGAAGGCCATGAGAAGGGCGGCACAAGCGCCAATGGCGATCGGCAGGAGGGGAGAGCGGGGCATCATGGTCATGGGTATGGGCTATCCGCAGTCAGTCTCGGCGCAAAGCGGCTTGTTCGCGCCACTGTCCTTGCTGCCTCCCAGATTCTTGCGAAACAGGATGCGATCTTCCGGGCCGAAACCGCGCCGCCAGATGACCCAGCCATAGGTGATCAATATGGCCGGAATGCCGAACAGCAATTCGGCCCATTCGGGAAGTTGCGTGGCCAGCCAGCCGACCAGCACGGCAGGGGCAATGGCATAGACCAGCGCCCAGCGCCAATTATTGACCGGCTGGCCCAGCAAACGCGCGAGCACCAGCGCCTTGACCAGCGAGGCGGCCCCCAGCGCCAGCATCAGCGCCGCTGCCGCTGCTGCTGCCATGACCAGTTCGGAGGCCCCCTCGCGCTTCAGGATGGTCAGAGCGGCAAGCGTCAGCCCGGCTTGCAGCACGATTGTGCCGATCGAAAGCAGCAGGTTGCGGATGCGGGCCATATAGACCAGCGCAGCTTCTGCCACGACGGCAGTGGCAGCCACCACTTCGGCGCCGAGCAGGAAGGCCAGAGCACCCGTTCCGGCGACGAAATTCGGCCCGACCAGCCCCATCACCCCTTCGCCGGGGATGCCCAGAGCGAGCGCGATGCCGGCTTGTGCCGCTGTGATCCAGAAGCCGACCTGACAGACCTGCCGCGAAATGGCCGCAAAATTGCGCTGTTTCAGATTGCGCGTGATGACCGGGCCAAGGATCGGCTCGAAACTGGTCTTGAGCTTTTGCGGCAGGCTGGCGACCTGTTGGGCAACATAATAGATGCCCACCGTTGCCGGTGAGGCGAAATAGCCGAGCAGGAAGATATCGACGCGCCTTGTGCCCCATTCGATGGCGTCGGCAGTTGCCAGAGGCAGGCTTTGCCGCACCAGTCCGGCCATGCGCGAGGGATGCGGAAGCCAGCCTTTGGGCAGGCCGTAATCGCGGATCATCGGCCAGAAAGCCGTCAGCATGGCGGCGATGACCGAGAGCAGAAAGGCCACCGCCAGCCCGCTTTGAGGCAGGGCGAAATACATCAGCCCGGCCATGATCGAGATGGTCCATGGCTCGACGACGGCGCGCGCCCGCACGGTCGTTGCCACATCATAGCGATAGGCTTGGGCTGCCAGCGCCACCTCGGTCAGCGCCAGCGGAATTATCGAGAAAGCGAGCAGCCGGTCGGTTTCGGTGAACTGGCCGCTGGGGAACATCGGCCAGGGGAAAAGATAAAGCCCGATGGATGCCAATGCCGCGAACAATCCGGCCAGAAACAGCCCGTCGGCAAGAATATTGGCTTCGTTTTCGCCTTCTGCATGAGACAGCCACTGGGCAAGGCCGCGTTTCTGGCCCAGCGCGCAAAGCTGGCCAAACAGCTCGACCATGACCAGCGCAGAGGCAAAGCGGCCCAGCGCATCGGCGCCATAAAGGCGGCCTGCGATGAAAAGAAAAGGAAGCCTGGCCGCGAGCCGCAGCAGGAAACCGAGAAAATTGGTGCGCCCGCCTCTGGCAAGGGCGGCGATATCCTTGTGCTGCTCCGCCTCGCTCATGCAGGAGCGCCGGTTTCGGGCCGGAGCGGACGGGCCAGCAGGTCGAACACCACATCGCGCGCAGCCTCGCCTGCCAGCAGGCGGTTCACCGCATCGATGATCGGCATGGCAACGCCATGGCGCGCCGCCAGTTCTGCCAGAACAGGCGCGGTATGAGCCCCTTCCGCGACCGTACGGCGGTCTGCCATCAGCGTGCGGGCCGATGCGCCTTCGCCCAGCGCCTTGCCCAGCGAGAAATTGCGGCTGGAGGTGGAGGTGCAGGTAAGCACCAGATCGCCCAGTCCGCAAAGACCGGCCAATGTTTCAGCCTGCGCCCCCAGCGCCTCGCCAAAGCGCAGCATTTCGGCATAGCCGCGCGACATGACCGAGGCCCGCGCGTTCTGGCCAAGTTGCAGCCCTTCGACCACGCCGCAGGCCACCGCCAGCACGTTCTTGATCGCGCCGCCCACTTCGGCGCCGATCACATCGGCCGAATAATAGGGCCGGAAATGGGGGCGAGCGAGGGCAGTGCAAAGCCTGTCCCATTGCGCTTCGCCTCCACCGCAGGCGAGCGTGACGGCGGTGGGAAGGCCAGCGGCCACCTCATGCGCGAAAGTGGGACCGGAGAGCACGGCAATGTCGCTTGCGGGGGCAAGTGTTGCGGCGACATCGCTCATCAGGCGGCCGGTTCCGGCCTCGATCCCCTTGCTGCAAAGCACCAGATCGCGCGGGAAGCGGGGCAGACCACCCAGCACGGCTGACAGATGCTGGGCAGGTGTCACCACCAAAGCGATATCGCATGCTGCCAGATCGCCAAGCGTTCCGGTTGCCTGGATGGATGGGGCCAGTTCGCACGAGGGCAGATAGAGCGCATTGCGATGGGTGGTGTTGATCGCTTCCACCAGATCGGTCTCGAGCGCCCAAAGCAGCACTTCGCGTCCGTCGCTCGCCAGCATCTGCGCGAGTGCGGTGCCCCATGCGCCTGCTCCGATGACGCCAAGCCTGCTCAAGCCTTTACTCCTGCCCCTCTGGCCGGCTCCGCTTCAGGATCGAGCGGCCAGCGCGGCCTTGCAACGCAATCCAGCGGATCGGACTGGCCCGCACCATAGCGCTCAATTCCCGCCCAGGCGATCATCGCCGCATTATCCGTGCACAGGGAAATGGGCGGCGCGACGAAGGGAATGCCACGCTGCTTTGCTATCTGCTCCAGCGCAGAACGGATACGGCCATTGGCGGCGACCCCGCCGGCAACGACCAGCGCGCTGACCTCGCCCATGTTTGCAAGTGCACTTGCCAGCCGGTCAGCTATGCAATCCACCGCTGCCTGCTGGAAGCTGGCGGCAATATCGGCATCGCTGTGCAAGCCTGCGTGTTTTGCTCGCATCACCGCACTTTTGAGTCCGGCAAAGGAAAAATGCGGATCCTTGGTGCCCAGCAAGGGGCGGGGCAGGGGCACTGCGCGCGGGTCGCCTTCATTGGCAAGCCGTTCCACCGCGGGGCCGCCGGGATAGCCCAGGCCCAGGATCTTGGCGGTCTTGTCGAAGGCTTCGCCCAGCGCATCGTCGATGGTGGTTGCAAAGCGGCGATAGCGGCCAACGCCATCCACCCTCAGTATCTGGCAATGGCCGCCAGATACGAGCAGCAGCGCATAGGGAAAGGCGAGCGAGGCATCGGCAAGGCGCGGAGAGAGCGCATGGCCTTCCAGATGATTGATGGCGATCAAGGGCTTGCCCGTGGCCATCGCCAGCGCCTTGGCCGTGACCAGCCCGA